>PADE01000088.1 GCA_002702965.1 Planctomycetaceae bacterium
CCAGCTTCGGAGTGGGAGCCAGCTTCGGAGTGGGAACCAGCTTCGGAGTGGGAGCCAGCTTCGGAGTGGGATCGTTTGACCTTTGTGCGCTCCGTCTGATAGTTGCCGGCGCCCGCTTGCTGGCGTCTTCCGTGCCACCATTTGAGCGCCACTCGCCTTAGCGACAGGGGCCCCGTGTAGTCCCAGCCCCAGGTTCCTTCGGTTTGATCACGCGCTTCGGCCCCACCGAGCAGGCGACTTGACCAGGAGGCTCGGCGAGGCGAACCTCCACCGACGAAATAACCGCCGTAATGGGAGGTGACCGAGGGCCGCGCGCGGTTTGAAATCTGGCGTGGATAACCGGCCCGGTGTTGGGGGGTGGGGGGGCTGCAGCGGCGACAGTGGCAGACCCGCGACTCCGGCTCCGGTTCCGGCTCCGGCTCCTGTGGGTAAGACACGAACGCCGCATCGGCGGGCGCGACGGCTTCCTCGAACAACTCAATCTTCAACTCGGCGATGTTTCCCTGTGGTTCTCGCTCGGAGGGTCGCTGCGGCTCTCCTGCGCGAGGCGTAGCGGGCGTCGGCAGTTGAGGAGCGATTGGGGTTTTCGATGTGGCGCCGCTGCGGAGCGTGTCATGGGCGGATGCTAGCACGCGGTCCGAGGCGGTTCCTTGCGCGCTCTCCCACAGCCCGACTGACAGCGTTCCCAAGAGAATTGCGGCGATTGTTACCCCCAATGGTCTGTGGCCACGGAGACTCTCGGTGTCGGAGAACCAGACGATCATGAGTAAGACCCTCCAGAAGCAGGCGGCTGTGTCGATACTCCCAGCCAGCACACGGATTCGGTGGATGTTGCAGTTTTCCAGACGTTCCGCATCGGCGCGGCCGGCAGATTCAGTATAGGTCGCGAAAAGCGTGGCGAATCGAATTGATTCCATAGGTTTGCATAACCGATATCACCTGCGTAGTCCNGCGCTGTCGATATCCANCACCACTACCGGTCGAACCGCCTCATGCCTCACGAAACAAGTCGCCAATTTTGTTCTAAGTGCTTGTCATTGTTGGTGTTGTTGACTTTGTCACTTGCTGGCAGCGGTTCGGCGCTGGGGCAGGAGCGTCGCCGTTTGGCCCGTCTGCCAAAGCTCGTCGAGGGCGGTACGCCGCGACCGCGGTTGGGAATTACACACGGCGGGGACCCCCGATCGGCCGTCGGCGGGCCGTTTCCGTACCCGGCCGGCTTTGACGGTCGCGCACTGTTACNGCAAACCAAAGCAGAGGCGGCGGCAAAAAGCGNGGGCTGCATTCAATGCCATCAAGGCGTGGGGGATATGCATCAAACGGGCACCTTGCACCTGGGGTGCGTTGATTGCCACGGTGGAAACGCGGAGTCCACAGATAAACTGCAAGCCCACGTGGCTCCACGTTTTCCGGATGCCTGGCGGACGTCTGCGAATCCGGTGCGGTCTTACACGTTGCTGAACCACGAATCTCCGGAGTTCATTCGATTTGTGAATCCGGGAGATCTCCGGATTGCGCATATTAGTTGTGGGAGTTGTCACGCGACCGAAGTCCTGCAAGTACGCACGAGCATGATGACGCACGGGTGCATGCTTTGGGGCGCAGCGTTGTACAACAACGGCAGCATACCGAACAAGTACTCACGTTACGGAGAGAGTTACAGTATGAACGGCACGCCCCAGCGCGTGCTCGCGGTGCCTCCACCGACTGTCGATGCGATCCGTAACAAACTCGAATTGCCATTCCTCGAGCCGCTNCCACGATTCGAAATCTCTCAACCGGGCAACACGCTGAGAATTTTCGAACGGGGTGGGCGGTTCCGCACCGAAATCGGAATTCCCGAACGGCTTGAAGAAACGGGCCGCCCGCGTGAAAAACTGGGGACCCGGGGTTTCGGGACGGAGAACCGCACCGACCCGGTATTTATCGGGCTCCAGAAGACCCGTTTGCTCGATCCTACGTTGAATTTCCTGGGAACGAACGACCACCCAGGGGATTACCGCTCCAGCGGTTGTAGTTCGTGCCACGTCATTTATGCAAATGACCGATCGCCTGTACACTCCGGACCCTACGCGCGTTATGGAAACCGGGGGACNAGTTTCTCACCCGACCCCACCATCCCCAGGAATGAGCCAGGCCACCCCATCAAACACGAGTTCACCCTCGCCGTACCGACGAGCCAGTGCATTGTCTGCCATATCCACCCTGGCACCAACGTCCTGAACAGNTATCTGGGTTACATGTGGTGGGACAACGAGACCGACGGTGAACTGATGTACCCGACACATCCCAAGAAACCGACTGCCGAGGAAGTGGCGCGGTCGTACATGGCGAATCCCGAGGGCTCGGCGGTCCGCGGGAAATGGTCAGATCCGAATTTCCTCGATAACGTGACGGATCTCAACCCGCAGCTGAAGCACACCCAGTTCGCCGACTTCCATGGCCACGGATGGGTATTCCGCGCCGTTTTCAAAAAGGACCGCAAGGGCAATCTACTGGACCACCGGGGCCAGGTCGTCCCCAAGAACACGCGGAATCTGATGGCAGCGGTTGCCCCCCCCGAAGGTCCCGAGCGGGGCGTGGGTAAATACCGAGACGGAGTCCCGGTTCACTTGATGGATATCCATCTGGAGAAAGGCATGCACTGCATNGATTGNCACTTCATCGTGGACAACCACGGCAACACGAAGTTGTACGGAGAGGTTCGCGCCGCAATCGAGATCAAGTGCGTTGATTGTCACGGTACGTCCGAGCAGAGCATTCAGGATCGTATTGCGGCCACCGGCCGCATGGAAACGACGGGCCCGGCCGCACCGGTCGGTGGCAACAATTTGCTGCAAAAACGCACGCCCTTCGGCAAGCCTCGCTTCGAACTTGTCGGCCAGAAGCTGTTCCAGAATTCGATGGTCGAAAAGGATTTGCGTTGGGAACTGGTGCAGACTGCGGCGACGATCGACCCCCAGAGCGAACATTACAACGTCAAGTCGCATATGGCGAAGACGGTGCGTTTCGAGGAGGGACAAATGGCTTGGGGTGGGAACCCCGGGCAAGCGCAATGCGCACACCAGAATCAGCGTCTCAGTTGCATCGCCTGTCATTCCTCTTGGAATCCAAGTTGCTTTGGGTGCCACCTGCCCCAGAAGGCCAATTTCAAGATGCCCGACCTGCACAACGAAGGGGAAGTCTCTCGCAATTACACCGAATACAATTTCCAGACGTTGCGCGACGATGTCTATATGCTGGGCCACGACGGTAACGTAACGGGACGCCGAATTGGACCGGTACGCTCCGCCTGTGCCATCCACGTAACATCTTACAATAGCAACCGNGAGACGATCTATATCCAGCAGCAGACGATCTCCGCCGACGGNCTCAGTGGAATCGCTTTTGCCCCCAATGTNCCCCATACCGTACGGGGTGGACCGGGGATGAAACATGGCAATACCGCACCGGGTACGACCGAAACAAAAATGTGCTCCGACTGCCACCTTTCCAAACAAAATGACAACAACGCAATCATGGCCCAGTTATTGATGCAGGGCACCAACTACACCAACTTCATCGGGCGCTACTGNTATGTGGCGGCGGGCGAACACGGTTTCGAAGCCGTAATCGTGAGCGAAATCGAAGAGCCCCAGGCGGTCATTGGCAGCACGCTCCACAAGCTTGCCTATCCCGAGAGTTACGAAGAGCACGTGCACCATGATCGACACCTGCACCATATGCATGAACACCCGGGTATCGACATCATCGATGGCATCCTAAGGCCCTTCAAGAAGCCTGAAATCCTGGCCGTGCAGACTCGAGGCGAATACCTGTACGCGGCCTGCGGAAGTGGGGGCCTGCGCGTCTTCGACATCGCGTTTATCGACCATAAGAACTTTTCTGAACGGATAACGACTGCACCCGTTTCCCCAATCGGGCAAAAGTTTTACGTGAAAACGACCCATGCAACAGATGTTGCGGCTCCGGTGACGACCGCCCCTGATCCGACGCGCGTCCAGTCGCCCGCCAATGAAGAACCGAAAGTCCACCTCGTTAACGCATTCCTGTACGTAACCGACTCGCACGAGGGGCTGATCCTGGTAGGCGCCGGGACGCTCCTCGATGGCGATCCCACCAACAACTTCCTCGAACGGGCATTGACGTACAACCCGGACGGAGTTCTGACCGGTGCGCGGTCGATCACGATGGTCGGTACGTTTGCATACATATGTGCGGATGCTGGACTGGTGGTGGTCTCGCTTGACAACCCGACCGAGCCGGTGATCACCGCGGTGGTAGGCTCCGATGTGCTGACGAACCCCAAAGCGGTCCAGGTGCAATTTCGGTACGCGATGGTTTGCGATGACGTGGGAATCAAGGTGTTCGACGTGACCGATCTCGCAAAACCCCGTCCGGTGTCGGCGTTGGCCTTGCCCGACGCGAGAAACATCTACCTCGCGCGGACCTATGCCTATGTTGCCGGGGGAAAACAGGGACTGGTGATTCTGGATATCACGAATCCGGAACGCCCCGTGGTTGACCAGGTGTTCAACGCCCATGGAGAGATCGACGACCTGAATGACGTGCAACTCGGCATCACGAACGCCAGCGAGTTTGCCTATCTGGCGGACGGCCACCATGGATTGCGTGTGGTCCAGCTGACAAGTCCCCAGACACCGGGAAGCGAGGGCTTTAGCCCGAGACCGACGCCCGTGTTGATCGCGACCCACGCCATGCACAAAGAGGGCGGCGAGGCGCTGGCGATCTCGAAAGGGGTCGACCGCGACCGAGCGGTCGATGAGACGGGTAACCAGCTGTCGGTCTTTGGGCGGATCGGTGCAGGTCCCTTAAGCCTGCAAGAGCAACGACGGCTGTTCTTGCATCAGAGCCAGTTGTACCGAGTCTCGGACGACCCGTTTGACGCCGACCTTTACCGGTTTCCCGCGGAGATTCGCAGCCGGGTTGCTCCGGCTGATGGTGCCGCGGCCCGCTGAGCGGAACGATGGCCGCGGTGTGGTCCGAACGGGACCCGTGGCTCCCTATCTGATCCGATTCTCCGGCCGCTCGCGCTCAGACACGGCCCTCACTGTCGGAAGGACACGCCCGTCGATGGTGGCGGCGCGTTGTTAGGGATCCCCAACGACCCGCGATGAAAACAGCGCGGGAGTGTGGTTGGTACGACGGTCCGGCTTGATTCCACCGGCAGACGGGCGGAGCCTGTTAGAAAGCCCGTGCCATTTCCAAACCGCTAGGGAACCTCATCGGCGCCACCCGTAGGAAGGTGACGATCGCGGCCAGGTTGCTGCCACAGGGAGAAGAGGGGACATGTCCCGGCTGCGTCGGGCGCGAGTCCCGGCGGCGGGTAGTGCGGGTGTCAGTCGCGGGGCGGCCATGATTCGACGCGGGTTGACTAACCGTGCGGGTTTCGCAGGAACTTCTGGTAGGGAAGGCGGACCCCCCCTACAAAAAAGCTGTCGGCGCGAAACTCGCCGGGAGTCTCAAAGCCGTCCGCCCCAGCGAACGTGACAACGTCGTCCTGGTCGACCCCATCGCCGCTGACGCCAAATCCGCCGACCAGGATTTCCGCTTGGTAGAGTGGGGCGCTTCCCGGAAAGAAGACAATCCCATTTTGGTTGAAATGATTGCTGGCATCGCGGAAATTCTGGCCCGCGTGGAACGTGTTGTAGCCGAGTACCGACGTGAAGTCAGAGGCTCGCAACGGAGTCCCGATGTTTTCTGCGCTCAATGGGTTGATGCGATTCTCCGCGTCAACGCCATCGCTGAGGATCGAGAACGGGGGAGGTGCGCTGCCTTCGACACCATCGGGAAAGCGAGCTTCGGAAAGAAAACGGAAGGTGCGGTTGGTAAAAGCTGCGTGTTTGGGCAGGTCGGCGACGTTGTCGATGTCCTGCAGTGCGTTGGCATCTGCGTAATAGGCCGTGTTGCGCGCCTTGGCGACCGCGACCGCGACGGAAAAATAGGTGGCGTCTTCCATCCGGTAGAGCCCCAACATGTTTCCGTCTTTGTCAGCCACACCGAACACCATACGGGTTCGAGATCCAAGCGGCAGGCGGATGCCGGCGCGCGTCAGGTCAGCTTCCGCGATCGACTGTTCGATAATCCGCTCCACGTCGGCAGCCGAGAGCAACCCTGATGCCTGGGGCGTTACCAGCCAACCTGTGGGGATCGCCTCTCCTTGACGATGAAGGTCACCGTTGGGGGCGATCGGTTGGTCGGCGCCACTGGTGTTGTCCCCGACGCCAACCGCGACGCCTTTGCGGCGAATCGACTCGACCCCTGTGATGGGGCTGGCCGTGGTCGGATTGGGGCCGATGACTTCGAGGGTGATCCCGCCCAGATCCAGACGACCGAAGGGCAGGTCGAACCCGTCCAGGGGGTCAATTCCATCTAGGCTTCCCACCGACAAGCCGGCCTCCGAGGAACCGCCCATGGCGGCAAATGCGATCCACTCGGATTCGAGAACTTGCGATGCGTTGGTACGCGCCCTCTCTGCGGCGAACACCGCGTCCTCAGAGGGATTGAGCGGTAGGGCCGTAAATCCCTGTTCGTGCGTCGCGTAGCCGTCAGGTCCTGGGAAAAAGACGCCGATGCCACCCACCAGCAGGCCATTCTTGTAGAGCGGGATACCCCCGGGCAAGGTCGCGATCCCTCGGGCCTGCGCGAACACCAGACGGCCCGATTGGAAACCGTACGATTCGGGCGTCGGCAGGGTGACATTCTCCTCCAGGTGTGCGGGATCGATGTTAAACCGGTGCGGCAGGAGCGCGTCGTCGTCTGTCCCTTTAATCGTATCTTCGCCAGGGTGAACGAGACTGTCACGGTTCGTGTTTTCTATGTCGAACAGGTCGACCGGCGGCGTGAAGCGGATCCCCGCGGGAAAGTGCCCACCCAGACCGATCGGTGCCACGGTACCGGGGCCGCGTTCTCGCGAGTCGATGTCGGCGATGTTCGGGTTGGACTCCACGGCCCGCTGGGTCACCGTGCTTTGACTAATGTTGCGGATCGTCCGCGAGGTCAGCGGGGCCTGATTATGAGCGAAATAGGCCGCCGTTCTAGCCTTTGCCACGGCGCCGTCGATCGCAAAAACCAGGGTCGGTTCATCGGTGATGGTGGTCAGCGCCGCCTCCTCGACCCGCACACCCAGGATGGTCCCGCCGCGGTCCACCACTGCGATAATCGCTGTTTCACTCGCCGACGCGGCGGCTGCCCGCCCAAGCAGCGTTGCCACTTCGGTTGTGCTGATCTGCGCCGCGTCGAACGCCGGTGCTGTCGTCGCTGGGGGAAGTGTCGAGGGGTCCAGTTGGGAGGGCTGTTGGCCGGCAGGCTCCCCTTCCGCATTGAGATAATGGACCACCAGCAGGGCGTCGACGGCAGAAACCGCCTGATCCTCACTGACATCGTAGAACCATCGCACAGCACCATCGGGTGCCGCTTCCCCCACGGCACCCGATGGCGCCCCGTCGGGACGGGATCGTGCGAAGGAGTGATTCAGATAACTGACGACCGAGATCGCGTCGGACGCGGATACCTGTCCGTCGCCGTTGACATCGAGCGCCATTTCCGGGTTGTGGAGCGGCACGGCGACTGACGCGTCCAGAGAGCCTGCTAGCAGCTGACGCGATTCCAGGCGCTCGATGCCGAGTTTGCGCCGGCGATTTCGGCGCGTCCTCAGGAATCTCTGCTTGCGTTTCATCGGTTCTGGTACCCCCCCGAGCGTCGTATCAGCCAAACACGGACGTCCATGTCCGTACGATCAGTACAATCGGATTCTTCCGCGCGGTTTGTGAAGCCATTCTTGCGGCGAGACGGTGATGGGAAGCCCGGCGCTGGCACCCCTGCAACACGAACTGCCCATAATTGCCGGTTCGTCTTGACCGGACGATGCCGTGCAACCGATATGATTGAGGAAACCGGCATAACTGCCACAATCGATTCACTTTAATCCCCTTTTGAAGAACGGCTTTTGTGTTCCTTCCGCTGACAGATGACGCTGGTGTTTTTCACCGCCGGTCGCGGCGTGTGGCGCTGCTACGCTTCGTCGGCCCTGGGCTCGTGCTGGGGCTCGTCGCCTGTAGCTTCGCTCAGGACGTTGTGCCACCCCCGCCGCAGACCCCGCCGCCGGCGTTACGTCAATTGCCGGGTGCGGGGGAAGCACCCCCAGCGACCGAATCGCCGGATAGGGACCCCGATCGCGAGCAGTCCGGCAGCGGAGAGGAGCCGGCCGGCTATCCCTCGGACCCGCAGCTTGACCTGCCACATGGATTCAGCGGTCCTTCCAGCATCTTGCCCAGGGAAAACCAGATCGATCCCCATTTTGTGCCGATCGAAGACCGCTGGCGACTGGCACCGTCGACCTGGGATCGGTACGGAAAGGGACACCCTGCACAGGACGATTACCCGTTTGTACTGGGGAATCGCTGGAACCCCTACCGGCAGAATGTATTGAAAGGTGACTACCCGATCTGGGGTCAAAATACGTTCCTGAACTTCACTGGTGAGTCGCGGATGCTGCTCGAGTCCCGCCAGGTTCCAACACCCACGACTCCATTTGAGACGACGGTGAATCCCAGGCAGGAAGAGTTTTTCGGTGACCCGAACCAGTACTTTTACAATCAGAACTTTATCGCCAGTTTTGACCTGATGCACGGGCTGGCGGGGTTCAAACAGCCGGACTGGCGGCTCCGGGTTTCCGCTTTTTTCAACATGAACTACCTCGATACCAACGAGCTGGGCCTCGTCAATCCGGACGTGCGCGAAGGAACGACGCGTTTTCGAGAGGACTTCGCGCTGGAGGAGTGGTTTGCGGAAGCGAAGATCGCAGACCTCAGTCCGAATTACGACACGTTGTCGGTTCGCATGGGTTCCCAGTTGTTTGTGAGTGACTTCCGCGGCTTTATTTTCAGTGATATCAACCGAGGGGTCAGGTTGTTTGGCACCGGTCGCGCCAATCTTGATCAGTTCAATCTCGTCTGGTTCGACCAGACGGCAAAGGAAGTCAATAGCGAGCTGAATACGTTTGAAGATCGGGGCCAAAACACGGTCGTAGCGAACTATTACCGCCAGGACTTCATCTGGCCCGGCTTTACCATGGAGTTGAGCTTCCACTCCAATCATGACAAGGCATCGTTGAAATACGATGAAAACGACTTCCTGGTGCGACCCGACGCAGCGGGTGTCGCGCAGCCGCACCGAATTGAATCGTACTACTTCGGAGTGGCTAACAGTGGACATATCGGGCGTTTGAACATCAACAACGCGTTCTATTGGGTTACGGGTGACGACGCTCTGAACCCCTTAGCGGGCCGCCCCGTTGAAATCGATGCCGTGATGGGAGCCTTTGAACTGTCGTACGATCGTGACTGGATGCGATTTCGCACCTCTTACTTTTTCGCGTCCGGTGATCCGGACATCAATGACGACAAGGCCGAGGGGTTCGATGCGATCTTCGATAATCCGAATTTTGCCGGAGGCGAGTTCAGCTACTGGCAGCGGCAGGCCGTACGCCTGTTGGGTGTCAATCTCGTCAACCGGGCGAGTCTGCTGCCAGACATGCGTTCCAGCAAGACGGTGGGGCAGACGAATTTCGTCAATCCAGGATTGCAGTTAGCAAACTTTGGGGTCGACGCAGACATCACGCCCAAAACTAAATTGATCGGGAACGTCAATTTCCTGTGGTTTAACCAGACCGAAATCCTCGAGACATTTGTCTTTCAGAGTGACGTCCACAATTACATCGGCGCCGATATGAGTCTGGGTGTTGAATACCGACCCCATCTGAATAACAACATCCTGTTTGTGGGAGGGGTGTCGGGGCTGGTGCCCGGTCGGGGTTTCAAAGACCTCTATAACCCGCTCGGCGGTAGCACGGGCAATCTGTTCGCGAGTTTTCTCGAAACGATACTCGTCTACTGACAGATGCCACCAGCACGAACACCCCAGAGCACAGTGGCTCATGGGGCGAGTGTATCACCGAGGGCTTTCATCTGGTTCTGGAATTGACGCGCGTCGTAGACTTCGAGGACCGACAGGCGTTTGTCCAGTTCGACTTGCCGCAGGTTGAAGGGCTCCGTCAGGCCCGGCAACGGCTGCGAGATTTCACGACCCTGGTGCAGGTTCAGCGACACGCTCTTGGCGTTAATCGTCTTCAGGATGTTTCCCGTTGGATTGTCTTCTTCATAGTCGCCGAGCATCTTGCCCAGCCCGTCTCGGCTGGCCGAGAAAAGCCGCGTGACATCCAGCGTCGTGGTGTTCAATTCACGATCGACGAGAATGAAGAGCCACACCAGTAGGCGAGCCGAATCGTAATCGACAATGCGCTCAGAACCGGTTTGGCAGATCGTGTGACGGAGGGTTTCTCCCGCTTCCCGGGTGAGGACTTGTTTTTCGAGATCGGCCGCCACATCATCGGCCCAGGACGCCACTTTTCTGGCCTGTTGGACCAGCGTGGCCGGGTCGCCGTACGGTCGAGCGGCCNCCGCGACGTGTAGCGGGGCCAGCTGTCGTTCCAACTCCTCGGGANCCCGTCCGCTGGCGTCGACCGCCAGNCGTACCAAGGCAGTGGGCCACTCGCGCAACAAGGGCCTTCCCGGTGCCCCCGTACGTTGTTTCCGGAACTGTCGCCACCCTCTGGACTGCAATTCATGATGGCAGGCGAAACAATCGTACTGGGCCAGATCGGGCCACTGGGGGCGTTGTGCCAGAAGTGTACTCGTTCGCTGTTCAGCGAGATCGGCCAGTAACGTGACCGATTGGCTGAGCGACGCCATGGCACCCACCAGAGCTGCTGTCGTTTTCGGTAGCCCGTTTGGTCGGAAGGTGCCCTCTGCAAACAGGGGATCCCGGGTTGCCTCAAGAAAAGATTTTCGGAGTTGTTCGCCTTTCTCCACCGGGTGGCGCCAGTGACGTGGCATTTGTTGGATGAAAGCACCAATCTCGAACCCGGGTAGTGGTGGATGACCGGCGGCGTACATTTCGTGTGTAACAACACGCCCCGTTGGCGCGTCACCCAGGTGGCACGACAAGCAGGCGCGAGCCCGGTTGGCGGGTGACCGCAGGTCGGTGTAACCAAAGCCCTCTTGCTTTTCCTGGGGTGAGAGATACCGCCAGACACCATCCGCCCGGGAAGCGCTGCGATCGGTTGGTGGTTGAATCGCGTGGGGGAANAACCAGCCCTTGGTCTCCGCGCGATCCCCCGACGAGCCGTGACAGCCTTCACAGCTGATGCCAAACCGAACATCGTCCATGTCAGCCACTTCGCTTGCGCACATCCCCTTGTCATCCGGCATCATGTCCGCCAGCGGAAGTCCCGTGTGGCATGCTAGGCAACGCGTATCCCGGTGGATTTCTTTCACCCCCATCAATTTTCCCATTTGCCGGGAGCGCTCATTAAGCAGCACAGCGTAAGCCTGTCCATGCTTGTCGCTCTGAGACCAGATCGCAAACTCCCGATAGAGGATCCACTGGTCGTCTGTGACGGCGCGCGATAGGCCGCCGGGAAGTCGGATGATAGCATCGGCGAGGCCTGAGTTATGGCAGCTGACGCATTTCGCAAAACCGACGTAGGTGCGGGAATCTGGCTGGGTGCCTTCGGGCTGCTGCGCGCAGAGCTGTCCAGCGCTGACGACGACCNACAAAATTCCCCAACCGACCAGCGCGCCGATTCGCGGAATCTGGAGTGTCAACTGCCCGGGCATCGGGCTGCGGCGATGCGCTGTCAGGGACATGGATCGTTTTCCTGCTCGGGGGGAGTGGTGTCACCTCCGCCAGCTTCCAGTTTGNTGACCAGGTCGCGGAGGGCTTCCGCCACGGCCTCACGGGGTGGAGGTTGTTCGCCTTGTGGCCGGCGAAACCCGCGCGGACTGACATACGTTTCGGGAAACTGCAGCCAGTGTCTTACCTGCTCAATGCGCTTCATCGTCTCTTCGTTCTGTTCGTCCGTCGGGCGGGCCTGGCGGTGCGACTGTTCGTGTGCCCGGACTGCGAGATACAGCTGCACGGCAGAATCCCAGTCCACCAGCTCAGACTTGCTGGCGCGGCTCACGAGGTCGAATGACGTTTGCGGCGATTGCAGATCGGCCAGTGCTTGTCCGACTTCGCGTCGGACTGCCCGGGGATCGGCGATGATGCTGCGTTCCATCGTGGCCCGCAGACGGGATAGCGCGGAATCAGGTTGCGCTGCACCTTTTTCAAGCAGGCCGGAGTACCAGCTTCCCCAGCGAACGGTCTTGGCAGTTGTGGTGTTGCCCTGCCAGCGATACGGCAAGTCTCGGTGACAGGAGAAACAATCGTATTCGGCCAACTCGGGCCAGATCGCGCCGGGTGCGTTGGTCTCGGCCTTTTGCGCCCGCAGGTCCAGCAGCGTTAGCGCTCCCGCGGTCACGGCGCGTTGCCCCGCCTTCCAGAGGCGGACGGGGAAATCGGGTAGTTTCTCCTGGGGGCTCGGTTTCCAGTGTCTGGGTAGGGCACCGTGATAGGCGCTGAATTCGAATTTCATCGCCGGATGGCCGGCTGCGATCAAGTCGTGATTTACTTCGCCATCGACGGCTCCCACGTGGCAGCGGGCACACACACGGGCCCGGGAGTNGAGGGNCTTGGTGTCCAGCATTCCGGTCTGGGTGACATCGCGATCGTCCCAGCCGGGGCGGTAATGTTCTCCGATCCAGTCGCCGGCGGGACCATGGCAGTCTTCGCAGCTCACACCGTGCTGGCCGTAGTAGCGGTTGCCCCGGCGGGTTGCCTGGGATAGGGGGCTGTGGCATTTCAGGCAGTCCGCGTGCTCTGTCGCCGGGGTTTCCAGCCCGAGATTGCGCATCATCCGCTGCGACACCTCATTGCGCAGTACCTGGAACGCCTTGGAGTGCGGGTCCTGCTCGAACCACGTGACGTACTCGTTGCGTTGAATCGAACCGGTCGCAGCCGCGCGGGCACTGCCGTGGCAAGCCGTCGCCGAACAGGAGTGAACTCCTTCGTACTGTCGCTGCGCGTCGATGATTTGCAGCGGAGCAGCGAAATAATCGGAGTCAGGGGCCGCTTTGGCGACCGGTGCAGTGGCCGGCGTGTCGTCGCTGCTAGAGACGCGGCCGCCTCCGATCCAGGCGATGGCGAGCAGCATGGCAAGCAGCGTCGAAGCGAGTTTTTTTCGGGACATGTCCGTTGAGTCGGGCTGGTAGGATCGCCGGAAAGCCGGTCGAGATAATTGCATGGCACCGCGTCGGTCGTCGGCCTCGATGCGCAGGCCGGAGTGGAACAGATCAATTAATCGGCGGCAGCTGGTTTTCGATGGTCAGTACCGCTGAGATGATTGTGGTAGCGGTGACACTGAATGCAATCAGTACGAACATTACGATTGCTGTTTACCATGTTTCGCGAGGCGTGGCAGTTTCGACAGGTGTCGATCGACGTCATCAAGATGTCGGTCGCCGAGGAACTGTCGCCAACGCCCTCGTGGCACTCGGTGCAGTCGACCGCCTCATGACGGCGATGGCTGAATTGACTGTGTGGCATCCATCGCTCGGGAACCTGCGGCGCCACAATGTTCAGCGCGGCGATTGCCCCTGCTGTCGGATTCGCGTCCTTCGCGTGGCAGAGGTTACAGGCACTGGTCACACTGCGGAACGTGTCACCACTGGAGAGCCTGCGTTCTGCCCATTCCCAGGCATCTTTTGGCGCGGGTGCCGTCGGCGTCGACTTGTTGGGTAATACGTCGGTGGCATTGGCAGGCGGCGATACCTCGGCCGGGTGCGTCTGGGCGTAGGCGACCAGGCGTTCTCGCAGTATTCCGGCGAGCAATCCAGGTGCGGCATGTGGTAACTCGCCCCCGACGAGCAGCGACTCGCTGACCTCCAGACGGTGGCACTCCTGACAGTGTTTCTCGTAGACCACCGGTTGCATGTACTCTCCGCGATCGTCGGGGAGGTGGCAATCGGCACAGGTGAGCACCCTGCTCTGGTCGCCATCGCCATTGTCTGGGTGATCTGCCGGGAGCAGCACCCCGTCATCAGAGAGGTGGGTTTCATGGTTAAAGTACAGTTGTGACTTATCGCGCCACGTGCCCTGATCGAGCTCTGCCACCGAGTGGACGGCGTGTCCTTTCGCGGGCCCGGATTCGGTTGGAGTCTGTAACAGGGCGAATTCAGGGTGGGTGTCCAGTGAAGTGATTCCCGAATGGAACGTCGAGCTCTCATCCGTAGTCTTCAAGTCACCGTGACAGAGTGTGCAGTTGCCGTCGGCAACCAGGGAGAGCGCGTCTTGGCCGCGGTGTTCGTTGTGACACGCGACGCACCCACCGATCGCGTGGTCGACCATGACGGGGTTGTGATCGAACGTGTCTTCGCGATGACAGTTCTGACAATCCTGATCTGTCACAGAACTTGCATGCGCGGCCCCCGGCAGACCGAATCGGCCGGCCAATGCGACGATCGGTTGCAGGTGCTTGCTGTGGCACTGGCCGCAGTCGTTGCCGATGCTGTGGTGTTGTGAAGCTACCGGGCGGGCCCAGTAAATCGTCCATTTTCCAGTGACGGCGGCCAGCGCGATCAGCACAATCGGGACCACCGTGCACCACACGCCCCACCGGAACCGACGTTGCCGGATGGGGTTTGACAGGTGGTCGAGCTCGATGTTGAGTCGGCGCGAAATCGAACGGATCTTACGCGAGTCGGGCATTCAGTACACCTACCAGATCGGTAGCCAAAGCGACATCACGACGTGCGAGATTCCGAGCACTAACAACGTCATGCAGAGGGGGACGTGGATCAACAGCCATCCGTGAAGCCAGTGGTGCATGCTTGCCTGCCGGGCCAGCTGGCGTCTCTCTTGCCAAATCGACTTGAGTTCGTCGAGTGTTCCATAGAAGCGAGGTGGGAGGAGTAGCCGCACTTGGGAAAACATCGCCGAGGCGTCGACCGGTTGAGAGCTGGCGGAGGCCTCCGGGCCCCAGGCCAGNGCGGGACGCACACGGTGCAGATAGAAGTCGCGCAGCGCCAGTTTGTCGTTCTCCGCCTGACCGGGGGTAACCAGTAGAGAGCTACCCAGTGCCTCCTCAACCTGCTGATCCGCCAACTTGCGGAGTCGCTGACAAAGATGTGGCACTTGTTCGTACATCGCCTCNGTCGACATGCTCTCCCGCATCACNCGGGGGACATAGGTTTGCAGAACGAGTCCAACGATGCCACTGATCGTGATGGCGGCAAAGACGATCATCANGGCCTGTTCGAGCAGGCCGCCGAAGCGGAATCCCGCATGGAACAGGATCATCGGAAAACTCAGCAATCCAATCCAGATGTGTCCTTTCAACCAGAACGTCCCGGACCCAATTCGCATCCGTGGAGTTCGTTTCCGACCGTTGAACAGTCCGGCAAAGATCATCATGGCGGATCCGACAATTCCAAACAGCATCCCTTGCCAGCTGCCGCCGGTCGGACCGTTGGGAACGCTGCGGGCGTACAGGACGTAGCCCAGCGACGACGCCAGCAAGATCCCGGTGCTGAAAAGGCACCAAAGACGATGGCTCTTGTTGATGTTCAAAGTGGTTGCTCGTGACATGGTTCCGAGGGTGGAAACCACTGCGGTCTGTTGTAGGTTGGTTTCACCGGATTCAATAATAGTGGCTCAATTCTGAAACGCAATTGCCGCCGGGAGAGTGTTTCGGTCGCGGGCTGGCCTGCGTCGGCTCGAGAGGNGTCAGCGGCGATCGAAAACGCCTCCGCCCGTGTTCCCGATGCCGACCGGACCACGGTGGCCGGGGACCGCCGGCCACGGGCCAGGCCGGGTCGCTCGATACCCTAGGAGGTTTGACTCTCCCATTCCGTCGAAGCTAGACTGGGTAGTTTGGTTTCACTCTCACAAGGGTCGCATGGTCACGTGGCAAAAATTGTTGTCAACCCCGAAGTCAAATTAGCGTCACGTGTCGGCGATCGCTCGCTAAGTTCCGACGAACTGAACAAGCTGCAGCTGTTTGCTGGGCTGAAGCGTGCACCAAGTTTCGAAAAATACCCGAGCGCGACGATGCTCCGGCAGTACCAGAAGGGGGAGACGGTCTGCCTGCAGGGAGAGGCGGGCGCGAGTGCGTTTTATATCCTGTCCGCCCAGGATCTCTTGGCGTTGAAGCAACTCGAGGTCGCCGCGCGGGTGGCGACATCCTCGGCCGGGCGCCTGGCCGAGGAGATTGCGGAACTGACGCAGCAGTTGCAACAGCGCGAGACCGCGGCGGACCCGGCGCAGCGACAGGTGGCAACGGCGCACGTAATGGTCGACCTGACGCGTCAGGCGAGTGCCAACGGAGCGGGCCAGAGCAGCCGCCCCAAGCCGGCGTTCATTCCAATCGACGGGCCGTCGGACGTCGATTACAACTCGCGGCAGGCACCACTCTATGAAGGCGAGGTGTTTGGGGAAATGAGCTGCATGACGCTGCAGCCGCGTTCGGCCACAATCATCGCCAACAAGCCGTGGGCGATCCTCGAATTTCAGCGTAATATCTTCGACCAGATTCAGCGCGACGCCGGATACCGCGCACGGATCGACGAGATCTATCGCGAACGTGTTCTCAAGAACCACCTCCGTCAGTTGGAGATTCTGAAACCGCTATCGGACGACGAACTCGAAGTCATTCGTACGGAGGTCGATTTTCGGGTGGTCGAGCCCGGCGCGATCATCTGTACCGAAGGTGAGGCATCCGATGCCGTCTATATCATTCGCAGTGGTGTGGTGCAGGTGGTTGCCGATGTCAAAACGGTCCTCGTAGACGAGGAGATTCACGATTGGGCCGCGCTATGCAATGCGTTGGTCTCCGGTGAGTCCAGCGGCGATGGGGACGGCAGCCAGCTCGAGTCGGGTGCCGGTGGTGGACAAGTTAGTGGGTTGGAGCGATTGAAAGCCGAACTGGCGCTGCGGCTTGAGGCTGGTCTGACGGGGATGGACCCGCTGACGCCGGAAATCCAGGCAAAACTTGATGCGATGGTCCCTGGCGGTGGTGCCTCGCCTCCAGCGGCTCAGGCGGGTGCGAAGGCGGATTCGGCCGAACCGGGAGGCGTTCCCGACGGTTTCGAGTTGCTCCCAGCGGAGGAGGCGGGCAACAAAGCCGGAGAAATTTTCGATCTGTTCACAACGCAATACGGCTACGCCGACGAGCAGGCAGAGCGGATTGCGGAGCAGCCCAAACCGTTCCTGTGGCGAAAAGTCGCGAAAACGGCCGCGGTTCCATCCGCCGACGGTGGCGCCGCGATGTCGGCTGCGGAACTCCGTTCAAAGACCGACGCCATTTTCGATCTGTTTACGAAGAAGTACGGGTACAGTCAGGGTCAGGCGCGGCAGATCGCCGAACAACCGCAGGTATTTCTGGACCAGCAGGTGGGGAATACCGATGCGCAGATCCAATCCAAGACCGATGCGATCCGGGAGCTGTTTACGAGCAAGTACGGATACTCCGAAGCGCTCGCGCGGAAGATCGCGGAGCAACCGCAAGTGTTTCTCCGCACCCCGGAACCGGCCGAGACGCCAGCGGAAACGCAACCCGCCGCCGTAGCGGGGAAGGGCCCGACCACGCCACTGGCGCAACTGAAAGTTAAGCTGGCTTTGATGCTCGAGGCCGGCTTGACGGGTGTGGACCCGTGGCCACCCGAGCTCGAGGCTAAGCTGGCGGAGAAGCTCGGCGGGAGCGCAGCGAAATCGGCGAGCCCGGTGGCGGCTGCCACGCCACAGCAGAGAGTCTGGCAAATGCTCCCCGAAGCCGCCCGTGGCGTAGCTCGAAAGATTGCGGCGGATGGGGATGTCAATGGCCACCCCACGAAAGTGATCGTGGGCGCGTTCAATGAGTTGATCAAAGACCGCAACCTGGTTGCGGCCAAAGAGGTCTTCCCGTTGTTTCAGCGCGAGGAAAACTTGTCGCCCGTGATGACTTTTACCGGGGGTCCCAAAGGGGCAGCCAAGGAGTGGACCGAGCTCGAAGTCTGTTTGGGCGGACGTCTGTTACTGGAGACGCTGTACGCCGATGCCATCCACCAACGTCAACGCTCGGTCAGTACGCCCCGGGTGATCAACTACCTTTCGCGGGGTGACGTGTTCGGGGAAATGGGCGTTGTCACCCAACAGCCGAGAAGTGCTACGTGCATAGCCTACGATCATCCCCCAGACGATTCCGCCCGCAAACCGGGGAGGGTCGAACTCGCGGTGATCGACGCCGAGTTGTTTCGCCGACTCACCTCATCGAGCGCGGCGTTCAACCGTCAGGTCGAATCTCTGGTCCATGCCCGGCGGGAAACGTCGGAAACGGTGGCGAAAAGGGAGTTGAGCGTAAGTCATACGCTGATTTCGACGCCCGATTTCCAGGAATTAGGCCTGGTTCAGGGACAGCAGTTACTGCTGGTCGATCTCGATCGTTGCACGCGCTGTGGTGATTGTGTGCGCGCATGCGTCAATACGCACGACGACGGCTATAGTCGGTTGTTCTTGGATGGACCACGCTTCGACCGATTCCTCGTGCCGTCGGCCTGCCGTCAGTGTCTCAACCCGTCCTGCTTGATCGACTGCCCGGTGGGCGCGATTCAGCGCGGAAACAACGGTGAGATTCAGATCCACGACTGGTGTATCGGCTGCCACACCTGCGAACGGCAGTGTCCCTACGATTCGATCCAGATGCACGATACGGGCGTGCTTCCCGAGCAGAGTCCGTTCTGGCGAGTCGCCCCCGAGCAGCGCGCGTCGACGTCTTGGCATCGCCCGAGCCAGCAGCACGGCGATTGGGCGCTCGGAATTTCACCGTTTGAATGGGGCCTCGAGCTGTGGGAGCTAGTCAATGGGCCTCTGCAATACGGTGATGTACTCGATGAGACACTCGATCAGGCAATTTGTTTCCGGCACGAATTCGCTGTGCCAGAGCGGCTCGCCGACGACCACTATGCGCTCGAACTGGTATCCGTTGCAGCGGGAGTCGAGGTCGCGTTGAACGGTGTCGTGCTTGAGTTCTCGCAGGATGAGAAACAGCAGCGATCGGGGGAGTACAAGACCCTCATTCCGGCCCGCCAACTGATGGCCAAGAATCTGATCGCCGTCCGACTATTACCGCCGCTCAAGGCTGGTGACACGGCGCTCTCGCTCCGGATTGACCGGGTGCCCCAGACGCTCGGCGACGTCGAGATCAAGATGGTGAGCGAGAAGGCGATCGTTTGTGATCTCTGCAGTTCACGAGTGGGTCAGGACCCGGCTTGCGTAGAACAATGCCCGCACGACGCGGCAGTTCGCGTCAATGCGAGGTTTGGCGTGCCGCTCGAGTGAGGCGTGTGGTATGGCGCACCCAACGCATTGCGGTGGGCGGTGCATTCCCTTGGGCGGGGCGGCGGTGCCCGGCCGCGATTAACCACCCCCAGCGAGCGTCATGACTTCCAGTGTGTCTCCATCCTGGCAACCAACAGAGCGCATTTGGGCCGGCAGTAACGGGTGTCCGTTGTGCAGCAATGTGAGATACGGAAACAGCTGGCCGTCGGCATCGAACAGACGTTTCTGCAGCCGCGGGAAGCGCCGACCTAGTTGCTGGATGGCATCGAGCGGACTCGCTGCCGTCACCAAGAGCTCCCGCGCGGCCCCCGATTCGTGAATCAACGACGACGGGAGTTCGACATGAACACGCATGGCGCTAGGGTGTGAATCCTTCCGAGACCAGCATGTCATCGAGTCTTGCGATGACCTTTTGTTGCAATTCGGAAAAGAACTCGGGCGTGTTGAAATACGGCAGCTCGATTTGTGCGTACTGCTGGTGGACCTCCGATGGCATCACGTAATCATCGCTGGTGCATCCCTGTCGGACTTCTAGGAGGTAGCCGCGCAGGAATGTACGACGGATGGTACGCTCGATCTCCGCGGCGGAAAGCTCTAATCCGCCGCTGGCCGCGTGAATCGCCTCGGCCATCTGATCGTTGTTCAGTCCGGTGAACTTGCAAGCGCCCGTAAAATCGTCACGCAGGATACTGAGCCCGCGGTTGGTGATCGCATCGACCCAATAGTCGATGCTGGTCTCGCGTTCGTGCAGCACTAACAGATAAGTCTTCATCGACATATGACCGCCGGCCAGGGCCCATGGGTAGCCAGGGTTGGTTTGGGGCAGGTAGGCGGGGAACTCGACGCCTTTACAGTGCATCGCGTATCCCCTTTCTTCCAGCTCCTCGGAAGCCCGCAATGATCCCTGGCCGACCAGTTCGAGTTCGCCGTGACCGGTCTTTTCGATCAAGTCGTGGATGTTGTCGTACTCACCGTAGCGAACACCGCCAGCGACCGGGTTGTCGGGGTGCCGATTGTTGTATTCGAGGATGTACGAGAGGGTGGTTCCGAACGAAATCGAGTCCATCCCCATTTCGTCGACGAGTTCAACCAGTACGCAGGCTTGATCGAGATCGAAGATGCCGATATTGGAAGCCAGCAGGTTGAGTGGCTCGAAATCGAGCTTGGCACGGAACTTGGCAGCTTTGCCATTGTCATTGTCGTAGACGTTCTTGTGGCAGCTGATGCCGCAACGGAAACAGGATTCGTCTTTGACGATGAAGTCTCCCGTCGATTCGACATTGTCGCGATACAGCGGGAGTGAGACCGCGGTTCCGGTCGGGACAAAATTCATCTCGGGCATCGCGTGGATGGGATTGAGTGCCTCGTAGTTCGCCCAGGTGCCACCCGCCCCTCCCTTTTTCTTGTCTCGGAAACGGGAGCTCCCCTTGCCTTTGGCGATTTCCGAATTGAGTTCCTTCATGATGGCGGGAGCCTTGCTCGGCTCGGGGTCTTCGATATCTGCGACAATCGCGAGCAGATTCTTGGATCCCAGGACACCGCCCATTCCACCCCGTCCGCACCAGCGTGGCTTGGGATCTCCGGATGTGAGTTGATTGACAGTCGACAAGGCAATTCCGGCGTAACGCACTTTCTGGTAGTTGTCGCCCGCTGGACCGATCACGGCGAAATGCGCATCGGGGTATTCCGTATAGAGTTGCTGGATTCTGGCGTTGACCTTGAGCCCCACCAGTTCGGTGGCACTGCGGAATTCAAACTGGGGGGCCTGGCCATCACCCGCGCGGTAAATACGCAGATACATAGGTTCCGGGCAACGCCCGGTGAACAGTACTTCGTCAACTCCCAGGTAACGAAGTTTTGTCCCAAATTTCCCACTCCCGGTGGACCACATTGCCGACGGTTTTCCGTTGAGCGCCCGTTTGAGCGGCGAGTAGGCGTTGAAATAGGTACGCAGACCGGTCATGAAATCGGTGCCGCTCAGGATGCCCAGATTCATCAGCAGGGCGGCTTCGGGTGCGTAGGCATCATCGACCGGCGCATTTTCCAGGACCTTGAAGCCGCGTGCCATGCCACCGAACACGTCCTCGAAGTCCTCGCAGACAACCAGTTCGGGGGCAACCTGCTGGGTAGTGAGATCAACGCGAAACTGTTGAATTTGAAAATCGGATGGGGTAGCGCTATCACCATTTGTAATCATGCCGCTGGGACCTCACTCGGACGGTGGTCGAATTAAGCACTCTGCCGCGATGCAGGCTACTAATAGGATAATGAGACGCCGCCTGACTGCAAGCGCGTCGGGTCGTAAGGTTTGGTCGTCAATCGCGTGGCCGCCTGATAGACTGACGCGCCCCCATCCTGGCCTCCGTCGGCCGGTCGAGTTGGGCGCCGGTGGTTGGTAGGGAGTTCGGCGCCTGCCGTCAGGAGACCTGCACGCTGGGGAGCGAACCAGGAAGACTGCAGAATGGGCAGGGAGTTCGACACGTGACATGTTCGATGGAGATCGGGGGAGGCGGTTCACCGGCCCGCACCCGGAGAGAGCCGCGATGACCAGCGAACAAGNGATTGCGTTTGGTGTACTGGGCGTGACATTGGGNCTGTTTGCATGGGGACGCTGGCGGTACGACGTGGTGGCGGTCGGTGCGCTGTTTGTGTTGGTTGCCGCCCGGATCATCGATCCAGATAAGGCGCTGGTCGGCTTCGGGCACCCGGCGGTGATCACCGTGGGCGCGGTGTTGGTCATCAGCCGCGCGTTACGGAACTCGGGTGCGGTGAGCTTGCTTGCCCGGCAGCTCAAACCGCTTGCGGTCAACCCCACCGCGCACATTCTCAGTTTGTGTGCGGTGGTGGCGGTCTGCTCGGCTTTCATGAACAACGTCGGCGCCCTGGCGCTGCTGCTCCCGGTGGCCTTGAAATCGGCGGCGGAGAAGAAGTGTTCCCCTGCGATCCTGNTGATGCCNCTCGCTTTCGCGAGTATTCTGGGGGGGATGGCCACCATGATCGGCACCCCTCCCAACATTATCATCGCGACATTTCGCGGTGACCCCGCGTCGGGAAGCGGCCTGGGTGAGCCATTCGGGATGTTTGACTTTTTCCCGGTGGGCGGCTTGGTCGCGGTGGGAGGCGTGCTGTTNGTGGCGCTGGGCGGCTGGCGTTTGATTCCCCGTCGCTCCGATGACTCCCCGGCACACGAGGCACTAGCGGGGATCGGGGAGTACATCACGGAGGTCCGCATCCCGGAGTCGAGCAAGCTGATCGGGGAACGCGTTGGTGAAATCGAGGAGCTCTCGGGAGAACGGCTTGAGTTGATCGGCCGCATCGACCGCGGCGGGCGGTTTTCGCGAAGCTCCCCACGGCATGCCATCGAACCGGCGGAAGAGTTTCTGATCAAGGCTGACCCCTCGCACCTGAGTGATTTACTGGACGAATTCGGGCTCGAATTGACCCGCTCGACGCAGCGCCGGATCGAGCGACTCGAAACGGGAGACCACGCGTTTGTCGAAGCCGTGGTGACGCCCAGATCCCCACTGGTCGGTAGGGATCGGCAGTACCTCCGGCGGCGCAGCGCGGGAGCCGCGGTACTGCTCGCGATTGCGCGGCAGGGACGCCCGATTCGCAGGCGCTTGGCCGATGTCCGGTTCCGGGCCGGTGACGTTCTGTTACTACAGGGTGAGCTCGACGATCTGGATGCCATCTTCGGGCGTCTGGAACTACTCACTCTGGAAGGTCGTGATCTGGCCGTCGCTCCGGTGGGGCGCGTGGCCGAGGCGTTGGGGATCTTCGGGGTCGCGATCGGCCTGGCGATCGCGGGTGTTCTCCCGACCACGATTGCGTTTTTGGGAGCCATTCTGGTGTACGTCGTGGTCGGGATTTTGCCGGCGCGGGAGCTGTACCGAGAAATTGACTGGCCGATCATCGTCCTGTTGGGTGCACTGTTGCCGGTCAGCGANGCGCTTCAATCGACCGGCGGCTCGGCGCTCTTGGCCGAGGGGATTCTGACGATCACCGGTGGGCTGCCGCCGGTGATCGTGTTGGGGTTGGTGATGGTCACGACGATGTGTCTCTCGGACGTCATTAATAACGCGGCGACGGCGCTGGTGATGGCGCCGGTGGCGCTGCAAATCGCCACGTCACTCGGGGCATCGCCCGATCCGTTCTTGATGGCGGTAGCGGTCGGTGCGAGTTGCGCGTTCTTGACACCCATCGGGCACCAGTCGAACGCCTTGGTGTTGGGCCCCGGGGGGTACCGTTTCGGCGACTATTGGCGGATGGGGTTGCCGCTGGAGATTCTGATCGTGGTGGTCGCCACGCCCTTGCTGCTGGCGGTGTGGCCGCTGTGACGNGGTTGGGACGGGTGGAGTCCCGGTGGTTACGACAGGGCGCTGGCGAACGTCGACGAGCGGATCCGGGTCGCTAGCNTGTGGCGAGGGTCGCCAACGCCTCGTTGAACGCCGGGCTGGGTCGCATCGCCTGCTCTACCTTGTTGAGGTCAGGCTGGTAGTAGCCGCCGAGATCGACGGGGCTGCCCTGGGCGGACTCCAGCTGTTGCACGATGATCGCCTCAGAATCCGCCAAGCGCTCCGCGAAATCGCTGAAGCGTTCGCGCAGGGATGCGTCTTCGGACTGGGCAGCCAGCGCCTGCGACCAGTACAGCGCCAGGTAAAAATGGCTGCCGCGGTTGTCGAGCTCGTTGACTTTCCGAGAGGGCGACTTGTTATTCGTCAGTAACTCGCCGGTGGCTCGGTTCAATGTCTCTCCCAGAATTCGGATTTGCGTGTTTCCCGACTGTTCCGCGAGGGTCTCCAGCGAGACCGCCAAGGCGAGAAATTCACCGAGTGAGTCCCACCGCAGATGGCCCTCACTGAGAAACTGTTGAACGTGTTTCGGCGCGGAACCACCGGCGCCGGTTTCAAACAGACCGCCGCCGGCCAACAGGGGAACAATCGAGAGCATTTTGGCGCTCGTGCCCAGTTCGAGGATCGGGAACAAATCGGTGAGGTAATCACGCAGCACATTGCCGGTTACCGAGATCGTGTCGTGTCCCTCACGGGCCCGCTGGCACGTCTGGCGGGTGGCCTCCACCGGCGGGAGGATCTGAATATCGAGGCCTTCGGTGTTGTGGTCTCCCAGGTAGGCGTCGACCTTCGCGATCAGCTGGGCGTCATGCGCCCGCTGCGCATTGAGCCAGAACAGGGCCGGCGCGCCGGTGGCGCGCGCGCGGGTAACGGCCAGCTTCACCCAATCGCGAATTGCCGCATCCTTGGTCTGACACATCCGCCAGATATC
>PADE01000089.1 GCA_002702965.1 Planctomycetaceae bacterium
GCCCTTGGCGACGGCGCGCACAGCGTCCCCACGACCGTACGGCCGCAACACGGGAACCGCGGCCACGCCATTGTCATAGAAAATCACGAGATGCGTGTCGCCTGCTCCGGTCGAAATCGCTCGTCCATCGCGGTTCACCCTCACGACCGAGTCGTTGTTAGTGCGAAAGCGGGCCAGGCAGGTAACGTCTTCACGGTGACCGCTGTCCCACTCGGCAATCACCGTGACTTGTGAAGTCTCTCCAGATTCTCGGAACAAGATTTCTTTGGGTTCGTAGTGGAGCTGGACAAGAACCTGGTTCGTACCCGCCGGCGCGGAGCCATCGCGAGTCGGCCAGGGAGCCCCCATGCGAACCCATTTCTCTAGATCGGTAATCTCCTGCGCCGCCAGTTTTCGCTTCGGCGGCATTTGGAGTTCCGAACTGCTGTGTCGGACTGCTTGGATCAACAAACTCCGGTCCGGGTTTCCCGGAATAATCGCAGGTCCCGAATCGCCTCCACGGAGAAGCCGCTCTCGAGTTTTCAGCTGCAAATTACCCTTGCGATTATTGAAGCCGTGGCATTCGTAGCAGTTCTTTTCCAGCAGCGGCCGAATCGTCGCTTGAAAGAATTCTATTCCCTCGGGGGAAAACTGCTTCTTGTTGACTTGGTCCGGCGTAAATCTGGTTTTGACTTCCGCTCCCTTCGCGCCGGACTCGATCCAGCGCAACAAGAGATGGTGTTCCCACGAGCCCGGTTTGAAGCGCTGGCCGCCCTCGTGATCGATCTGACCAATCGCCTTCAGAATAATGAGGCTCCCGCCGGAAGGGTCGACCGACAGCCGGTTCCCCTCTTCGGTGGTGGCCTCGGCCGTGAGCGCCGTACGATCGGCGGCAAAATCAAACCCGAACAACGACAATCGAAAACCGGCTTGCCCCTGAAAAGAGCCGTGGCACTTCGCCGAATTGCAGCCGAGCCGTCCAAGCAACGGAACGACGTGCTTTTGGAAGTCGGGTACTGCGTCCGTATCGCGCTGCGCGAATCGAGAAGCTGCCGAAGAAACGGCCTCTTGTGCGACTCCTGACGGGGGCGATAGAAGGCACCAGACGATCGTGAGTATGGGGACCAAGGACTTCATTAACGCTCCTGCTTCGTTGATTGCCGGCGGTACGTGGGCCTTCTCGGAGTAGCTCGCCCCAACCGCAAACCGCTCACGACTACTTCTCAATCTTCGTTAGCACATCCGTGACGCCCAATTCGTCGTGCGTGCGATTTGCATGACGTGTACCAACACGAATGGTGTCCCCTACACCAAGGTCGTTGAACAAGTCCTGGTGCTGAGTGTAAAACCCGTTCAGACGAACCAGCTTCCCCTTAATGCTGTCGGCGTCGGTGGCCTTGCTGTCGCCTGAGAGCTTGACGACCTTGTCAACTCGCAGTAGGAGTTCGTAGCCCTGATCGAGTTCGACAATTTCTCCCGATAGAACTCCGCTGAACCCGCGAAACTTCTCGGGCGGAACACCAAATGCCGCAGGATCAAACGGGGCGGTGCGTTCGAGTACGTGGAATTTGGGTCCGAACGCAAGCGAGTTGGAGTTCGCCGCGTAGCTTCCGGAACGGAACTTCAGAGTCTCACCTCGTTTGATCAGTAGTAGGCTGTCGAGGAATTGGCCTGACACACCGGTAACCTGTACCGTCTTGCCGACAATTTCGTCCTTGACCCAGCGATTTTCGTACATCGACGTAACATGGTCGACCTCCAATGTGAACACACCAAGCTCCACGTCCTTCGCTTTCAGCCGGCCGATCACAATTGCGTAGAACCCGGCGCGACCATCGGCGGTCTTTCGGCCTTTCCCAGTCCGCTTTTTCTTGCCCTGCACTGTGCCTTTCGTTTTTGCGCCAACCTTCCCTTTTTTCTGCCGCGCGGCGACACGGGCATACTTGGCCTTCGCCTCCTCGACCGTCATCTTTCCATCATCGACTGCCTGCTTGAGTTCCGCGGCGAGAGTTTCCAGATCAATGGCTTCCGTGGCCTGGAAGTTCTCGCCCGACTTGTTTCCTCCCGCTAACTCAAAGAGTTGGATCGCTTCTTGTTTGGTCAGCTTGCCGGAAGACACCAGTTCCTTGAGCCGCGCGCCGAGCGCTGCCAAGTGGGAGTCGTCTTTGCTCTGATCCGCTACGGGTTTGCGATTCTCTACTTGGTTTGCCGCAGCCGCATCGTATTTGGCCTTGGCGTCTTTCTCGGTGATTTTTCCAGCGGCCACGGCCTTCTTCAAACGCGTCGCTAAGGCGGTCAGGTCGGTCTGTCCCTTGGGCTTTTGGACCGCTTTGACTTGCTTCTGCTGCTTGCGGCTCGTCGCGGCGACCTGCTCAGCCGTTCTCTGGTACCCCTCCGCAATGCAGTAAAGGTGCGTTGTGCTGCGCAGAATCATCGAATCGCCAGCGACAGCCGGAGACGCGATGAAGCTTGCATCCAGTTTGTTCCTGGCGAGAAAGTCGGGCTCGCCCCGGGACGCAACGAGGACGTCGACAGCACCCTGCTTACTGGAAAAGTAGAGTTTTCCGTTGGCGTACAGAGGTGATGCCCAGTGGTCACCTCCCAAGCGTTTCTTCCAGACTTCCTGGCCTGTCCGGGCATCCAGGCAACGGGCGATGCCGCCTCGGTCGGTGACCGTGAACATCAAGTCATCAACGATCACCGGTGATGGAATGTGCGGCGTGCCCCGGGTAGTCGACCACGCGACGTGGGTGTCGGTCACATCACCCGTACCATCGACCCTGACCGCCAGCAAATAACCCGTCAGGCCACTGGTGAAAACGTAGACCATGCCGTGAGCGAATAGCGGTCGGGCGGCCACATTGAATCCGCCGGGATGCAGTACCCGCCAAATCTCTTCACCTTTTTCCGGATCGTACGCGATCGTGGCCTCCGCAGCCGGAGCAATCAACTGTCTCTGTCCGCTGACTTCGATCAGTGTTGCGGTCGCAAATGCCTTCTTATTGTCGTCCGGCTTGCCGCCGGATTGCTTCGGTTCAAATCCGCGGGCACGCAGTGTCGCCTCCCAGTCCGTTTCGACCTTGCGGTGCTTCTTCCAGCGCGTCTCGCCAGTTTCCTTGTCCAACGCAACGAAGAACTGCTGGTCGGTTCCGTCGTACGCAACGTAGAGACATTTGTCGTCAACAATCGGCGATGACCCTTGCCGTACCGGTTGATAGACCCGCAGATCGCGCCTCTCCCAAATCTTGTCGCCCGTTGTTCTATCCAGACACGCGATGCCCTGAGACCCAAAGTGAACGAACACACGTTTTTCTTCCACGACCGACGTCGGCGTTGCCGGACTGTTCAAATGCGGCGAGTCATGCTTGTAGGCTTCCACGACCTGCCGCTCGATCATGTCAAAGACCTTGATGTCTTTCACGACCCTGCCGCTGTCCAGGTCGACACAGATCGCGCGCAGCTCTTTCCGTTCGTCGCTTCCAATAGTCAGCCAAATTTCATTGCCCCAAACCACTGGCGATGACCAGCCTTCACCCGCGATCGGGATCTTCCACCGCACGTTCTTCGCTTCAGTAAACTCGACCGGCAGGTTCTTTGTCGCTGCCTTGCCGTCACCATTGGGCCCCCGATACTGATTCCAATAGGACTCCGCACCGGTTGCGTTTGACTGGAACACAGCAAGCAGCATCAAAACCAAACCAACGCATTTCATCGCATGGTCTCCAAATCTAGGCGTGGGTGTCGGTCTCGACACCGCAATTGCTTCCGATAAACCTCAACCTAATCGCGACGTCGGTCGCGCCACCGCACTTGGTCGCAAACATCGGTCCAATCTCACTCGACAAGTTCAACGCCGGTAATCTCCAGCTTGGCCTGATCGCTCTTTGCCAGACACCACCACTGGGTCAGTTCCTTTCGGGTAGGTGTGCGCACCGCCCCTCTCCGATCGGGGCGGAATTCGCTCAGCGGCACTTCGATGTCAAATGCGCCACCATCGCCGCGCAAAGCCTCGGCAGTTATCGACACGGTGTATTTGCCGGCGAAACCGCCACCGCGAACGTGTGTCGTAATCCCAATCACAACGTCGCTTGGCGCGTGAAGCCTCCCCTGGATACGAAACGTCGAAATAGACGCCAAAACGACAGGCGTCGCGGTGTTTTCCGACACCGAGAGGACCACCAGCGCCCCAACGACAGACGGTGTTGCCCAAATGCTTCCTCGCTCCTCGTCAAGCGTGGCAGCATCCTTGTAAGCAGTCACCGCATCCTCTCGGGTCATCTCACCCGCAGCTACCGCCTGCTTGAGCTGTCGACCCAGATTCCAAAGATCGGGGGCCCATTTTCCATAGACAACGTCCGACTTGAGATCACTTTGCCATGTGAACACGCCCTCTCCTCGGGGGCTCAGTGTCAATCCACCCTGGTCCCCAATCGAAGCAACGGCTTGATAGTCCGCTGGAACATGAAGCTCCTTGCCATCGGTGACGCGTTTCAGACGAACACGTCCTTCGTTGACGGTGAGCTTCGTTTTGTCGGCCTGCGCATCCACGTTGAACTGCGTTCCCAACACTTCCAGATCCGCCACCTGCGTATGCACCAGCATCGGATGGCCCGGCGGCTGCGGCCGAACACTGGCAGAGAGACTGCCATACCGAAGATACAGTTCTTTCTGCTGCCGCTCCGAAATCGTTACGGTGGACCGCCCGGACAACGCCATCGACGAGCCGTCGAGAAATTCCATCTCGACCCACGAGTCCGCGGACAGCAACTCAAGAGTCCCGCCCGACAGACGTCCCCCCGCGACCAGCTCATGGATCACCTGGCCACCGTCACCGGTCCACTTTGCTGCACCGTTCAACCCCGCAATCGTGACGATCTCGGATTCGCTACGCGGGCGTAATGACCACACACTGACAATCACGGCCACGATGGTGGCCGCTGCGGCGCCGCACACGGCTCCCCAACGAAGCAGTAACCGGCGCCGAGTCGTGCGTTCCGGCAGCGCCGTCCGTTCCAACTGCCTCTCGATCCGCGTTAGGTCAGCCACCACAACCGTCTGTTCCGCCAACTCGCGGAGAAAAACACGTGCTGCGGAGTTGTCTCGTAGCTGATCAACCACCCGAGCTTCTTCGTCGGCGTCCAGCGCGCCGTCCAAATAACGGACGAGTAGTTCCTGATGTGAGGTGACTTCATTCATTGCGATGATTCATTGCGATGATTCATTTCGATGATTCATTTCGATGCTGTTCCAGTTAGATCGCCTGGGCGCCTTCCATCCGCCCTTCAACACAATCTCTCAGTCCTTGGTGCAACCGAGACAACCGCTTGTAAATCGCATTCAGCGCCACTCCCAACTGTTGGGCCACCTCGCCGCAACTGCGGCCGTGAAAATAACGCAGCTGCAACAGAGTTCGAGATCGCTCCGGCATCGCCTCCAGACAATCTCGCAAAGCCTCCATACGCGTACCAGCGCCGGCCGCCGACTCAGCGAGCCAATCCTGCTCTAACAAGTCCATGATCTCCGGCGCCAAACCGCTCCGCTCTTTGCGCCGCCGCCGCAACCAATCGATGCCCTCGCGACGGGCGCTGATAAAAGCCCAGGACAGTACGGCTCCTTCCGCCGCGAACCGCGTCTCTTTTGTCATCGCCTTGAGCACCACGTTCTGGTAGATATCCTCGGCCGCTTGAGTATCCCGTACCACGAGCCAGATTGCCGCCGCAATTCGGTCACGCGACTGCATCAGGGTTTTCAAGATCTCGTTTTCGGATAGCGTCATCTTAGAGACTAGAACGTACAGCGACTCGAAAACCTGACAAACACTCTGGAATCGGTGGCGAAGTGGAACGTATTTCCCGTCGATGCAGCGGCGACCAGACAGCCGGGATCGCCGCAGAATGTCGAAACGCTCCTCCGCCTCAGGCGGTCGGACGGAGTTGAAAGACCGCTGAGGAACTCCATTATAGTGGACCCGGGAGCGTCTCTTGAGTCCGCCCTGCCGGGTGAAAATGACCGCCGCGGCCGCTGCGGGGCACCCACCGTCACCTCGTCCGTAGTCCGGACAGCCGCGTATCGAACACTTCCGCGATTCGGTTGGGCTAGCATCGAGAAACAGTCGATATTCCAGTGGCGGGCCGGCCATCGATTGTTTGCCAACTGAACGCGACTCGGCTATCTTGGCAGCAGACATTGCGGCGTTCGACCGATCGCGGTACCGTCGCTTGCGGCCGATTCCATTTGTTGCCTACAGGGGTTTCTCGATGTTGACTATCCCCGGTGGAACATCCGAGTTCTGCGATGGAATGTCTCGTCGCAGCTGGCTGAAAATCGGCAGTTTGGCGATGGGCGGCTGGTCTCTGCCCGATATTTTGCGGGCCGAGTCCCAAAACGGAACCGGGGTCGGATCCAAAAGGCCGATCAAAGGCATCATCATGGTGCTCATGCCAGGTGGGCCAACCCACCTGGATATGTACGACCTGAAACCCGATGCACCGTTGGAAATCCGCGGAGAATTCCGGCCGATCGCTACCAACGTGGACGGACTGGAAATCTGTGAACTGATGCCTCGACTCGCCGGCATGGGCGACAAGCTGGCGCTCATCCGCTCGCTGGTCGGATTTCAGAACGATCACAACACCCATTGGTGTTCGACCGGCTGGGAGTCGCATCCCGAAATGCGCGCCTCGCCACTGATTCCAGGATTTCCGCCGGGTGGTTGGCCATCGCTGGGAGCCATCCTCTCCAAGCAGTTCGGCCCCCGTGTCGCTGGAGTATCGCCCGCAGTCGACCTGATTTCAACCAAGCCCGATCAGCGTTTCATCATGCGCACTGCGCCGACCCAGGCGGGGTACTTGGGAACGGCCCACGCAGGTTTTGAAGTCGACGCGGTGGATCGTGCGAACCTCGTACTCAACGGTGTCAGTTTGCGACGCCTGGCGGACCGCCGCTCGCTGCTTAACCGTTTCGATCAATTTCGGCGACAAGTCGAAGCTGCCGACCGCGGTAATGACATCGACGAGTTTCACCGACAGGCGTTCGAGGTGCTCACCTCGCCCCGCCTGGCTCGTGCACTCGATATCAGTCGTGAAGAACCCGAAGTCCGCCGGCGTTACGGACTGGACCGCGAATATCCGAACGAACGCCAGGGGAAAACGCACCTCGATCAGTTCCTGCTGGCCCGCAGAGTAATCGAAGCGGGTGCGCGCTGTGTCACCATCTCGTTTAGCCGCTGGCCGTTCGGCAGGATGTCACAGGGCGACTACAACTGGGACTGGCACAAAGATTGTTTTTCCGAAGCGAAAGCGACGTTGCCGTTGTTTGACCTGGGGCTCTCGACGATGATCAAAGAGCTCGAAGAACGCGGACTGCTGGACGACATCGCGGTCGTCGCCTGGGGAGAATTTGGGCGCACGCCCAAGATCAATTCCAACGCCGGTCGAGATCACTGGCCCAATGTCGCGGGCGCTCTACTCGCCGGCGGTGGACTGCGCGGTGGCCAGGCAATCGGTTCAACCAACCGCTTCGGGGAAGAACCCAACCAACGGCCCGTTCACTTTCGCGAAGTGTTTGCGTCGCTCTACTGGCAGCTGGGAATCGATGTCAATACGACCCAGTTCAACGATCTCGCGGGCCGACCGCACTTCCTGGTCGGTGAGCACCTGCCGATGCCGGAGCTGGTTGGCTGACACCCACCTACCAAGTTGGTGGGAACGCGATGCGGCGCGTCCAGAAATGGACCTCGATCAAGCGTTGTGGTCGTCCCCCGATCAGAAGGTCCATTCCGGGACCTCAGCGCCCGAGGAAACAACCGTCTCGATGTATAAACCACTTTGCGGTGCGGGGGGCCGGCCCGCGTGTTCTCCCCGGTCCATAATGCGGTAGACCAGCAGATTGTGCCAGTGACCGTCGCCCAACCGTACCACTTGTGCGTTGGCGTGGTCCATGAACCACACCATACGGCTCGGTGTCGGACCGAACTGCTGAAGCGCATCACGAACCAGCACCGGCGACTCAAGCGCGTTGCGGGTCGAGTTCAGCGGCCAGAGTACGAGCCGATCTCGTTCGCGTCCGAACGGATTGGATACCAGGTACGGCGTCCCGTCCGCAGCGCGATTAATCGAGACCGGCGCCTGCCCCTTCATCTCGGGCCGCTCGATAATCCGCTCCCACGACCGGCCGTCGACCGATCGCCACACTCGCAAAGCGTGTTCGTCGAATGCTTCGTATGCAAAGCGGGCCGTGAACAACAGCGATCCGTCGATATCCCGAATCAGGGTCGGTTCAATCGGCTGCACGCTCATCTGTTGCCCGTACACCACCACCGGGTTCTTCGGCATTCGGCTACTCACAACGGGCGCAAAGTCGACCGGTCGCCAGAAGCCATCGATCCGCCGCCAGCGCGAAACACCCGCGGCGTGCGGGTCGCTGAACCACCGACTGCTGTCGTTCGTCGTCGCGGCCACAGCGAACAACAACTCATCCTCATCGGGGATGCCCATACGTAACGATGGGCAGTGAATCTTCCATTTGGAATCGGGGGCCTGCAGCGGGTGCGCATCGGTAAATATCTCGGTCCAGGGCACCGAAAAACGACGGCCGTTGTAGGCCAACTGATGGACCTCAGTCGTGCGAACCATACCCTTCGTCTTGTCTCGTTTGTCGTAGTAACCGTTTCCTTTCAAGGGAAAGTCGAGCGCTTCGCAGAAACCAACACCCGTTCCCGCGTGCGGATGGGGACTACCATCGGCCCGGCGGGCCCCATGGGGAACAAATCCGCCCTTCACTCCATNCTTAATTACAATTCGTCTTTGGCCGCTGACGCGATCGGCGTACTTGACCGTGCGTGTCACCGGAACCGCTTCGGTCGCCGAGAGTCTCGTCGGATCATCAAATACCAACGCGTCCATTCCGGCCTCAAAGTCTCCCACCGGAAACCCCTCGGTGCGGAGGTTGCAGAGTAATCCCGCTTGGTTCGGTCCCGCCTGAAAAAGATAACCGGTCCCGTAACGGAACCCCTCGCCGTCGGCCGGGACGACGAGATCCGCTGCGCCGCGCGTGACACGGGTGATCCCCCGCCCCGCTGAGGCGCCGCGCGCCGCGGATGACAACCAACTGGGCAGGCTGACCGCCAGCGGCACACCGAGAGCGGTAGCGAACGTCGCTGAGGTACCGCCCAGGCAGCGTATCACTTGACGGCGAGAAACGGGCTGCGACATGCGATCGTTCCAGTCGTCTAAAGGGGATCACGCACCGGGCGCAGGTGGACAGTCGGGGCCAGCTGCTGCGACCGACCGTTCTCAGTTCGGCCAGATTATATCGCCCAACATCCGCGATGTTCACACCGGGAAACAGTGCGTGCTGGATTACCGAGGTCCTAATTTGCAAAACATCGGCACGCTCGTTTAGTCGAGATGGGTACCGCTCCCGGTCGCCGCGCGCAGCCAGGAGAGCTCGCGGGCAATACCGGTCGCCAAATCGGGTTGTCGCAAGTCGTCGGGAAGCACACCCCAAGCATAGGTCTCGGCTTCGTAATGCGGGGGTTCAGGCGATGAGTCGAGACAGTTCAGGCACTCCTCGATCGCCGGGCGACTGCCCTCCAACAAACCGAAACGCTCCAGATAGATGGGCACATGAAAATGGATCCGCCATTCGCCCTCCAGTGGCTGGGCGGATTGATCTGCCACAAGCGGGGGAAGATCTTCATGAAAACTCAGCGTTCCATCTGGACTGCGCACCATCGTCTGGTGCAGGTAACGATCTTCGGCGAATGCGGCCAGTTGCCGCCTAGCAGCCTGCCGTTGGCCCGGGTCGAGCTGATCCCAGCGCACCACAACCGCTGACGAGATTTGCACTTTACCGACTCCGATCCCGGCCGCTGCGAATCGCGAGAGCACCTGATCCTGCTCTTCGAACATGACGACCGCGTGGCAGACGTCGTGGCAAACTTGCAGATAACGGCGGACTCGCTGTTCGTCGGAACCGGGAAGCAGGTAAGTCTCAAAGAAATCTACGATGTCCGAACTGCGCTCGAGCAAGCATCCGGGTTCCGGTTCGAGACACAGACAGATGAACCTCCCGGTTTGCTGTTCTAAACGCTCCAGTTCGACACTGATTTCCAAGAGATATTGAGCGGCCCGCCGTTTCTGCGTCTCGTCGGGCCTCGGCGTACCCCAACCGATCGGCAACGTTGAAATACTACCCGCGGCGCCACTCGGCAATAACCGATCGAGGATTTCGATCAACTGTACTGTGTAGTCACTTCGCGCTGACTCGAACCAGGTCGGCTCGTAAACGCGGTGCTTGACAACGGGTTGATGAAAATCGCCATACGGAAATCCATTCAGCGTAAACGGTACAAGTCCTTCGGCATCCAACCATTCGGCGAACTCCTGGAGCTGGCTCACATCGGTCAGTCGCGAGGCGGCAGCCGCCGAGAGCCACAGACCAATGCCCATCGGCCGCGTAGGTGAGAACTGGCGTTTCACCTCGACCGCATGACACTCCAGCTGCTGTCGGGTCTCAACAAGATCACGACCCGCGTGAACGTTGGTGCAATAACCGATCAAGGAAGGTGAGATGGTCACGATACGTCTCCTTGACCCGAGTACCATTCGACATTGTGTTTGGAATCCGTCAGCCCGCGATCCCCTCGCGTCGTCGTCGGCAAAGGTAGCACGGCGCAGTGAGGTCACCCCGTGTTGTACCCCACCTTCCCGCGCTCGATCAACACCCGCGACTGCATCGGTGTTCCCCCAACCCGCGCAATGTCAATCGCNCTGNCAGATCCTCCGACGCCGACATTCTACAATCCTTTTCAGCAAGATTCCCGACGTGATTTACAGCCGGTGCGTCGACACCGATCCCCGCGAGTCTCTATAGTGATCTAGTTTGCAACCACACTCCGCCCGGAATTCGCGCATGAAACGTCTGCTCGAACTGCTGTCGGTGATCGCGCTGGCGGGGTGCATGCCGGAGCCAAACCTCGACAACGTGGTCGACCCAAATATGGTTCCCAGGGAACGGCCAATCGCCCGATCGCCGAGGGACAAATCCCGGTTGAGCGCCGCCAGCCTCAATCAATCCAGTTGGAACGTTGTCCGTTCCCCAACCGCCTCGGACACACGTTACCGCCAGGCACTGCGGTGGGCCGAGCAGGCCTGCGAACTGCACCCCGACAACGCTAATTTGCTCAACACGCTAGGAGTTGCCCAGTACCGAGTCGATGACTTCCTGGCGGCGCGGGCCACGCTGACGCGCGCCAAACAACTCCGCGGGGGAAATGAGTCGGGCCGAGACGCGACGTGGGACCTGGTGTTTCTAGCGATGACCGAGCACCGACTCGGCGCGATCGCCGCGGCCCAGACGCTATGGCAACAGGTACAGCGTGCAATCGAAGTGCACGAGCTGCACCGGAATAGAGAGTTACAGGCGTTTGTGCGAGAAGCCAGGTCGCTGATCAATTCCAGCTCTAAGATCGACACCGTACCCCACGAAACGCCGTCGGGATGATGCCCCCAACCCGATACCCGAGCACGTTTGGGTGTTAACGATTTCCCACCTCTTGCGGGCGCGTCGCTTCCAGACCGCGGTGGTAGCGAAATTGTCTGCTGCGAACCACGGTCTCTACCGCCGTTGCGATCCGGTGACCGTTGGCAGCGAGTTGCTCGACCATTCGGTCGAGCAATGGCTCATCGGACAGCTGCACAGATCGCCCCAGGGCAAAGCCGACCAATTTGCGACAAAATTGGCGAACAAAATCGTCACGGCGTTGCTCGAGCAGGTACCTGCGCAGCCCGTCAATGCTCTGGAATTCTGTTCCATCTCGTAGCCGGACAGCGGTATCCACCGGTTTTCCAAGCAGGTCTTTGTCGCGCCAGCGGCCGATCGCGTCAAAAGACTCCAGCGCGAATCCAAACGGGTCGATGCGCATGTGGCAGTTCGCACAAACCGGATCACTGACGTGCTTCTCGGTACTTTCCCGAACCGTCAGGCCCTCGCGACTGATCGCATCAGGAAGTTCAGGAACCGTCTTCGGTGGATCGGGCAATTTTTCTCCAAGTAGTGTCTCGACAATCCAATTCCCGCGCAGGNCCGGGCTGGTGCGTGTTGCGCCCGCCTGTTTCGACAACACTGCCGCCATCGAAATCACTCCCCCACGCCCCCGCTGGCGGATCCCGTCTACCCGTTGCCACGCCGCACCGCGGATCCCGGACAAACCGTAGTGCTTGGCCAACGCCTCGTTCACAAACGTATGGTCGCTCGCGATGATCTCTAGNATCGAACCATTGCGGCGAAAAAGGTCCTCAAAAAATCGTACGACTTCGTCGTACATGTCCCCACGAAGCTCGGCAAATGTAGGATACCGACGCTCATTCTTGGCGTCGTAAGAGGCGAAATCGTGCAAATCGAGCCACTGACACGCAAACTCGGTCGCGAGCCCCCGGACACGTTGATCTTGTAACATCCGATGCATGTGTCGCACGAGTTGCTCGCCGACGGGATCCTCCGGTTGACCCACGGGATCGGACTGTTCGCGGGCAACGAAATGACCAGAGGCCGCCGCAGCACGCAACTTCTCGTCCGGCATCGAAGACCAGAGTAAGTAGCTGAGCCGCGTCGCCAATTCCCAGTTTGTGACCGGCCCAGCTCGATTACCAGGCAGTGGCTGTTCGATTCGGTAGAGGAAGTGTGGNGACACAAACAACCTCGCCAGGACCAATCGTATCGCCTCTTCGTGGTCTGCTCCTCCCCTCTTGAGNGAGTCATACAACTGCTCGAGNGACTTTCGCTCATTCGCCGTGAGTGGACGCCGCCACGCGCGGTTCGCCAAATCGAGCACTGCCAGCCAGTGCCGCGGCTCGCTGTCGATCAGCTTTTTCTCGAATGCTTCCGCCCGTTTCCGGATCGGTTCGCGAAATTGTTCGAATTGCGCGGTCTGCTCTTTGCTGACCTGCGTCGTAAAGCCAAGAAAGACGTCGAAACTGTGGTGCTCACGGCGGGCGTCTTTGCCAATGTAATGCAGCTCCTGCCACGCGCGATCCAGTTGAAGCCTCTGCTCGTCACTGAGCATCAAACGACACAACGGGTCGTCTTCGCGATAGTAGACCCGCAGCGTGATCTGTCCCGGATTCAAAGGGGTGATGGCGTTAAAGCACAATCCACGCGGGAACACGTCCCGAAATTCCCGCAGTTGACGCCCAAATTCCTGAAATCGCTGACTGGCGGGTGCCCCTAGCAGCGGCGGTCGGCTCACGGGGGACAACGAGGGCACATACCGTTCGGCAGGCACGAACTGATCAGCGCGAAACCTAAGCGCTGGGTGGACTTGCTGATCGTTGACCCCAGGCTGACTCTTCTGACTCACTTCGGAAGTGACTGCGATATCGTATTTTCGGCCAAGCGCACCTTCGAATGCGATCCGATGCTGCGGCTGGACTCCGGCAAACACGGTGACCTCCGCAATCTCACCCTCGAAATCCTGTCCAAATTCTCGCAGCGCCCCAATCGCGGCTTTGGTCCCGGTACCATAGTCCAGCCCTTTGCTCTTTCCTTCGCCGATCAACTTGCCATCCGCGTAAATTTTCTTGTGCTGCGGCGTGTAGGTCACGCTGATAATGTGAAATCCGGGCGTGAGTCGCTCCGACGAAAAAAGCTGGCCATACGTCTCGGCGGTCCCAGCCGTGGTGAAAAAGTAGACGACCCCGCTGTCGGTCAGTTGCAGCGAAACGCCTTTACCCCAGTTGATCGGATTGTCGTAGTTGTTGTAGATCGATCGGAAAGGTCCGCCTCGGTCCTTGTCGTATTTCACGACCGCCGTGATCGTGAACGCCTCAAGTCGCAGTTGTGCGGAATCGCCCAGCATCATGTGTTCGTTCTTTTCGAACTGGATAGCCGGCCTGTCATGAACCGCATTGGTAATCACTCGCGGCACACCCTTGAACTTGACGGTGCGCGGGTAGGCATGGTCCTCCCAGTGCGCCACGCGTTCTTCGATTCGAGCGTGCACCAGTGGGGATCCGGGGGCGTTCTCTGCCAGTGCCACGTCGACAACGAACTCGCGCCCGGAGACCTGCGCGACGGGAAACTTCAGTTCGATGCGAGACGGAACCGAAGTCACAAGATCCGTTTGATGCTCACCCGTGTAGTCGGGTCTAGGGAGTAGATCGCGGAGCAAGATCGGCGGCTTTCCGGCGACCTCGAATCGCGGATTCTGCCAACGGACCTGCGCAGTCGCCGCGCGGTGGGTGGGTACTGAGACCAGAAATATCGTTGACTGCCCCTTGCTCGGTTGGACTTTTAGCCGCAGCGTCCGGCGCGGCAAGAGCACCGGTCTGGCGGTTTGCCAGCGCCCGTACCAGCTAATAGTCAACGGATCGAGCGACCACATCTGATCCCGCCATTGGTCGACCCAGCTGACGAGTGGGCGGTAATTCTTGGATGTCGCTCGTCGCCATTTTGCTCGCAACCTGTCCATCAAATACCCTGGGCCGGCGCCGGCATCCAAGCCCGACTGTCGGCCCTCCACCGGCTGTTGGGATGACACGGGCGCAGGGGTTGACAGGGTCTCCCATATGCGACGCAAGTAGCGGGGATTCAAATTGGACCGCCGCGCGAACTGATCGATACTGACTTGTCGATCGCCGCCCTGCTCCCGCAATCGCAATGTGGCGACGAGGTACGGTTCCAGAGAGAGCAATCCAGCAGGATCCGCGTACATTCGGTAAATCCGCTGGATTTCGCGGAAACGGGCCTGCTCCCAATCGCGAACATAGGGCGAATGGGAAAAGCGAATGCCAGCGGGAAGTAAGACTGCGTGCGCGGCGATGTTCCGCGCCGCGGCGGTGTACTTTTCGAACAAGGAGGGCGACAGAACGAGTGCTTCACCGGTGTTCGTAAAGCCCTCTCCGGCGGCGCTATCCGCAGGAAATTGACGAGTCGGTCGCAGCTCAACACCCGTTAAATCGCGCACCGTGTTCTCGAACTCCGCATGGCTCAAACGCCGCAACACGACGCGACCTGGATCACCCGCATTGGCATGTGCCTCGGCGTCGAGATATTGACGGATCCAGGACCGCAGCAAACGGGATTCATGCGCCGAGAGCTGATCGCTTTTCCGCGGTGGCATCTGGCGGTTGTCAAGCATGAACAGCATGTCCTGCCAGACCTGAGGGTCACGGCGAATATCGACGATCGACTTAACGCTCCCTAGATCGATGTCGCCCTTGGGCGATTTACCGCCGTGGCATGAAACGCAGTACCGCTGCAGCACGGGGCGGATCAAATTCCTATATTTCACCGAGAGTTCCCCAAACGGCAGCGGTTCGCTCGCGGGCCCGATGCGGGTGGCGAGTAAGACCGACAGGCCGATCCACGCGGAGACACACGCGCTGAACCAAGACCGACCCACGGCTGTCTCAGCACCACTCGACATTCTGAATAACCTGCTCAAGAGGGGATACCATTCGCAGTGAAAGAACCGGGAACCGATAAGCCACATCGTACGGAAACGCCAAACAAACTACTCCTTCCAGAAATACTGCACCAGACGTGTCCCCCGGCAAGACACGAGCCGACGGTCATCTGGAGGGGCTCCACGGAAGCCAGCGGCGGAACCCGACGAACTAGGTCAATATCGAACGTACAACCTGCGCGTTGGTAACGGCGGAATCGGTGAGCGTCTCGTCGCGGCCGGCGTGGCGGTACGTGAGTTGATCGTGATCGATCCCCAGTTGATGCAAGACGGTCGCATGCAAATCAGGGACGCTGACCCGGTCTACCACGGCCTTGTAACCCACCTCGTCGGTTGCACCGTGCACGTGGCCTGACTTGAATCCGCCACCGGCCAGCAACAACGAACAGGCGTGGCGGTTGTGGTCTCTGCCGCGGGAACTCTGTGAGATCGGCAGCCTACCAAACTCGCCAGACCAAAGAACCAGCGTGCTCTCCAACATTCCGCGCTGTTTCAAGTCGCGAATCAGACCGGCCGCCGGTAAGTCGGTCGCAGCCGAGATCTTCTCCGCTCGATCAAAATTGGGATGCGTATCCCACGTCAATTCAGCGGGTGACATGACCTGTACAAACCGTACGCCACGCTCGACCAGTTTGCGGGCCAGCAAACAACTTCGTCCATAGGACTGCGTGGTCGGATTGTCGAGACCGTAAAGCCGCTGAACGTGAGCGCTTTCCTCTTTCTGAACCGCAACCTCCAGCGCCTCCAACTGCATCCGCGCCGCCAATTCATAGTTCTGGATCCGTGACTCCAGCCGTTGGTCTTCGGGATACCGCCGTTGGTGCAGTCGGTTGAGCTTGGCGAGAAAATCAAGCTTGTTCGACTGCACGCCGTCCGGTTGGTCACGGGCTGCGCGGAGGTTCAGGATCGGCACGCCCTCGGAACTGAACTCGGTACCCCGATGCACGGCCGGCATCCAACCGGAGCTCCAAAGAGTTTTAGGGATTTCACCACCCGGTTCACGAAGGACCACATAGGCGGGGAGATTCTGATTCGCGCGTCCCAGCCCATAACTGATCCACGACCCGATCGCAGGACGCCCTTCGAAGATCTTGCCGGTCATGAGCATGACCTGGGCTTCGCTGTGATTGTTGTGCTCGGTAAACATCGACCGCACCAGGCACAGATCATCCGCGAGTGCCCCGAGGTTCGGCAATACGTCCGAGATCTCCATACCGCATTGACCACGCGGCTGAAACTTCTTGTGTGTGGCCAGCAGGGTGTTCGACTCGCTGCCCATCTGCTGGACCTCGAGCTTGAGCGAATACGTCTGCCCGTGACGGCGGGTCAATTCGGGTTTCGGGTCCAGCACATCCATTTGACTGACCCCGCCCGACTGAAGCAGCATGATCACCGACTTGGCACGCGGAGCAAAATGGTGAAGCTGTCGCCGTTTCTCCATCGGCAGCAGTTGAGCCGACAGGTCCTCTCCGCGCTGCAGCGCCGATAGCGCCAGGCTCCCGAATCCCAAAGCGGATCGTCTCAACATCGCGCGGCGCGTCAACATACTAATGGACATAGAGAAACTCGCTGGTATTGAGCAACATCTGGCACAGATCGGTCAGCGACGATTCGGCCGACTGCTGGGCGCTCGGCTGCGGATCAGCTGCCCGGTAGAACTCCGTCTGCTTCTTGAGAAACATCTCGGCAGCGATCCTCTCCTCTCCCATGGGTTGTCGACCCAGAGCAATGTAAAACGCCCTGTCGATAAGAGAACCTTGTACTGCGTCCGCCTCGCTTCTGACACGTGCGGCGAAATGCACTGCCAACGCGTGCACCGCCTTTCCGTTGAGCATCGTCAGCGCCTGCTGAACCACTTCCGACGGGCTGCGCTGAGTACAGTTGGTCTGTACGACGGGCTGGTCGAAGACTGCCAATTCGGTGAGATGATAATTCCGGCGGGCAAATAGATAGACAGAGCGACGGTACCGACTCGACGGCGATGCCAGTTTCAGTGCATCGGCGAAGATAGACTCCTTTTCTCGCGACCACCGATAGACCTGCGCCTCTCCGATCTCGACCAAACCATCTCCGGTCACCACCACCGGCACTGACGGTCCTTGCATTGCCCGATCCAGCGTCCCACTGACGACCAGCATGGCGTCCCGCAACACCTCCGACTCCAATTGTCGCAAGGGCATCCGCCACAACAGTCGATTGTCCGGATCGACCCGACGCGCGCGATCGGTACCCGTCGGTTTGGCCGAGGATTGACGGTAGGTGGTCGAGTGCAAGATCATGCGGTGCACACGTTTGACCTGCCAGCGCTGATCGACGAACTCCCGGGCCAGCCAATCCAACAGATCGGGGTGTGTGGGCCGCTGGCCGGAGCGGCCGAAGTTGTTGGAGGTCGCGACAATGCCGCGTCCGAAATAATGCTGCCAAATCCGGTTGACAAAAACGCGTCCTGTCAGCGGGTGATCGGGGGCGGCCAGCCATCGCGCCAATGCGGTTCGGTAACCACTGCTCTTGCGGTCGGCTGTCGTACGGGGCACTTCGAAGGGCCGCTCGAGGTGGTCCAATACGGCGGGTACGCCTGGTGAAACCTCCGCTCCGGGATCGGTGAATTCGCCGCGACGTAGCAAGTACTGCGACGGGGGCGGGCCGACATCCCACACCGCCTCAATTTTTTCACCCGGCGACCCCTTGCCCGCCGCCAGCCGACCCGCGCGTGCCTTCAAGTCGGCGATCTGACGTTTCATTTCCTCGTTCAGCTCCTCGGGCTTGATGTCCTTACGAAGCTCGGCAATCTGTTTCTCAAGATCCACCACCTGGGCGTCGATCGCAGCATTGGCCCGGCGCAGGATCACGAGTTCCTTTGCGGAGATCTCGTACTGGTAACGATGGACATAGTCGACCCAGTGCTGCGGGTCAAAAGCCGGGGTGAACAGCGCACGCAGTCGGTAATAGTCGACCTGTGAGATCGGCTCGAACTTGTGGGNATGGCACTGGGCACACTGCANAGTCAAACCGAGCAGATTCGACCCCACGATCTGCAACGTATCGTTCAGTACCTGATGCCGGAGGGGCGCAGCATCCAAGTCGCCGTTGTTGTTGGGTGCCGTGAAATCAGCGGCCAACCGAAGAAAACCGGTCGCGATCAACGATCGTCGGATTTCCGGCGTGTAATGTTCGGCACCGCGCCACGCGACAAGCTCGTCACCCGCCAGTTGCTCGACCAANAATCGATCGAACGGCAGATCCTCGTTGAACGCATTGATCACATAATCACGGTACCGCCAAATTCCCTCCGCCAGAAATGTCGTCTTCCCGCCGAATTCGCGACCACGGATCTCGTTATAGCCGGCGGCGTCTAACCAATGGCGCCCCCAACGTTCACCGTAGTGTGCAGAGGCGAGCAGCCGATCGGTCAGACGTTCATAACGGTCCGGGGCGGAGTCGGTCAAATAGGTCTCAATCTGTCGCGGACTCGGAGGCAGCCCGACGACATCTAACCAGACGCGCCGCATGAGCACCGCCGGTGGGGCGTCCACGCTGAATGACAAACCTGCGCCGCGCAGCCTCGCCTGAGCAAACAGGTCGATCGGAGTCCGCGCGCGACGCGCGATCGTATTCCTCTCCGTGACGCCCTGCCCCGCGGGAGACACCCCGGCCCCGGTAGAAACATCGGGCAACACCGGTCTCAACGGAGTTTGNAACGCCCACCACTCACGGTCTTCCTGGGTCAGCGCCGGAGCTTGGTCTTCGGTCGGCGGCCCACCTTCATAACGGGCCGGCGCGCCCGCATCGATCCAGGCCCGCAGGGTCGCTAGATTCTCCTCGGTCGGTGCGACGTTGGCCACGATGAAGTTCTTTCCGGTCAACTCCTGCTTCACCTTCCCCGTGGGTGGCATCTGGCGTGTGGCGATCTTTTGAACCAAGAGACTCTTCGCGGCCGATCCCGGCACGATCGCCGGCCCGCTTTTTCCNCCTTTCAACAACAGCGGGAGCGACCGCACGTCGAGTTCCCCTTGGCGGTGCACCCAGCCGTGACAATGGACACACAATGACGTGAGGATCGGGGCCACGTCGCGCTCGAAAACCAGATCGCGATCGGAAACAATGACCGCTGTCGAATCCGATTTCTGGGGGCGCTGCTCGGCGCGCACCGACCGCGCCGACGCGATCAAGTTCAAACCGACCAGCGCGGGAGCAACGATCTTCCAGATGTCAAATCGAACAGGCATCTGTTTCTCGGGCGGCATAGCAAGCGGTATTCACCTCCGCTCAGGAGCCGCCCATTATAACGGCCTTGNGCAGATAAAACGCTCGCCGGATTCGGGCGTTAGGCTGGCCTCAACAGAAAAAGGAAAATCCTCCTACGCAACGGCTTTGACGCAGCAGCCAGATCGNCCGCGACCACCGTGTTTTCCNGGACGTCAGCCCGTTTTTGCACGCGCCGCCGAGCNNTCCGCAGCCAAGCCTCGTCCACCACACCTCGCGCCGTGATCGAATTCCCGTGTCCGCCATGCCATCGGTCGGTACACGGAGTCGACACGGGTGCGCCGCCGTCAGCCCCGTAATTCGCGCTCGAGCATGANCCGGCCCTGTGCACCATGCCAGCGATGTCCACCCTGGAATTGATCTCGCTGAAGGTGATCCGCCGCGCCCATCTGTAGATAGAACCCTCGCATTCGCGCCATGGCTTCGTCGGCCCAGGGTTGCACGATCAGAGCATCCTGATTTCCGGTTTCCCAGACGCAGGCGCGCGGCGCGATCAACGATCCGATTTCGGGAATATCACCATAGTTCAACAGTCCCGGAATCACCTGTCCCCCACAGCTGTAACGACCCATGATTCGTTCCTGCATGACATTCAATGCTCCGGAGATCACCGCGCAGCGAATGCGCGGTTCGATGGCGGTGGTCAGCATCGTCATCCGGCCTCCGTAGGAAAGCCCAACACAGCCAATCCGATCGGCGGCAACCCGGTCGTGCTGTTTCAGCAGTTCATATGCCCACAGGCAATCGCGCAGGTTCTCTCCCATCAACACTTTTCCCAGCAGCTGCATACGGATGAACGTCACCGCACAGGGATCCTGTCCGCGGTAGGCNCTCCGCTCCACGCGNCGACCAAACGGCACCAGGCAGGGAGCGCAAACCACGTATCCCGCAGAGACCAGCTGGCGACCGTAGTCGTAATTCGACTTCTCGATCGCGGCGGACACGCCGGACAGGTCATGCCGGCCCGCTACCGTGTCGTAACCGAATGGGCCATGGCCATGCAGCGCCAAGATCCCAGGCCCTCGGCGGTGGGGNTGCGCATGTGGAANCAGCAGGTAAACCGGGAGNCTGGGAAATCCGTGCGCCGAGAGCAACAGCTGGTGGCGGTGATGGTCGTCCAGCCGCGTGACATCCTCAACCGTCACGGTCCAACTCACGGGGGGTTGGAAATCGCCGAGCAGCCGCGTCAACTGTGAACGAAACCGTCCCTGCCACGATCGCAGCTGCTGGCGACTCCGCGATTCCGGATCGATACGCATTGCCAGGCGGGCTCGTCGCGCCGACCGCTTTAACTGCCGATCGACGGGTGCTGGCGGCTCCACAGCCACCCCTGCCGCGGCCGGGGTGGCTGTGGCGAGCAGCAAACGACCAAGCCAGTGTCGGCGGGTGAGGATCATGGCTGCCGCCCTCCGAACACGCACCCTTCCCACGCGGGAACCAAACGTCGCGCTGGGCCGACCCGCAAGAAGATCTCCAGCAACAACGGACGCACCGGCCGCTGGCCGGCGCGCGCCTCGAAAAAGAGATGCCGGTCCCACCGCCGAACAACGGCTGACGGTTTCAGGTCGAACGATCAAACCAACAGCTCTGCCTGGACCACCGGCCCGCAGCGTGTCCCTTTTCTCAGCCTTTCGGCGGGTAGCGGACCGCGCTGGCGGTCACCCTATTTATCTTTGTTGTCCTCGGTGCTGCCCTCTTTGCCCGGATCGGGTTTCGATTCCTCGTCGGCAGGCGCAGCGTCGGTCCCTTCGGGCGGCGGCTCGGCGAGCAACAGTGAGACCGCGCCTTCGAGCGTCTCCAGCGGCTGCAAGCCAACTAACTTCATGCGCACTTTGCCTGCCCGGTCGATGAATAACGTCGTTGGAAATCCCTCGAGATTGGGAACTTGCGTGATGGTGGCCTCGTCGCCGATCGCACACGGGTAGTTCATCTCGTTGCTTTCCATGAACGCGCGAATCGTCGCCGTGACCTGCTCCGGTGTTCCCTGCTCGTTGTAATTCAAGCCGATAATGCGCAGTCCCTGTTCCTTGTACTTCTTTTGCAGCGCAATGAAATGCGGGATCTCCGCCCGGCACGGCGGACACCAGGTACCCCAGAAATCGACGATCACGACCTGGCCCTGATAGTCGCTGAGAGCGATTTGCTGGTCGTCTAGATCTGTGACTCCGAAATTGAAGTCAAACGACTCGAAGGCGGCAAATTGTTCTAGTATTTCTGCGTGTCGCTTTTCCGCCATCTGTTTGACCGACGCCTCCACAAACGCCACAAACGTCTCGTCCGCGCGCAGAGACTCAAAATCCTCATCTGTCTTCAGCAATTCGACGTCGCTGAAACCGAGGTCAATCGCCTCTTGCAACGAGGTCACCACGTTTTCCGGCTTGCCGGTCAAGGCGAAAACGCATGCCTCGTTGTAAATCGCCATCGCCGTAAAGTCCTTCGCGGGTGGCGAGTCGATCAGTTTGATCAGGCGGCGGGCGTATTGGGCCGACTTCAGGATCAAGGGGTGTGCGTCGTCACGCTGTCCAGCCTCGGTCACCAGTCTGCCGCGGAACTGAAACGCCTGTGCAGCGACCTGCAGCAGGATCGGCTCTGGATTTTCCTTCGCAGTGGCCGACTCGATTAGCACCAACGCTTCGTCGAACTTCTCTTCACGAAATAGACCCTGGACTTTCTCGACGACTTGTTGTGCCGATAGCTGCGAATCATCCGCTGCCGGTTGCTGGCCACCTGCGTCGCTTTCCGCCGTCGCCGAGGGTGGAGTCTGTTCCACCGGGGGCTCCGCCGCAATGGCCACCGGGTCGCTCGTCGCGGGTGGAGGGCCGAGAGCGGCCGGAGAGTCGGTCGCTTCCTGCGAACCAGCCGGCGTCGTCGAGGCGCCACCGCCGCTGGCCGGGGCGTGGTCGTCGGCACTCTCCTCAACCTCAAACCGCGTCGGACCCGACTGATCGGCGACCTCACTCGAACATCCGGCGAAACCAATCAACCCGAGCAGTAGGGCAAGAGAAGAAAAACGTAACATCATCACAGGCTCCTTAGCGCTCAAAGCTGCGAGCCCGTAACCGGGGCCCATGGTGGATCGACGCGCTTGCGCCGGTTAAACCAACAAATGGATTATATACAGCACAAGAATTTGGGCTACGATAAAGATCAGATTCTCGTGCTAAGGGATTCCTATCTTTTGGGTAACGATAACGAGGTCCTAAAAAACGAGTTGTTAAAAGACCCGAAAGTGGCGGGGGTTGCACAATCCTCTTTTGTGCCGGCAGGTCCTTCCGACAATGCGGTCTACGGCATCTATAAGGATGGGAAGCTCAAACGAAGGAGCGCACTCTACAATGTAGACGAAAATTACCTCCCGGTTATGGGCATG
>PADE01000090.1 GCA_002702965.1 Planctomycetaceae bacterium
CTTTTCTGAATATGGCTGACTAGATTCTTAAGGATATTCCGGCCGGCTTTCTTTTCCGACGCTCCCTTCTGCTTGGCGGATTTCTGTACCGCGGCGCCACACTTGGCTTCCGCCGACGACTTCATCCGCAACGACATTCGGTTGAGTAACTCAACTGCGTGTGCGTTCGAAGCACAGACTGCGTAGATCAGACTGGCAGCCACGAACGCGGGCACAATGGCTCGATTTCTCATAGGATCCACTCCTAGCCCCTTTTCGGGAAAACAAACTCTGGAGACACAATCTGCCAGACCGGGTCTCGAGTCGGCCCTTTGGTGCGTTCGGCAACCAAACCGCACTCTTTGGCTGGCTTCTGTACCCGTCATCGTCTCGCTAGAAGACGCAATTTAGTCAGTCAACCTATATTTCGCAGTTTCGGCACGCGACTACGTGGGACGACGACTGTCTATACGAGCAATACAGATCGTACCGGTTCTCCCAGCAGGGGCGCGACAAGCCGCACAGCTAGACCAGGGCGCCACAATCCCTACGATCCAGTCGCTCGACCGACCGACGGTGCACCGCTACGCAGCCGCCCTGTGGGTCGACAACGGCGTGGAGCGCCGCGGCTGCACTTCCGGTGGAGAGCAGCTTCCACCTGGCGCCGTGGTCCTGCGAACAGACTGACCACGCGTACGCCTACCGGTGACTGCAGTTGGAAAACCACCCCGGTAACAGGTCGCGTCAGCGAGCTTTCTCATCAAACCGCCACGCGGTCAGCTTGTGGTCCGTCGCCACCAGCAGACACGGCTGGCCACCGCAATGCCCCGATGCCAATGCTGCAACTGGTGAACCGACCGAAAAAAAGTCAAAGAACTTTCCGTCCTGTCCAATGATACGAATCGTCCCGTCCGAGCCCGCTACAAACCAAGCTCCCCGCGTGTTCGGGACGAACTGACCGAACGCCACAAGCTGAGACCGAAAGGGTCCCGAAGACAACTCCAGCGACCATTGTTCCTCGAAGCTGGCAGCCAGTCCGATCGCCTGCGGGGTTCCGTCGGGCACAAAAGCGATCCCCAGATATCCGGCGACGGCGTCTCCCCGGACCGCTGCAAACAGGTGATGTACGTTTTGACCAGGAACCGTAATCGTCCGCTCGGTCCCGCCTACGGCACTCAGTACATACACTCCACCGCGGTCATTCGACACCAGTAGCGCACCGAGGTGTCCGCCCGCACCAGCCCGCGGCGTCAGTGAGAGTACATTCGCCGCAACACGGCTGCTCCACATCCGCTGGCCCTCCAATGAGACTGCGTGAACACCCAGCGGGCCCCAGAATCCAACGTACAGTTCCGGAGTGGCATCGTGGTCGAGGTCGGCAAAGCAGACATCGCTAATGCCATCATGTTCTTGACCCGGGGGCGGGTAACTGGAGACGTGTCGATACTGCTCGTCCAGCAGGAACACCTGTTTTGCAAGCGTTCCTGTGACCGCAAAGAAACGGTGACCATCACGCCCGGAAACCGTTTGTAGCGAGTCGATTCGAGTCGTTTCGGGAACCTGTAGCTTGTGACGCGCGAGAACTTCTCCGGTCTGCCCAAGTTCGACAACGGTTTTTGAACGCTCCAAAACGAGCACTCGCTGGTCAGAACCAGCGGTTGTGATCATCCGCACATGCAGCGGCAAGTCGACGTCGTCGGACTCCCATAACTTCACTAAAGTCAGTAGTTCTGGATCGGCCGGTTCGCGCAAACTGGCGCGGGGAAGCGCCACCAACGTCGCATCTTCCGTGCTGTTCACTGCAATCAGTTGTTCGTATTCACGGCGCAGTCGATTTTGTGTCGCGAGGTTTTCGGCAGCCAAGAGCTCGCCTGATCCCAGACGTTCCATATCGTCCAGGAGCTGCTGCCCCAGCGATTCATCCCTTTCGACAATGATCGTCTGGACAACGGACTCGCGATTCAACACCACTACCGCCGGCGCAACCGACAACAGGAACTCGTCACGCCCCACGGAATTTGTGTCGAGTAACACCGGCATTGTGATGTTCCAATCGGCCAAGACTTGCTGCAGTTGCTCTCGCGAGACGCGCGACGGCTCTGCGAAGACCGCGTAGATCTCCCAATCGGGGTTCTCTCGATAGCGATGGAATACCGTCTCGAGTTGTTCCAGATTGAACTGACTGGCGGGGTGAATATTGAACCACATCAACACCACCTGTTTGTCAATCACTTGCGCTCGGGTCCAATCGGTGCCGTCGAGCGTCTGAAACGTAAAGTCCTCAACACGCTTTCCAAATAAGTCCAATGGGACCGGCTTGGGTGGCGTGACAAACGCCTTCACACGACGCGCTCCGGGAGGCATGTCAAAGGAAAAGCGGTCCTGGCGTGTATCAGTCGAAAAAGCGGCCTGCTCAAACTCCACAACCCACTGAACTTCTTCGTCTGCTGCATCGGCTCGATCCGCAAGCCGATCCGCAAGCCACTGTCCACGAGGAAGCTCTAGTCGACGTAACAGATATTGCTTTCGGTCGATCCACAACACGAATGATCCCTCTGCCGTCACGAGTTCGACTCGGTGGCACGAATGGCCCTCGATTGGTTGGGCAGGCAGCATTTCTTTGCTCGTCGCTGCCGCCAGCATCTCCGCGAGTGGTTGATCCGAGAGCAGGAGTTCAAGCTGGACGAGAGGCCCCAAACCGCTCATCAGTTGGTTCTTGATCACAGGGTCCTGGTAGAGGTCGGTGAAACTGACAACATCGGGTGCGTCCCTAACCACTACCTGGCCGTCCAGGTCCCTCCATTTCGGAGAGATCGAGGCATACCATTTCTCCCCATTGCAGACGACGTCGATGGCGCTGGTACGAACCGCCACTCGATCGTCGCCCATCCAAGCAACGTGTGCGTTTTCCTCTTGTTCTTGCCACTGCTCCTGATCCTTGATCTGCAACTTGACGTAGGCTCGGTCGCTATAAGCGACTGCGTCTCGATAGGTAGTGATCATCTTGTCTAGAACTGCATCCACGGTGACCGGACCGGCACCTGTTGGCGATGGCTGCGGGTCGCTACAACCCATCAGCAATCCCACACCGAGGGCCACCGCGACTAGAACTCGCTGAGAACTCGCCCCACCGAGGCCACTGGTCGAACCCGTGCTGACACGCTTCGCACGGAGATTAAACCGACGTGCCATGGAGAGCCGACTCGCTCCCTGAAAACGCGCCGATCCGGTTAGACCGATACCGCAACAAGCGAGAAACCGTTCCCTGGTCACAATCTGAATCCTTGTTCAAAAGCGATTCGTCTGAGACTACCAGTGTGGATTATTCGCAAAGTTGCAGTAGACGTAAACCTCGGCTTCTTGACCGCGACTCGACGGACGGACTATGATTCGCCGGTCGATCCAACTCGCCACGTCCAAACCGACGTGGCTGGCCGGCCNTCTGCTGTCTGCGTCCGCCAACGCGAACCCGTCGCAAAAGGGGCGCAACCGCCCTTGGGGCGGGGCATGATGCAGTCAATCCGGCCGGAATGCCGTACGCGAATCACGAACCGATTGGGCTACAACACCACGGCGCTGGAATCGTGCCGAGGGTGGAGCATCTTGGCGGAGCTGTCTATATGGCACATTCGCTGCGTTACGGGGTCGGGCACTCGCTGTCATTGCGATTTCCTGCAGAGACGTTGGTAGAAGATTGCGCCGGCCCCTTATCTGGCTCGGCAAGCGATGTTGCAGCGGCGACCCTGAATGCGCTACAAGCTCCGCTCGAATTTCCTCCATTGACATCNGCCAGCGTCCCGGGAGACCAGATTACNGTCGCGATCAGCGAAACACTGCCCTGTATGTCGACGATCGTCACTGCTGTCATCGACACATTGCTCGAAGCGACTGCGCGTCCCGATGAGATTACCGTCTTACTCCCCAATGCGCGAGACGTCGCGCGGTACGCAGCGCAAGCAGCGTGGCGTGAAGGCAACTACCAGCGCATTAAGATCGAGGCACATACACCCGACGACCGTGAGGCTTTGAGGTACGTGGCAGCCTCCCGGCAAGGAAATCCGATCTATTTCAACCGCCGCCTCTGTGACGCAGATCTCGTGATCCCGATCGAGGTACTAACTCCGGGCATCGACGGCCACGATTGGAGTGCACCCGGGAGCCTATTTCCCACGTTCTCTGATACCGCCACTCAGACCAGATACCTGCGCGCGACGGACATCGATTCGGAAAAAGAACATGCCGAGGAAACGCGAGAAGCGACCTGGTTGCTGGGAGTTCAGGTTTCGGTTCAGGTCATTCCCGGACCGGGTAATCAAGTCCTCCACGTGCTGGCGGGTCAAACCGACGCGGTCCAACAAATGGGGCGACGGTTATCGGCTGACGCTTGGCGTCCGACCGTAGATGCTCACGCTGACCTGGTCATCGCGACGATTGAGGGAGGCCCCGAGTTACAAACCTGGGAATATGTCGGACGAGCGCTGGCCTCCGCCGCGCGGCTAGTCGAAGACGGCGGGGCAATTGCACTGTTTACCAACTTGCGTGAACTCCCCGGCCCGGCGCTCACGCGATTGGTGGGCGATGGCGCCGATCCCGCCGTTTCCGATGAGCACTCCGGGGATTTCGCAGCAGACCGGCTTGTGGCGCACCGTGTGCACCAGGCATTGCGTCGCGCGAGCATCTATCTGGTCAGTGAGTTACCGAGTCAGACCATTGAGAATCTCGGGATCACGCACGTCGAACGGCCCGACAACATACAACGACTTGGCGAACAATGTGATTCCTGTATCCTGTTAGCCAATGCGCAGTACGCGGCTCCCACCATCTCNGGACAAGGGGTGCAGGTGTCGTAATAGGGCAGGCCCTTTGAGCCTTGTGGTCCGGATTTCACGGTCGCCGCGATCGCTCACCACCACACGACATGGCGAACGATGAACCAACAAGCCCCCGGCCCGCCGACAGCCGCCGTAATGGAAGATTACCGTGCGCTGTCACAAGGCACCGGCTTTGTCGACTTGAGTGGCCGAAGCCGAATCGAACTCACCGGTTCTGATCGCAGCACCTTTCTGCACAGTTTCTGCACCAATGACATTCACGCGTTAACNCCTGGTACCGGATGCGAAGCATTTATCCTTGATCCGAAAGGCAAGACACTCGGACATGTCGCGGTCTTCTGCCATCCCGACCGGTTGATCTTGGACACGACGCGCGGCCAGGCGACGCCGCTCATCGAGCACCTCGATCGATACATCATTATGGAAGATGTCAAGTTAGAAGACTGCTCTGACGCTCGGTCGGGTTTACACGTCTGTGGACATCAAGCTCACTCGATTCTCACGGAATTAGCCGAACAGGACCTGCCCGAAGCCCTGTGGTCGCATTGCGAAGCTCGGATTTCCGGCATCCCGATAACGTGTCAGTCCGTTGCCTTTACTCCCCAACCGTCTTGTCTATTGACGATCCCCACCGAACACTTCGCAGCGTTGTTGGCTTCCATAACAGAGAGTGGGTTGACCTCCTGCCAACAGGCCGCCTGGGAGATGTACCGCATCGAATCGGGCTGGCCACAATTCGGCGCCGATATTTCAGAAGACAACCTTCCACAAGAGGTCGCCCGCGACGAAACAGCTATCAACTTCAACAAAGGATGCTACTTGGGGCAGGAGACGGTTGCCCGACTAGACGCCATGGGACACGTCAACCGCCGCCTTGTTTGTATCGATTGCAAGGGCACCCCGGTGCTGCCGATGGAAACCGAATTGACCCACGGGGACAAGATCGTAGGAAAAATCACTTCCTCATGTTATTCGCCCAAATTGGCAGGGACGATTGCATTAGGCTACGTACAACGCGGACTGGCGAGCCCGGGACAACCGCTCACCATCGGCGCCGAAATCGCCGAGATTATCCAACCCTTCGGTCCGTAGAAACCATCCGCGAGTAACTCGCTGCCACCGTGCGGCCGGAGGTTCTGAGAGGTTGCCCAGCACGAGCAGTTGCAGAGCACTGACGCTGAGAATCACCGCGAGCGAGTCGGGCGTTCATCTCAATCTAGGACCGTTTGATCTCGCGTAGCCGGGCGGCCTCGGGTAAGTCTCGATAGTGCGGATCGAGCGGAAAACACCCGGAGACCATCCCGTTGCGGGGACCGGTGGTGCAATCACTGAATGTTCGGCAAATCCGTTTGCGCACCAGCGTCCGTCCACTCAGGACATCGGCAGCCATCTCGGGGTACGACAGCACCATCCTTCCCAATCCCACACAATCAATCCAGCCCGCCCGCACCACCGCCTGGGCAACATGCGGCAAGAAGTCTTGTAAATAACTATATCCCGTCCCCACCATCGGCAATTCGGGAAAGGCAAGTTTGCATGCCCGGGCAGCCTGCACCTGTCGCACCACGCCCACCAGTGGGTCTTCGGGAGGCTGGTACCCATCGCTGGGAGGAAAGATGGCAGGTCGTTGCATGTGCGGATTGTAGTACGGGCTGCCCGCTGAAACGTTGATTGCCGCAACTCCCAGAGCCCGTAGACGATCGATCAAGAGCAACGGCTCTGTCAGGTCGTACTCCAGGGGATTCTCCGGATTGAGGCCAAAGCCCAACTGGTAGGGGAGTAATTTTTCAAAACTCATCGGCCGTCCGCGATCACGGCTTGTTACAAACGGCGGCATATCAAAGACCCCCAAGCGGACCAGTACCATCAGATCTGGGTACTGTTGCCGCACGCGATCGATGATCGTTGTCAACAAACGAGAACGCCCATCGAGATCCCCTCCAAAGTGGCCCGGACGGGAACGGGCGCTGAGAAATTCGTGCAACAGATAACCGTGGCACGACTTGATGTCAACGAATTGGAAACCCGCCTCGCGCGCGGCGCCGGCGGCCTCGACAAACTGATCGATCAGACGCCAGAGGTCGTCATCGGTCCACACAACTCGCTCGTCATCCGGCTCGATTCCAAATTTCTCGTCGAGCAAAGGGTGATGAAACGCGATCCTCGGTTCGAGTCGCTGCGAACGCGGGCGGCAAAATCGACCGGAATGCGTCAACTGAAGGCCGACGAGTAAGTCTGTGCTAGAGCCGAAGCAGGTCTCGTGTGACTCTACCAACTCGTGAAGCATCCGAGCGAGCCCTCGTCGGTTTCCTGGAGTTGCCAGTGTCTGATGAGGATTCGCACGACCATCCGGTTGAACCGCTGCCGCTTCCCCGCCCCAAATCCACTTGGCGCCGCTCTGACCGAATCGGCGCCAGCGACGAAGCGTCAGTTCCGAAGGCGAACCGTCCGGATTCGCATCCCAGCCTTCCATGGGATGGATACACCAGCGATTACCAACGGTAAATGAGCCAACTCGCAGCGGCTCCGCCAATGGTGACCCGTCTCGCGCCGACAACACCTCATCGTCCACCGGCAATTCCAGCNCCAGGTCATGCAAGCGAGCCTGGAACTCCGCGGAAGACTTCCACTGCGCCATCTTGGGGTAAAGTGCGGACATCGAATCTCAATCTCGGGACGCTGCATCGGCAACGGTTCGATGGAACCAAACGAACGCCGGTGGCCGAGGGAGGGTGCCTCCTGCGTGCAACCGGCCCGCAGAACGACTACGTCCAAGGCCGACCCCTGCGCGACTCCCACAATGTGATTCAATCCAGGAAATCGCGATCTTCGAGACGGGCCGGGACATACTCCTGCGTGACGTAACTAATGCCCTTGTTGATCAGCGCTTCCACTTCGAGTTTGAATCCATTGTGAAGCATCAAATCGATCTCTTTCTGCCAGGCCCGCTTCTTCTCGAACCAAGGATACGCGGCAATNTGTTTAGCTCGTTTGACGTCATTGTCGTTGAGGCTAATCGTCACGCTCGAAGCCAAACCGCATCGTTCGTAGTCCATGCTCCGCAAGCCCATGTAGCGCGCGGCCGGGATCGCCATGCGCTTTGACTCATATGCCAGGTTGATCGAACCCTGTTTGATCACACTGTAGATGTAGTATCCCCACGGATCGTTATCCAACAGGCAGTAAACTGGGAGTTTCAGTTCATAATGTAAGCGGTGCAGCAAACGGCGGACACCGCGCGGCGGCTGCCCTCCACCGTGCGTCAAAATGCAATCGTACTCGCGCCAGAATTTGTCTTCGTTAAATCGCCGCCAGACAGTGTCTTTTTCAACGTGTAGAACAAATTTCGCCTGGTGACGCTTGAACTGGACGATTTCCGGCTCTGCAATCGATGGAATGCTGTAGCCCCCCGATCCCATCCGCGAACAGTCGATCTCGTCGCCACTATCCACAAGCGTGATCGGGCCCACCATGGCTCCCGCATTCTTGGCGTAGAGATGCAGCTCTTCGCGCAACGCGCTGAGCATCACTTCCACATCTTCGATGACCGGATCACAATCCTTCTGCTCGTCAAATGTCTCTTCCCGCGTTCCTTCGATGGTATGCTTGAGAAGGTAGTACAATCCACGAATGCTGGTCGTCTTGCCCGCATCGATCAGTTGGCGGCAACCGTTTCCCACCAGAACGGTTTGCATGTAGCTTTTTGCCTGAGAGAGATTAAACAACTCGCGGCGGTTCTTACCCTGGCCCATCTCGATAAAACGTTTCGACTTGTTGTACCGCACGTTCGACAGCGAACGCGAGGGAATCTCCAGGTGCGGATCGCGACCTCGAAATGCCATCTTGTTGACATTCTCGGCCAACGAGTGGATCGATTTGAGGGTTTTGCGATCTTTGACCGTCAACTTACCGTTGCTTGCGTTCGCATTGCGCTTCTTGCGATTGCCGGTTTTCTTTGCCATTGCGAAATACTCTAAAAGAGCCGCGGTTGTCTCTCATCCTCCGACGCAATTTCCGCCAAGAGGTCCTCCGGTCGTCGCTCGACGACCAGCACGTTTCGGCCATAATCCTCGTCAGATTCGACGACCGCTTTTCCACGGCTGTCGAGATGCGTGTCCGCCTCCGATGTTTTGCGTTTGGCGACTTTCAACAGTTGCTCGTACAGATCTTGACGGTCGCCACCGTTGATCTCCGTGACCGCCGTCGCCACTTCACCCAAATAACGCAGGAAAATGCTGCGGCGCTCCCCCTCCTGTTTAACGCGTTTTCGACGGCGCAAGTACATTCCCAACTTCCGCCCCACGGCCTGTAACCCCAATCGCAGTTCCTTTTCGATTTCGGGATAGGAAGCAATCGCTTCCTTGGATTCACTGGTGAACGGTACCCACACACTCGCCATATGAACCATGACCGTCACCGGCCCTGTCGGCAATCCTCCTCTCGACTGCGAGAGTCCGTAGGACCGCCAGTTGGTCTGGATCACGCCTTGGGTAATGGCGCATCCGGCGGCTTGGAATTGCAGGGGTACCCGATTCGCGTACCGCATGATCTGCATGCTCTGCTTGTCGGACAGGGTGACATTTTGCATCGCGTCTAATAGTTGATTGATATCCTGTGAACTCAGGCGTGACGGTGACTGTCGACTGCCAAATCCAGCGCTCTTGAGAATGCGGTCCGCAGAATCGGCGCCAATGCCATCAAACGTATTCACCAAGAACTGTCGCAACGTTCGAGTATCACTATGGCTGAGCAACTCGGTCAGCACGTCGTCGGTCACTTTTTCAACGCTGGTTCCACCTCCATACGCCAATGCGACTTCGATTTGAAACGGGTTACCGCGATAGACCGCGGTGGGTCGTGTCGCGGCGACGTAAAACTCGCCGGGAACCACCTGGTGTAAACCCATCAGCAACAGTTCCTCACCAATCGGTGAAATACAATCGGTGGCCGGGTTGCTGATACGTGTCTGTTGAATCGCCTGGTACAGCGCATCGGCTTCATCGCGACTAATTTTCCTAGTCGAAGCGCGGGGCGTCAGATGCGCCGCCTCACAGATCCGCCGCGCGACAGCAGCGCTCACGCGCGAAAAGGACGTTGTCATGAACTGCGATAGCGTGGTCGCCCGGGTGTCCTTTAGCATCGTCACCAAATGGCCCAGTTCCACTCCGTACGGATGCGGCTTGATCTCCTTGGGCTCGGGAGGCAAATCGGTAGTGGAACGATGGTAGGTTCGTACCTGCCCCTCGGGGTCGACGTAATGGAGTGTGACGTGTGGGTTCGCAATCGCCGTCTGCTGCAAGTACTCGTCGACGCTTCCACGCCCTCGTAGAAACCGGGCTTCCAGTTCAATGGTCACCCGGGTACCACTGCGAACCTCCTTGGCAGCCTGACCTTGGGAATCAGAATAATGCGAAACCCATTCGATCCCATGTCGCTGCATGTAGACGCGGCCCTTGTCGCCCGGAGGAATGTCGACACCTTCGCCGCGACCGTTGTGAATCTCGGGGACGTTGCGCTTGGTATCGATTTCTACTTCGTAGTAGTGGGCGGGTTTGCGGATCGACACCTTGGAGATGATCTTGACAGGCTTCCCCGTGGTGAGCTTCCCGTACATGCCAGCGGCGCTGATCCCAATTCCCTGTTGGCCCCGACTCATGCGCAGGCGATGGAACTTGGACCCGTAAAGCAATTTGCCAAAAATCAATGGGATCTGGCGTTTGACGATCCCCGGCCCGTTGTCCTGAATCGCAACCCTAAACCGTTTGGCGGTGGTCGGTTCAATCTGCACCCAGACTTCAGGGACAATCCCTGCTTCTTCGCAAGCGTCGAGTGAATTATCGACCGCTTCCTTGACCGTTGTCAGCAGTGCCTTGCGCGGGTTGTCGAACCCCAACAGATGGCGGTTTTTCGCAAAGAACTCACTGACCGAAATATCGCGTTGCTGGGCGGCCATCGACTGGGCCGTCGAACGACGCTTGCGACCCCGTTGTGTGGCTGTCCGATCTCGCCCGTCGCTCGCCTTCCTCGAACCCTTGCTGGTCGTCGCTTGTGGGGTCAAACCGGGTACTCCTTTACCCTCGATCGCAATTGGGTCGTGGTCTTTCCGGGGCGCAAGCAGCGCCAGAAGCGTCAGGCGGACGCAAAACGGCCCCCTCCGCGGCGATTCTAGGATCGATTCCGCCAGTGCCAATTGTAGCGGTTCTGCGGCCCGGGAAACAAGTGGTTTGATGCGCAAGTCCGGGTCGTGTCAGCAATTTCAACGGTCGAGCAAAGAAATGTTCACCGTTAATGCAAGCTGGACCGAGATAACCTAATAGCAGTTATATGTCCTATTTTAACAGGACTCGGCACATTGCCCACAGTCGCTGAATCTGACCCGACCAGGCTACCTCGCCAGATCCGCATGAGGGACACCGCCTGAATGCTCACCCTTAGTCGTTCAACCCCACTCTCAAGCACCCCACAAAGGAGCGTTACGATGCTTCGCAACCTCTTACAGACGATCGTGATCACCGCTGTCGTCCTCAGCAGTTCCTTCAGCATCGGTTCATCTGATCAGGCCCGCGGCGAGGAACCGAGACGCCTGTTCGCCCACCACGCGGCGCGTGGCGAGATCATCGAGGCTCAGCCAATCCACTACGGCCAGCCGCAGTTGTTCCACAACTACTACGTACCAGCGGGCAGCGGCCACTATGCAACCCAACTCTATGTCGCGCCATTACCCGTTCCCGCAACGGTTGGACACACCCACTACACCTACCAACCGCTGCTCCCGCACGAGTTCCTATACGACCACGACCGCAGCTACCATCGTTATACGAACGGTGGCCGTGGCTTTACGCGAGCCCGCGTGAAGTGGTACAGCCCCCGAATGAGCGGTGTCATGGACTTCCTGCGCCAAAAACTCACTCGAAACTAAACGATTAAGCACTCAAGTCCAAGCCGTAGCACAACCGTGCGCTGCGGCTTTTCATCCATCCCACCATCGGTTTCACCTAGTTACAGGATTGTCGTCATGAAAAAACTGGCCCTGATCACGATACTCGGATGCTCCCTGCTGGGCATGAGCAACGAAGCCCAGGCGGGCAGATTGCGGGATGCCATCGGCCCCCATCGTCCGCATGAAGGGTATTACCTGCTGGGTGGACGGCGCGTTCGCCATGCACGGTGGAATCTGCGTATAGCTCGCGTGACTTCCTGGCATGCCAACTACAACCATACCGCCTGGGGACGCCCTCTGGCGCTGGTCGTGCCGCCGACGGCACAAACGCAGGTGAAATGGGGATGGGGTGTTGCCCAATCTGAAGTCGCTCCGATCCACCACCAATACCGACGCCCATTTCCTGCGGCCGTTGACCACCGCGAGAATCACACGATGCATGGAACCCCGACTCCGGTCACCCATACCGACCAGTTCGGGGCCTACTATCTCAGGGCACCCTGGTAAAACCGTGTAGTCGTTCATTCATCACGTCCAGCTGTCACAACGGCGGTTCGGTATCAGTCCGAACCGCCGTTTTTCGTTTTCAGGCGTAGTCCAATGGAAACAGGGATGGCGAACGAGACGCGCAGACGAGGGACAACGCAAGGTAAACGGGGTCGAAGTCCGAGGCGTACTGTCTCACAATGATCTTGCATATAATCACAACGACTACTATTAGCTGGCGCGATCGGCATTTCATCCCCATGCCTTGCAAGTCCATATATCGTTTGTTAACAGTAGTTTATGTCATTACAAATTATCGAATCGAGTCTGGTACGCGACATGCTTGAATCTAGAACCTCCCTTTCCACACCGCACGTGTTTTCATTGGGAGCTTAACATGTCCACGAGTTTCATTTTGATTACATTTGGGTTCGCTATCGCGGTAACTACCAGCATCTGGGCTGCTCGACCCGTGTCCGATCTGGACCCATTCCTGGCCTAGTTGCTTTAGTACTACAATGCCGCTTCGCGTTTTCGTCCCCAGCCGATGAACCGCGGAGCCTGCATGCGCGAGCGAAGGATACTCGTCACTTCTGCACTCCCCTACGCCAATGGACCGATTCACATCGGCCATCTGGTGGAGTACATCCAGACCGATATCTGGGTCCGTTTCCAAAAGCTGCGCGGCCATCGCTGCATCTACCTCTGTGCGGATGATACACACGGCACCGCGATCATGAAGAGCGCCCGGGAACGGGGCGTCTCCGAAGAGTCCTTTATTGCGGAAACCAATACGCAGCACCAACACGACTTCGCCGGCTTCCAAATCGAGTTTGACCATTACGGCAGTACCCACTCTCCAGAAAACCGCCAGCTGTGCGAACAGTTCTGGCAGGCTCTACAAGACAAACAACTGATCACGCGTCGCCAAGTAACCGAATTCGTGGACGCGCAAACCGGTGAGTCACTGCCGGACCGATTTGTCATCGGCATCTGCCCCAAATGCGCGGCCGTCGACCAGTACGGTGATAATTGTGACAAATGCGGCGCTAGTTACAGCGCCACAGATCTGATCGACCCGGTCAGTACGGTGAGTGGAACGCCTCCGTTGAAGGGTGAGCAAGAGCACTACTTCGTAACCATCGAGGCCATGCACGATTTTCTCGACGCATGGACCCAAGACGAACGCCATCTGCAAGTCGAAGTGTCCAATTATCTGAAAGGTCACTTCCTACATGAACCCTTGCGCGATTGGGACGTCTCTCGGCCCGCCCCGTATTTTGGCTTCCCAATTCCAGGAACCGATGAACAGCATTACTGGTATGTTTGGTTCGACGCCCCCATCGGGTACATGGCCGCCACGCTCGAGTGGTGTCAGCGAACGGGCGAAGAATTCGACAGCTGGTGGCGAAACGACCAGACGGAAGTCCACCACTTCATCGGCAAGGATATCCAGTATTTCCACTGCCTGTTCTGGCCGGCGATGCTCAAAGCCTCCGACTACTGTTTACCGGCGCGAATACACATCCACGGGTTCTTGACCGTGGGCGGCGAAAAGATGTCCAAGAGCAAGGGCACTTTCGTCAAGGCAGCGACCTATCTACGGNACCTCGACCCGAACTACCTGCGTTATTACTACGCCTCCAAACTAGGACCCCATGTCGATGATTTGGATCTGAACCTGGAAGAACTGGCGAGCCGCGTCAACGCAGATCTCGTTGGAAAATTCGTCAACTTGGGGAGTCGCACCGCCAAGTTCGTACAGGACCGTGGATTATCGGTTCGCTATCCTGACGACGGTGGCTTATTCGTACAGGCGGCGCAGGATGGCACCGCCATTGCCGAGGCGTACGAGCAGGGGGACTTTAACCGCGCAATGCGGTCGATCATGCGTTTGGCAGATCGCGCCAATCCGTATGTGGAGGCGGCCGAACCGTGGAAACTACGGAAAGATCCTGACCACGCCGACCGGTTACAGGACGTCTGTACGGTGGCACTGAACCTGTTTCGCCAACTCGCGGTCTACCTGTCGCCCGTTCTGCCCCAACTGGCAGAACAGGTCGGACAACTCCTCGGTGATCCCCTCGTGACTTGGCAGCAATCCCAGACGCCGCTGTTGGGAACTGCGGTAGCGCCGTTCAAACACATGCTCGCACGTGTTGAAATAAAGGATATCGAACTGATGATTGACGAATCCAAAGAGACCCCAGACACCGGCGCGGCGACAGAGCCCGCCGACAGCGAACTACCGCTCTTGGACGAACCACTCGCCCCAGAGTGCACTATCGACGATTTCGTCAAGGCCGACCTGCGTATCGCTCGTGTGGTCGATGCGGCCGATGTGCCCGACGCAAACAAGCTATTGAAACTCACGCTCAGTCTTGGTGGTGAGGAACGGCGCACTGTTTTCGCTGGTATCAAACAAGCCTATCAACCGGAAGAACTCGTCGGCCGGCTGGTTGTCATGGTCGCCAACCTGAAACCTCGGAAAATGAAGTTCGGTGTAAGCGAGGGCATGATCCTGGCTTCCGGACTCGGCGAAAAAGAGGTGTTCATGTTGCGGGTCGACGACGGGGCGCTACCGGGCCAGCGCGTCCATTAATAAGCCGATTGGTGGAAAACCACCAAGCTTGGCCGGCCGCTCTACAAGCGCTTTGATGACCGCGTGGCGTGATTGCCAGATCCGACGTATGATGTGATGGGGGACGTTGGGGCGGGGGGAGGCAGCCGGCACCAACACCGATAACGGGGGTGTTTCCAGAGAAGGCAAAACGAACATGTCCGCAGACGACATTTTGCTAGATGCCGAAGAGCGAATGGAAAAAGCGGTGGGGGTCCTCAAGACCAACCTCTCGGGAATTCGCACCGGACGAGCGCACCCAGGCCTAGTGGACTCACTCCGCGTGGAAGTTTACGGATCGCAAACCCCGATCAAACAACTCGCGTCAGTCGGCGCACCTGAGCCTACTCAAATCGTCATTCGCCCCTACGATCCCGGGACGATCAAAGATATCGAAAAGGCAGTTATCGCAAGCGATCTGGGTTTCAATCCGCAAAATGATGGCCGTTTAATTCGGATCAGTATTCCTCCGCTGTCCACGGACGTGAGACGCAAGATGGTCGCGCGGATCAAGGAACTCACGGAAGAATCAAAGATTTCGATCCGCAACATCCGCCGGGACGCAAACAAGGCAGCAGACCAAGAACAGAAAGAGAAAACNCTGAGCGAGGACGAACGAGATACGGTGAAAGAATCGGTTCAAGAACTGACTAAGACCCACGAGAACCAGGCGGCCGATGTGGCGAAGGCTCGAGAAACCGAGGTGTTAGAAGACTGAACCATGGCACGTGTTACTTCGTCAGCAGTTCGCCTCGCTGCGAGTCGTCAACCACGGTTGGATTCCCAAGCGATGGGACGTCGCGCCATCGTGCGGGCCTTACTCTGCAGCTTGCTGCTGGGAAGCAGTCGCGCTCCGGACCCGTGTCATGGGGATGATGACCCGCCCAAGTCCGCGCGACAGCTTGTCCTATCCCCCCGTGTGCTGGTGATCGCACATCGCGGGAACAGCAGTCGGGCGCCGGAAAACACGCTCGCTGCTTTTCGATCCGCGCTCGCTGTGGGAACCGATCTTGTCGAACTGGATTATTACCATTGCGCCGAGGGGATCCCCGTGGTGGTACACGATCGTAACTTGGAACGGACCACCAACGCCGTCCACGTTCTCGGAATGAAGGCCCCTCTAGTCCACCAACGAACCCTCGCCGAATTACAGTTGCTCGATGCGGGAAGCTGGTTCGACCGAAAATTCGCCAACCAGCGCATTCCGACACTTGAAAAGGCACTCGGCGTCATCCAGCGTGGCTCGACAACGCTGATCGAACGAAAAGGCGGGGACGCGAAAACTTGTGTCGATCTGTTGCGTCGTCTCAAGCTGCTCGACCGGGTTGTCGTACAGTCATTCGATTGGGATTACCTGACAGCCTGTCACCGTCTCGCCCCGCATCTCGTTCTGGGAGCACTGGGCAAAGAACGGCTCAGCGCCCCGCGTTTGCGTTCCATTCGATCCACGGGTGCCCGTGTGGTTGGCTGGAAACACCAAGACCTAGTTCCCGAAGATATCCAGCGGGCCCATCAAACGGGCTTGAAACTCTGGGTTTATACGGTCAATCAGCCTCAGCGGGCAAAGCAACTGATCGAGTGGGGAGTCGATGGGATTATTACCGATGCACCTGCGATCATTCAGCCCCTGACNAANNTCGCACAACCGCCCACGGAGAAACAGACGCGACCGAGCGAGACAACNCCGCAACTGCAGCCGTAGACACGCGGCACNCNGTGTACGCCCGGCGACNGTGAAGACAAATTTCCGGCGCTCCATGTAAATGACCTGACACGCCCGATGAATACCAGTGAAACACCCCACGAGCACCTGCCGTTCATCTGTCCGCGGTGCAATCAGACGGTCACCGCAACGACGGCACAAGCGGGAACTCGAACCGAATGTCCCCATTGTCGGCAGACAATCAAAGTACCGGGAACTCAGCCAACAACAAACACCGCCGGGACCGCCCCAAGTTCCGCAACGGTGCTCGGCGATCCGCGATCAANAAACGCGCAGTTGGTTATTACGTGCACCTACTGCGAAACTTCGCTGCACGCGAGCCTTGACCAGGTCGGACAGGCCATCACGTGTTCCGAATGCCTCGAGTCCGTCGTCGTTCCCCCGATCGAGGAAGCAAGCCCCGTTACTCCCACGGCCCCGCCTCCCGTTAGCAGCGCCAACCCGCCCGGGAATTCCGCCAGCGCGATCCCACCTGCCGGCGAACAGGACGAATACAAGCTGGCCGATCAAGACGATGAGATCTGGTCCGAAGTCCGGTCGTCACCGAGCCCACAAACTGCGGGTGACCCGGCCGCGACCGCCGCGCAGGAAGAAGACGAGTACAAGTTGGCAGACCTGGACAGTGACCCGGTACCCCTTCCCCCTGTAACCCAACCCACAACCGATGGATTGGTGTTGGAGAACAACGACGACGAAATTGTCGAGTTGGAAGCAGTGGACAACGATCGAGACGGAATGCCCCCGTCAGCGGGACCTACGCCCCCGGCAGACCGTCTCGGCTTGGAACCTCTCACAGACGCTGGAAACCCGGCCAGTGCGGNACTTTCTCCCGCGGATGCCAATCGCGAATTCGGCATCTTGTGTGGGTTGTGCGGCACCCGCATGTACGTGCGCATGCGAGACGTGGGGAAGGAGGTCAAATGCCCGGATTGCTATTCCATGACGCTGGTCTACGAGCCCAAGAAAAAGCCCCGGAGCCGAGGGGCAACAGACGCGTCCGAGAACGACGACCATCGTGATCTGGTCAAACTCGCCCCCGAAGTCGAGATCGAACGCCCCGAAGATGACGCAAAACGTGTATTGGCGCAAAGCACGTTACGCCGGGCCCAAGAAAATGAGACGCAACACCGCCGGGACCAAGATCCGGGCCTGGAGTTGGAAACCCCGCCGCTGGTACTGCTTAAGTTTCTGCTTCAACCGCATACCGTGGGATACTGGCTATTACTGGGACTGGGAGGCGCCACCCTCGCGTCCTGTCTGTATTACGCGGTCAATCCGCCGTCGGTCGACGCCGCGAGTCTGGCGAAACTGATTTCATTTGCCCTGTGGTGCCTGACCTCGATTGTCGGNGTCCTCGTTCTCGCCTTCGCATCGGTGACACTGTGGACCGTCGCGGGCGAAACCGCCAACGGTACGCGCAACGTCGAGCACTTGCCACCCGTGATGGGTTTCTTAGACTGGGCGCTCGACACGCTCTACGTCCACAACGCAACCTGGCTCGGAGCGTTGCCTGGCGCAGCGATTGCCTTGTCGATCCATTGGTTAGGTGTGCCGTTGTGGATCAGCCTGATCTTCGTGGTACTGAGCCTGGCGATCATCTTTCCCGTGGTGTTGGCTGGCATGCTCCAAAGCGATTCCGCGTTCGTCCCCTTTTCGCCAGTGATTTGGAGAAGTCTGAAACAGCAGTCCGCCAGCTGGTCGACGTTCTACCTCGTGAGCCCGCTGATCCTGCTCATCGCTTACGGCGCGGGTTGCGGATACGCGTATGGCAACCCGATCGTCAATTTTCCTCTGAGTCTGGTCGTGGTCGTTATGCTCTTCGTCTATTTCCGCCTGCTCGGCTGGGTGGTCTGGAAAATTCGAGAACAGAACTCCACTGGAGCGTCGCAGTGACGGACCTTCTCCCCGGCACTGTCCGACCTGTCACAACCTCGCCGAGATACGGCCCCTAGCCGTTCGGACCGACGTTGACTCACTCATCTGATTTGTCCTAGTCTCTGGGGTCGAGGTGGCATCCTGCTGTGGGTGGCGGTGACGTTTCCGTCCAGCGACACGCGGCTCGTGGATCGGTGACTGCCAATCGCTGCTGTTTCGGTTGGGTAAATCGACGCCGCGCGCAGGTCGACCTCTCGAGAGTACCGACACACTGAGACAATGTTTTCGTTACGATCAACCTCGGTGAATTGATGAAAGCGCCGAGGTTGATCGCCTAGAGACCCATTCGATTCCGTAGCCATTCCCGCGAGCACCACCGCCAATGTCTGCACCTCATATCGCACTTCTGGTGTCGTCCTACGAGCGCCCCGGTCACCTGCGCCGCTGCCTGTTGTCGATTGCCGGCCAGCAAGACGTCACCGGCGCATTTGAGGTGGTGGTGACCGACGACGGATCTACCGATGAAACCGAGCAACTCGTTAGCGATTTCGCCTCCTCGGTCGACTTCCCGGTCCAGTTTGTCACCCACCCTCACGACGGCTTTCAACTGGCCCGTTGTCGCAACAACGGAGTCAAGGCAAGCCACGCGCCTTACCTGCTGTTCCTGGATGGTGATTGCCTACTGCCATCGAACCACGTGTCGTGGCACTTGCAACAGCGGCGCCAACAGGTCGTGATGGCCGGAGATTGCTGTCGCCTGGATCGCACCGCATCCCGTCGGATCACCGACGCCTCAATCCGCGATGGGTCTTTTGTCCGTGAGGCGACGCGCGACGAAGTGCGGCGGATGGCCAGACAACACCGTAAAGCGACGTGGTACAACTGGCTGAGACATCCGACCAAACCCAAGTTAATCGGCAATAACATCGGCATCGCACGCGCAGACTACGAACGCGTCAACGGCTACGANGAACAGTTCGTCGGTTGGGGATGCGAGGACGACGATTTGCGTTTGCGCCTGCGACGCGCGGGAATGCGAATCGAGTCGATTATGGATCGCACCTTTACGTATCACCTCTGGCACCCCTATGTGCCCTCCGCGCCCCTGGAGTGGAAAGCGGGAACCAACGTCCGCTACCTACAACGCGAGAGCCGCCTGACTCGCTGTCGTCATGGCCTGGTGCATCGCGAACCCGGAGAACTAGCGACCAGGCTGATCGGATGTCCCGTAATGCCCCAAGAGATCGATCAAGTCCTCCCCCAGCTGGCAACCCAGACGGTCGACCAGAATCCCGAAATCGAAGTGTTGGTGCTTCCCGGTGNGGGGCGCTTCACGGGGAGCGCCGACTGCAATCTACTTGTCGTATTGGATGACAATCCAATCCCCGTGGAACACTTGCGACGTGCTCACGCGGTCGTCACGAATCACAGACCGCGTCGACCGCACTCAACCCCGTGCTTCTCGCTCGATCAGTTTCAGGAAGCGGTGCTCGCTGTTGCCTGACAGTTGTCAGACAAACTTTTCCGGTCACACCTGCACCGTGGTGACGTGGCTCCCAAACAATGTCCGACTCTGGCCGCACCAGACGCCTCTCTAAAACGCGCCGCCCGGGAGCGACCGGTGTGCGGAATCGAGCGGCTACAGGGATCGCAAACGTGCCCCTCACCTTCGGCACATGCTTCTGATACAATCCCACGTTCCCGTTCTTGTTCGCGCATCGGTACTACCAGCGCCGTGCTGATAGAAGCAGGGCAGCGTTACCGTGTTCGGTGTCGACCCGAGACCACCTGAATGGCTCGACACCGAATCGACCTCGGACAGTGGCTCGGCGAGATAACTCGAATCGACGACGCCCGCACACCCCGCTGTACAACCACGCGGACCGTGGCTGCGTTCTCGATCGAGAACGATGTCGCGTCACCACCTCCGACGTGGTTGTTGTTGCATCGCACGGAGTCAAGTGCATGAGCTAGTGCGGTCGAGCGAACAACGGCAGACCACGGATATCAGACGTATCTCATTTCAGACAGGGTGTGACATGTCGGACCAGGCCCCTTGGATTACTTTTCGTCCCAAACTCAAAGTACTGGATTGCACCATCCGGGATGGTGGACTGATCAATAAACACCAATTCACCGATGAACTGGTCCGGGCCGTCTATGAGACGTGTATCGCGGCCGGCATCGACTATATGGAAGTCGGTTATAAGAACTCACCAGAGCTGTTCCCGAAAGANGAATTTGGTGACTGGAGACATTGCGACGAAGACGATATCAACCGTGTGGTCGGCGATCATAATGCCCAAGAAACTGGACTCAAACTGACCGCCATGGCCGATGCTGAAAAGAGTAACTGGAAAGAACAGATTGTCCCCGCGAACGAAAGCGTGTTGGACATGATCCGCGTCGCCTTTTATGCGCACCAGGTCTCGGAAGCCGCCCAGATGATCGAGCATTGCCACGAGCTGGGTTACGAAACGATGGCGAACCTAATGGCTGTTTCCAATATCACCGAAACCGAAGTCGATGCCGTTCTCGACACAATCAAATCGACGCCCGCGGGTACGATGGTGATTGTCGACAGCTTTGGACACCTCTACCGAGAGCAGATCGAGATGCTCTATCGGAAGTACACCGCGGCGTTGGAAGGTACCGGCAAGGAGATCGGAATTCACGCGCACAACAACCAACAACTCGCCTTTGCAAACACAATTGAATCGATCATCCTGGGAGCCAATCGAGCCGATGCGACAATGCTGGGCCTTGGTCGAGGCGCAGGCAACTGCCCGATGGAACTACTACTAGGGTTCCTGCGCAATCCCAAATTCAAGCTCCGACCCGTCATTCAATTGCTACAGGACCACGTCGAGCCGCTGCGTGAAACGGTGGAATGGGGCGCCCTGATTCCCTACAACATTACGGGCCAGTTGAATCTCCACCCCCGCCAGGCGATGCAGCTCCGCGCGAGCTCCGAACCAACGCAATACGTTACCTTCTACGACCAGGTCAACGGCGACAGCTGAAGGGGTGGTTGCTGGTCGGCTCTGGTTAGGCTCACCGACTCAGCGCGGACCCGCTTCGCTCGACCCTGGAGGAAAAGCCCAGGGCTACGAGGGAACCCAGGGCTACGAGGGAACCCAGGGCTACGAGGGAACAGAGCACCCGTTTACGCACTGGGTGATCAGGCATGGAGTCAAACACCAAGCTGAACTGAGACGTTCCAGCAGGACCAGAAGCAGCGCGGCACTCCGGTCCATCGACCTGACGATCGAACCCACAACGAATGAGCGGTCGTCTCTCGGCCCCGTGTTCANGTCACCGCGCGACCCGCTGGCCGTCAAGCGAAGNAGACGACTAGTTGTCGACCAACGGCTCTTTCTTCTCGGTGATCACCTCACATTGCGGACAGAGTTCGGCGTTCAGNTCTGTGAATGGAGCCCACTCTTCGGGCAAATTATCCTCGTGGAAAATCGCCTCCACGGGACATTCAGGAACGCACGCTTCACAATCGATACACTCGTCGGGGTGAATGTACAGCATCTGTTCGCCCTCGTAAAAACACTCGACGGGACAAACGACGACGCAATCGGTGTACTTGCAGGCAAAACAGGGTTGGGCAACGACGTGTGTCATAGATCCATATCTCCTTCTCTCAGCAATTGCCAGCAGTCCCGGCTGTGAACAACTCAGTTAAACGCTTTTCAATCAATTCGGGTGTCAGAAACGGCTCAGTTACCCAAATCCCCGTTCCCATGTCTTCTACGCGTGCGCAGATGTCTTATCCACATCGGCTCACCGGAACCGACGCTTCAGCGATAATTGTCAACAACGCTAAACGCCCCCGACCGGTCGGGCATGGAGCCCGCGTCCGATCTTCCAGATCCGTGACAACACCTTGCCAGCACACGGGTTGAGGAAAAAAAAACGACTGCGCCACGCTGCGAATCGTAGTGAGGACTAGAGGTCCTGTCAAGCGGCGGAAGCCAGGCAAACGAGTCGCCGAGCAACATCCGCCTTGCCTCGTTTTTTATGTCCTCCTAGAATCGAAATAGGCTTGGAACCTCGATCACACGTGGCGTATCTCGCCAGAAGGACAACAGGAGCAGTTGCTCCCATACCCCCCATTTGAAGAGGATGTTGTCCAGTGGTTCTCTCTGACATTGATCGTACCCTCTTGCAGCGGTGTCTGGAACGAAAACCGCAGGCTTGGGAGGACTTTACCGACCGTTTCCTGGGATTGGTCGTTCACGTCATCAACCACAGCTCGCAGTGCCGGTCGATTCGTATCACGAACCAGGACCGCGAAGACCTCTGCGCGGAGGTTTTTTTGACCCTTGTTGCGGACGACTTTTCGGTGCTGCGACGATTTCGTGGTGAGAGCAGTCTTGCCACCTATTTGACGGTGATCGCGCGGCGCGTAGTCGTACGTGAACTGCTCAAACATAAGCCCGCCGCCAAGTTGGGCGATGCGGTGGAATCCGTGGACCAAGACTCCTCCCACGAAGCCAACTTTGATGACGCCGACGAAGTAGAACGTCTGCTCGGCAACCTGGCTGGGAAAGAGGCTGACGTTGTTCGCATGTTTCACCTCGAAGGCAAGACCTATCAGCAAATCAGCTCAGCGGTTGGCATTCCTGAGAACAGCATCGGCCCCACGCTGAGTCGCGCCCGAGCAAAGATGTTTCGCTCCAGTGGAGTCAGCTGATCCGCCGGCGTGGCGAAACGTTTTGCGACGGACCGTGCTAGGATGCCGTAGTGGAGCGGATCTGCCAACTGCCGACATCCAACTCTGGCAACAGGTCTGTCATGTCAAGCTGAGCCGCGAAAGCAATGTCTGCGGCTTGTCCGATCTCGAGTAGGTTCCGTCCGCCCTGTGAGTCCTGAAGCGAGGCAGTCAGCAACCGATGCTCCGGCGGCTGAGTGATGGCGCCGCTCCAGGCATCCCACGCCAATCGCGAGGCGTCGTTCAGGGCGGTCGTCGGTCCGGCAAGGCGGGCTACAATCGCGCCGGCAAATAGTACGTCTTCGCGCGTCACTTCGCCGCGCGTGCCCGCACAAACCAGATCGACCTTGGCACACGTCGCAAGGTGCTCGGCAACCACCGTGTGATTGACAAATGCGCCGATCAGGACGCGCTCCGCCGAACGGCAGACCTGCATCGCGCGCGTCCCGTTCGTGGTCGTGAAAACAACGACTTTGTCCGCCACCGTTTCAGCCACGTACTCCGCCGGGGAATTCCCCAGATCGAAACCCGCGATCCGTCTTCCGCCCCGTTCCCCACCCAACACCGCCTGCTCCCCGAAACGTTGGGCAACCTCCAGCGCTTCCTCAATTTCGAGGCAGGGGAACACCGTACGGGCGCCAGCGGCGAGCGCAGTGACAACGGTGGTCGATGCCCGCAAGACGTCGATCACAACGACTGTGCTACCCGCCAGCGTATGGGGATCTAGCAGTTGGGGTAGAAAATGTGTGTTGATGGTGGTCTTCATACTCGGCATCTACGACTCGATACCCACGTCACCGTGAAAATAGGAGTTCCGCCTGCAACATACCANAGCCAAGGAGCCNGCCATACCGACCCCACCCGGCGCTCAATCGGCACTCGCTGCGAGCTCCAACCGTGGCGCTTTCGCGATCCTGTCAAACCGTCGACCCGATCCGACCTTGGGTCCGCTGAACATCGCGTAGCGACCAGTTGGACGTGGCCCCGGCCCTCGGCTAGAATCTCGGCTCGGAATCTCATTCGACCAGGCCATAAGCGCTGGGAGTTCAGTTATGCGGAATCTCTTCTGCAGGTGTGTNCTAATCGCTCTGTTGTTCGCGACAACACCTTCCGTTGCCGCTGATTCCAACGCCTATTTCAGACGCGCTAGTGGGATCTACACGGCCAGCCNGCCGCTACCGGCCGACCTTAAACGATCGGAGAATTTGGTCTGGAGACAACCGCTCTCATCTGGTCATTCCACTCCGTGTATCACCGGTGACCGGATCTTCTTGACGACTTTTTCTCCCGACTCCAAAGAACTCGCCACCGTCGCCCTCGATCGTAAGACGGGAAAGCCCCTTTGGCGGCAAGTAGCTCCTGCAAAGACCATCGAAACTGTTCACCGCGTGGGAAATCCTGCAAGTGCCTCTCCCGCCAGTGACGGGAAGCGCGTTTTTGTGTTTTTCGGCAGCTATGGGATCTTGTGTTACGACCTCGACGGCCAGCTACTCTGGCAAAAGCCAATGGGGCCATTCCAGGATGAGTTCGGCGCCGGCAGTTCGCCGATCCTGGCTGGCAACCGTCTGATCCTCAATCAAGATCACGACACTGATAACTACTTGTATGCGATCGACACGAGTACCGGNAAAGATGTCTGGAAGGTCCCGCGGAATGATTTCACCCGAAGCTATGCAACCCCTGTCCTGTGGAACAACCGCGGACAATCCCAAATTCTCGTCCCCGGGGCGACNCGACTGACTGCCTATGGAGTTGAGACCGGGAAACGCATCTGGTGGGTCGACGGATTGGCGCGCATCGTGAATACCATCCCCGCTGTCAATGGAGACATGCTCTATATGGCAAGCTGGTCGCCTGGCGGCGAAGTCGAGGGGGACCGAATCGCCATGGAACCCTGGAACGAGGCGTTGGCATCACTCGACGAAAACAAGGACGGACGATTGCGCCGTGAAGAGTTGCCCGACGGCAGTCCGGTCAACTCGCGTTTCTTTCGGATCGACCTTGACCAAAATGGAGCACTGGATCAGACAGAGTGGGAAAAACACGCTTCCGTGTTTGCGCGCTCACGGAACCAGGTTCTGGCCATCCGGCCAAGTGGTGAAGGGGACCTCAGTGAAACCCACGTGCTCTGGAAATTCACCCGGGGCGTTCCCTACGTTGCAAGCCCGCTGGTCTACAACAACGTTCTGTTTATGGTCAAAGATGGCGGAATCCTCTCCTCGTTAGACGCCGGAACAGGTGATCTCCTGCGCCAGGGACGGTTGCGAGGACGCGGCGCATACTACGCCTCACCGATCGTCGCCGACGGCAAAGTCTATGTAGCGAGTGAGCGCGGAGTGGTGACCGTGGTCAGCTCGACGGCAAAGTGGCGCACGCTTGCGTCCCATGATTTCGGTGAGCGGATTTATGCGACACCATTGGTCGACCACGGACGGCTTATGGTGAGGACCGAAAAAGCCCTCTACTGTTACGCCGAGACGTCCGCTTCACCACCGGACAACCAACTAAGCGATGCGGAACGCGACGCGGGTTGGATCTTGTTGTTCGATGGGAAGTCTCTGGCCAACTGGCAAACCAGTGATCTGAAACCGAGTCAGACGCCGGTACAACAGGGCGCCATAAATCCGCATCGATGCGGCGCCTACATGATGATCCACAAACAAATCTGGCGCGATTTCCAGCTTCAGTTGGACTACAAAGTCAGCCCTAAGTGCAATAGCGGGATTTTCTTTCGCACCTTTCCATTGACACCCAAACCGGGCCGCGATGTCGGCTACAACGGTCTAGAAGTAGCCCTCGATGACGGTCTCAAGACGGGGTACCATGCAACCGGTGCGATCTACGACCTGGTCCCTGTCAAGAAAAGTGTGACTCGGCCTACGGGTGACTGGAACCACGTGTTGTTGACCTGCGACAACAACCAGGTCTCGGTTGAATTGAATGGTCAGTTGGTGAGTCAGCTGAATCTCGACGAGTGGACCCAGGCGGGTATCCGTCCCGACGGTTCAGAACACAAATTTCGTGAGTTGATCTTCAAGGACCATCCGCGTCGCGGCTACATCGGGTTACAAGACCACGGGGCACCGGTCTGGTTCAAGAACATCAAGCTTCGCTCCTTGAACGATTCGGCCAAGTAGAACATCGGCGCCACATCTTTTCGGAGATCATCCTGTGTCACAATGGTCGGTTATCATCCCCGCTGTGCTGCTAGCCTGTTCCACCACGTCACACGCGGACGACGTCGGCAAATGGCTGGCCACGATTGCCAAAGTCGGACCGGACGGTGTGGGCTCGAAGTCAGCACGTGTCGCGGCGGATCAACTCAGCAATCAAAGCGTAGCGGTGCTGCCGC
>PADE01000091.1 GCA_002702965.1 Planctomycetaceae bacterium
CGGACGCGGTGGAGCGCGTGGTGGCGGCGGACGTGGCGGCGGGCGCGGTGGAGCGCGTGGTGGCGGCGGACGCGGTGGAGCGCGTGGTGGCGGCGGACGTGGCGGCGGGCGCGGTGGAGCGCGTGGTGGNGGNGGNCGTGGCGGTGGAGGACGTGGTGGAAAAGGTAAAAGTTACACTGGTCGTCGTGGGGAGGACGGCGGGAAGTAGACCATTCGGGAGGCGTAGTGCTGTGCTGGCTGAGCGAGCGCTGTACTCGGTTCGGTAACACCCGGTCTTGCTCAGGTTGCGTCCCCAACTCGGCACTCAGCGATGCTCGCACTGACCCACGCGCCGTCGCCTCACATGAACCGCTGCCAGCTGACGTTTCACGACCGCCAGCCGATCGACTTCGCACGAGCCTGTTACCAGCATCGCGCGTACTGCCGGATGCTACGGCAAGAGGGTTTCCAGGTGCGCACCTTGTGCACCCATCTCCGCGCACCCGATGCGGTTTTTGTCGAAGACACGGCCATCGTCCTGGACGAAATTGCAATTCTCACTGCACCCAGCGCAGCTCGACGTTGCGAACTCGCGGGAATCGAACGCGAACTCCAGCCACTGAGAGNAATACGTCGGATCGAGCCTCCGGCCGCCATCGAGGGCGGGGACGTACTGCGAATACAACGAACGCTACTCGTCGGTTTGTCTTCGCGCACCAACCGACAAGGGATCGACGCTCTGACCCGGATCGTTCATCCCTGCGGATATCGTGTGATCACGGTTCCGGTAGAACACTGTCTGCACCTGAAATCCGCCTGTACGGCCGCGCTTGACGGGACATTACTGGTCAACCCCCGGTGGATCGATACATCGGCTTTGCGCGAATTTGAGCTCGTCATGACTCCACACGACGAACCGCAGGCCGCCAACCTCTTGCGCCTGGGCAAGCGCATTTGGCTGCCTGCTGGGTACCCCAAAACAACGGCCGTCATCCGGGGTCTGGGGCTGTCTGTGGAGACGCTCGATCTCTCAGAATTCGCGAAGGCCGAAGGGAGCATCACCTGTATGAGCCTGTTCGCGTAGTAACCCGCACCACGCGCGTATCGAGGACCAGCCACCGACCGTTACGCAACCATTCAGCACAGGATCACCGGTTCCAGATCGGCGATTGTCTGGTCGGCCGGAAAGTACGGTCGCTTGAGATTCTCAAACCGCGTGAAACGCAGTGTCGCCGGCGTCGGCCCTGGTGTTTTCAGGAAGAAGATCCGCTTGGCCAAGTCGGTGTAGACCTGGCGGTAGTTCATCGGGTTCTTCGCCACCACNAACTTGGCAGACCGGTAGTCCATCTGCATCACCTGGAACTGCTCGTCCGTCCAGTCATAGGTGGCCAAGCTAGTGATCAGGATCTGGACCGCACCAACCTGCAATACGGCAGAAGGTCCCATGTCACCCGGGTGTTGATCCCAGGCTCCTCCACGAAATGTGAACCGTCCGTCTCCCAGCCGCAAGACCGTGCCGGAGACCGAAATGGGTGTCCCCCACTGAGGATCGAGCTGATGTCCCAATTCCAGCGTGACTTGGCTACCGACTCCCGCTCGATGGCAGGCGGTTGCCGCGGACGGATCGACTACCGGTACCAGGGACAGTTGATCGACGTCGGCAGCCAACAAGGCCCGTAGTGTGGCGACACTGTCCCCCGCCGCGCCCCCACCGCAACAGTCGGAGGTCTCAATCAGCAGCACCGGACCGCCGTCGACCGCGAGGCCCTCGCGGACCGCGTCGGCCGGTGTATGCAACGGAGGTTCCAGTTCGGTGCGTCGTTCCCAGTACTNCAAAGCGATCTGCTTGGCCAAATTGACNGCTGCGGGCAAATCATCGTGCGTGATCACCAGCCCACCCCCGCCCATTCCGGGGAGATCGAGATAGGGATGCACCAGAAACGCGCTGCTCGAAATCACGCCCGCGCGCTGCTCAAACGCCTTGGCCGACCGCATCACATCGGCAAAGGGCCCTGCACCCTGTGTATTGCCGTAGATCGCGCTGACCACGACGGGGACTTTGGCCAGAGCCATGGTGGGGCGAACCCGTCCGGCGAGTATTTCCAGCGTCAGGCGGGCCGCCCGCTGACCCGTCGAATGCCAATCGACATGCGGATAGGTCTCCAGGCCCAGCAGTGCGTCGGCGCCGCGGACCATCTCCTCGGTAACGTGCGCATGAAGATCCAAGGTGCCAACAATCGGCGTGTTAGGGCCAACCAGAGATCGGATCGCGGTAATCAAATCACCCTCGAGATCTCCCGCCGACTCCGCCGCGGCCGAACCGTGCAGCGGCAAGAGAACCGCATCGAGGGGAAGCGCCGCCTGTAATCGTTCGAGAAGGTCTCGCTTGAGCGTCTCGTAACAATCGGTCGTGAGGGGCCCCCGCGCACAACAACTGGCAAACAACAGGGGTACCACACGCTGATCGGCCTCCCGCAACACCTCGATCATGCCACCCACGGTCCCCGTCCGCAGTTCGGCAACCTGTTCCCCCCGCAGCAGTTCACACTGCTCGAAGTGCTCGACCTCTGTAGGAAGTCCTCCCAGGTGGTTGCACTCGATGAAAATTGCCCCGATAGCAATCGAATGAGACATGTATAAAATCCCCTGCTGAGCACAGAAAGTGCACCGATGCCGCGATTCGATGATCAAGTCTGCTCGCTAGGATACCGTATATACGGTGCTCGATAAGCCGAGCGGGACGATATCTGCACCCGGCGATTGGTTGGCCGAGANCGGCCGAGCGGACCNCNTATGACAAGTCGACTGCTTACCAGGTGGTGCCGGCTTCACTCCTGGCGGATCGGTCGCGTCGAATACGGACTTCCGAGCAGCCCGCTCGCAAACGCTTTCGTCTATAACTAGTTTGAAGAGTTTTCCATGATCGGCAGCGGCNTACGACCGNCGATCTCCCTACCCATTCCAGCTACCGGAAAACGGATCCCATGCACGTCGCGATCACCGGATCTCGTGGGCTGATCGGCTCGGAGCTCACTGCGGTTCTCACAGCAGATGGACACCAGGTAACGCAGATTACGCGCAGCCAACCGCAGAGTGGCGACATTGTCTGGGATCCCCAGCAGGGGAAGCTGGATCACACNGCGCTGGAAGGAATCGACGGTGTGGTCCACCTAGCCGGTGAGGGGATTGCCGCCCGCCGCTGGAGCGACAAGCAAAAAGACCGGATTCGCGATAGCCGTGTGCAGGGAACACGCTTGCTCTGCGAGCGACTGGCCGCAATGCAACGGCCCCCAGACGTGATCGTCTCGGCATCGGCGATCGGATTCTACGGGGACCGAGGTGACGAGACCCTGTCCGAGTCGAGCGATCGCGGAGCGGGTTTCTTGGCCGAGGTTGCACAGCAATGGGAGGATTCTACTCAACCGGCAAGCGACGCCGGGATTCGCGTGGTACATCTCCGCTTCGGAGTCGTGCTCAGTCCTCACGGTGGTGCGCTCGCCAAGATGTTGACGCCATTTCGACTCGGCGGCGGCGGACCCGTGGGCAAGGGAAACCAATACTGGAGTTGGATCTCCGTTGACGACGCAACCTCTGCCACCCTGCACGCCTTGACGACCGACTCACTGAGCGGCGCCGTCAATGCCGTTGGACCCACGCCCGCAACAAACCGGGACTTCACCAAGACGCTCGGCCGTGTCCTGTCACGCCCTACCATCGTACCGATGCCCGGCTTTATGGCACGCCTGCTACTGGGAGAAATGGCCGACGAACTGCTGCTCTCCAGTACACGGGTGCTCCCTCAGCGATTACTGGACACCGGGTTTACCTTTCGACACCCAGATCTGGACGGCGCCTTGCGTCACTTATTGGGACGTTGAGCTCCGCGCAACGCCTCNGCCAACCGTCACCGCGCCGGCCGAACAATCGCCGAAAGAAGATCTGCTGGAACGGCCTTCTGCGCAACGCATCGCTCCCAGACCAGCGCTTCATCAGACGGCCGGTCGACCGGCCGGACGCGACGGTCGCCCCGCAGGGCAGCAGTCCGCCGGGCAGATATCGTGACTGGCGCCCAACTCGCCCAGAAAAGCTCGCGAAGTACCCTCGGTACGTTCCAGGATCAGCTCACGGATCATCGATACAAAACGAGGGTCGGTGCCGACGGTCGGCGCACGTGCCATCCCGAGACCGAGTTCGTCGCACAGTTCTCGCGCCTCGGTATCCAGGTCGAACAAGATCTCTATGTGGTCGGAAATGAATCCAATCGGCACCAGAATCACGTCCGTTACCTGACCCGCCTCGCGAAGACCCCGCAAATAGTCGCAAACATCGGGTTCCAGCCAGGGTTGGGTCGGCGGCCCGCTGCGACTCTGGAAAACCAATTGCCCCGAAAAAGTATTCTCTATCTGGGCCATCACCAACCTGCACGCTTCCTCCAATTGGGCCGCGTACTGACACGCCGCGGCCATACTGATCGGAAGACTGTGCGCCGTAAACACGATTTGAGTGCTCCGATGGCGATCTCCAGGAACCCCTTCGAGCGCACTGCGTACCCGATCCGCCATCGGCAAAATGAAACCCGGGTGATTGAAAAACACACGCAGTTTTTCGACCTGGGGTGCCCCCGCACCCACCTCCTGTTGCGCCCGCTCGATGTCCTCTCTGTACTGGCGACAACCGGAATAGGAACTGTACGCGGAGGTAAAAAACGCGAGGCTGCGCTGAATTCCGTCGGCCTTCATCTGGCGCAGCGTGTCGGCCAGTAGCGGATGCCAGTTCCGGTTTCCCCAATAGATGGGCAATTCAATTTGGTGTCGCGCCAACTCATTCCGGAGAGCCGTGGTCAAATCGCGGTTTTGGCCATTGATCGGACTGACGCCACCAAACTGCTGGTAGTGTTCGGCAACATCCAGCATGCGTTGTCTCGGCACGTTCTTACCGCGCAGCACATTCTCCAAGAATGGGATCACCTCATCGGGACCTTCCGGGCCGCCAAACGAAACGACCAGCAACGCATCGTACGAGTCGGACATTTCAATCGCCTGGTGATCAGCAGCGGAAGGGAACGCCGATCTCGGTCGAGGCCAGGCGTCGATCGCACACTCAGCGACGTACGTACAGGCCGCGCCGCGTACATCGAATCATCGACAGCATTCCCGTCTGAAGGAGCCAATATACGGCGCGCGATCGGCTTGCGGAAGCACGTCCGCAGACCGATGCCACTGCCGAAACACTGCTCGGCGCAGTCGAAACCTCGCGCCCGCAACGCATCTAGAGCGATCGCGACATAATGCGTTCTCGACGACGACGCAGTGGTCAGGGGGTCTTCGACTCCAGCAGCCGCCAGGCGGTAATCGCTCGGTCTCGGTCTGCGTCACTCGCAAAGGCCAGCGTCCTCAGATCCCACACCTGCGCCCGATCACGACGAACATTCCGGAAACCAAACTCCCGTAAATCCCGTCTGCGCAACGTGATCAACGTCGCCAACGCGATATCTCGGATTTCGGTCACGTCGCGTGCCGTGCCGTGCCGCCGCGCATAGGGAGTGGGCGTGCTGTCCTCGAGCAACGGAGTCAGCAGCACAACGTGCCGTTCGTCACCGAAGCGGGCCAACATCACCACCGCCAGGTGTCGCCAATACGTACGTCCGTTCCTTTGCTCCCGTAGTCCGTCGTCTGGCCGTGTGGTCGCTCGCAGAGCGCGCTCCGCCAACACCCGGCCTTCCGCAATATCATGCCGCAAACTGATATGCATCGCCATATACGTGCTGGGACCCTCCAACCGCGGAAGCCACCGCCGCAACAGAGCGATCAGCGGCTCTCGAACGGGCGAGTCGCGCAAGCTGGTATCCAAGCGAAACAGGTAAAGCGTCAGAGGTTCATTGATACTCCGCTCGGTAATGTCGCGGTCAAGGACCAACAGCAGCATCGTCGCCAGGGTGGCCAGGCTGTGAGGTTTGCGGTAGTGTTCGACGTGCGTTCCACGCAGTATCCGCACCCCGGCGTCGATCAACTGCGGAGCTGTCTCCGGGTGCCGTTGCAAGGCGTCTAGAAACGTCCCTTGTTCGCGCTGCATNTCGACAAACAGTTGTCGGGAAGCAGCGCTGTCTCCGGCCAATCCACGAAACGCTTTCCATTTGGGCAACCCGTAGTCGCGATCCGAATGCGCGTCGGTCGCAAAGCGGTCGAGCCGGGCCTGAAAGTCGTTCTCGGCGATGACCTGGCGAATACGCTGGCAACGCAGCCGGACTTCACGGTCGCGGCTTCTCAGTCCAGCCTCCACCGCGGAAAGCGCGGGTATTCCGCATTCGATCAGATGCTGCGTGGCTCGTTGCCGCACCGCGAACATCGGGGCGGCCAGCTCGCGGACCCACTGCCGAGGACGATCTTGGTGCGGTACGTCCGCAGCGGGAAGACCGGCCGACCCGAGGACGCAAAGCAATCGCACCAACCACCAGCAACAACAGTGTGGAACGACTCCACGGATCATCTGTGGCCTCGAGAAAAGTGGCTACTCCCGGAACGTCGGGGCCGGGTGGATTCAGCTCGGGTTTACGATCGGTTATTCTAGCATCTTGCAACGGGCCACCCGCAATAGCGTTGGTCGACTCTTCACAATCACTCGTACTCCAGCGACCGGATAGGGTCCATTAGGGGCGGGTTCGTTGCCGCCTCCGGCATCAAACAGGGCAGCGCAATCGATCGTACCTGCCGACGAGTCATCGCCGCGCCACACAGGTATCGGGGCAAACAAACATGGCGTATCCCGTAAGACGGCCGCTGCTTCGGTCTCTGGCCGTGCTGTTTTGCGGTGCCGTCGCGGTGCGGTGCTCGGTGTGGGTCATGAGTCCATCTCCCGCGGGGTTGGGAGTTCTCGACCATCGGTTGGCCGTCTGCCCCGACCGTCCCAACTGCGTCTCGACGTTCTCCCAGGCCGTGGAACACCGTATCGATCCGATTCCGTTTCGCGGATCGCCCGATGATCTGATTCAGAAACTAAAAACGATCGTCACCGAATTGCCGAGAACCCGTGTGGTGCGTCAGGCGTCGAATTATCTGCATGTCGAATGCCGCAGTCTGTGGTTCGGTTTTGTCGACGATGTCGAGTTTCTAGTGGACGTTGAACAACAACTCATCCAGTTTCGGTCGGCGTCCCGGGTCGGCTATTCCGATTTGGGTGTCAATCGCCAGAGAATGGAAACGATCCGGCGGGCCTGCCACGGGACCCTCTGACGTACGGACGAAACTCGCAACACCCGCTACCGAGGAATGTCGCGTAACCGAATCGACTGTCCTGCTGATCAATGNGCTGGTCATCGCAACTTTGACGCTGGGTCTCTGGTTCGCCAGTCTGGCTCGGGGCGATGTGGGTAGCATCGACTGTTTTTGGGCTGGGATTTGTCGTGATTGTCTGGGTGCGTTGGTCCCTCCATCAGCTCTACGGGGACGCCCCAATCGACGCTGCTGCCGGTCCTGATCACCCTGTGGGGAGTCCGCCTGTCTGGCTGTCTGTGCTNGAGAAACTGGGGCCAACAAGAGGATTTCTACTAGCGGACAATGCGTGCGCGACATGGCGTGCGGTTTCCCTGGGTCAGCCTGGTGACGGTGTTCGGGGTTCAGGGGCTGGTCATGTGGGTGGTTGCACTCCCCTTACAGGCCCGTCAGGATGCCCCGCTCACATGGCACGCCTGGAGCCTCGTAGGCATCGGGCTGTGGAGTATCGGTTTTTGTTTTGAAACCGTGGGCGACCTGCAGCTGGCCCGCTTCAAATCCCTCTCGGAAAATCAAGGGAAGGTGATGGACCGGGGCTTCGGGCGTTTGAGCCGACACCCCAACTACTTTGGAAACGCTCTGGTATGGTCGGGTTTGGCAGCGATTGCCCAGGACGAAATGGACCGGTCCTGGGCCCTGATCAGCCCCGTTGTGATGACCTTTTTCCGACTGAGGGTGTCCGGTATGCGGCTCCTGGAACGTACGTTGACAAGTCGCAAAGCCGGCTACCAGGACTACATTCAAAGAACCAGTTCGTTTTTTCCCTGGCCGCCGCGTAGTTGAGAAGAGAACGCCGCGACACGCGCCCGCCGCAGACGTTTTGATGGCCGCACCGCCAGACCAGCAGTTTCACTTTCATCATGAAGACACCGCATCGAACAGCCATCCTAGCCGGCTTTCTGTTTGCAGGACTGACCACCGCCGTGATCGGTCTGACCGCGTCGCGGCTGGAAGGCGCCTTCACGATCGTCGGAGCGACCCGGGCCTTCCAGTATCCCTGGCGCTTGAGTACACCCGATCAGGTCGCTCGCTTAACCGCCTGGCTTGGTTACTGTTTGCACAATCTGTCCGCCTGGTTGGTAATCTGGCTAGCGCGGCGCAGCAATCGGTCGTTCGGCGACCGCTTCGGTTGGTACAACTGGGCGATGGTCACCATTCACGTGCTGTTCGCAGGACTGCACCTATTGCAAACCCATCTGTGGTACGACGGTCTAGCTCGCGATGTGCCCGAAATTACGGCGCTCGGATCGGTCGCGCTGATGTTGATGGTGGTGTTGATTCTGGAGAACCCGCGGCGTGGTATCCTGTTCGGCTGGAAGGCCCCCTTCCCACGACGACTGGCACTGGTAGTCAAAGAGTACCACGGCTACCTGTTTACCTGGGCGCTCACTTATACGTTCTGGTACCACCCCACCGAAGCGACTCCCGGACATCTGCTGGGTTTCTTTTATATTCTGCTGTTGATCTGGCAGTCCGCGCTCCTGTTCCATCGGGCCCACCTCAACCGCTGGTGGAAGCTGACGCTCGAGGTGTTGGTTCTGCCCCACGGAGCGCTGGTCGCCTATTACCAGGGAAATCGCATGTGGCCGATGTTTGCTTTTGGATTCGCTGCGATGTTTTTCTTGACCCAGATGTACGGCTTGCCACTGCGCACAATCACGCGGCGGCTGCTGTGGGCCAGCTTCCTGGTGGTGACACTCTCAACGTATTGGTGGCAGACCGGTTCCTGGCAGTCCGGCTTGTCCACGATGGCAGGTGAACTACCGCGAATTCCGGTTCTGGAATATGGTGTGGTGTTCGTGCTGTTTGCCCTGTTTGCCGCGCTCGACCGGCTCTGGTGGGGAAAGTCAAACCGGGCGGCTGAGACTGCCAGGTGATCGGTCTCGTCGCAGCGGGTCGACAAAACGTCACGGCGCGCCCCATACCACTCAGAACATCAGAGACGGGGCGAGTTTTCATCCCCGTAGCGGACACCCTTGCCCCACGCCACGGAGCGACACTGATGAAAGACGAACCTGGAGCACTTTCCCCGGAACCCTCCGAGACACCACGGGATGCACGTCCGCGACCCTTGCGACTCTGGCCGGCAACGCTGCTGCTGGTCTTGCAGGTGCCCGCCTGGTGGCTGTTACCACAGCTGGCACCCGATTCGATGCTGACGAGCTTTCGGCACTTTCTGATCCCCGGGGCAACCACGCTGTTGCTGATCGTGTGGTGGTTGGTCGCCAGTCGCAGCGGCTGGCGTCAGCGGCTAGCTGGATGCGGACTCTGGCTGGGGCTGCTATTGGTCGCCCAATTGTTCGCCGACTCCAGCCTGGGATTTGTGTTTCCCGTGTACGCGGGCTCCGCCACCGTGCAGGCAGCCATCCTGGCCTTACACGCNCCCCTCTCTGGGAGACCATCCCGAGGCCTGGCCTTGTGCGCAATCGCCGTGGTGTGTCTCGGGTTCCAAACGGTGCGTTTAGATGGCATGTCGGGCGAGATGCGGCCCCACTTTATCTCCCGCTGGGGCATCAGCCATGAAGACCAAATGCTGGCCAACAGGGCGTCGGGCTCCGCTCCCGCGCCGGTCATTCCGACGGCACTCTCTATTCCCACGCAACCCGCTGAGGATGACTGGCCCGGCTTTCGCGGGCCGCACCGAGACAGCCACGTCGACAACCTGCGCATTGCCACCGACTGGCAGGCCCAGCCTCCACGCGAACTGTGGCGTACCGATGTGGGACCGGGCTGGTCGTCGTTTTGCGCTGTCGGTGACTGGCTGTTCACTCAGGAACAATTGGGCCCGGAAGAACTGGTGGTCTGCAGGGCGGCGGACAGCGGTGAACAAAAATGGGTCAACCGCGTGACCGCACGCTTCGAGGAAATCGTGGGCGGACCCGGCCCACGCGCGACTCCCGTGTTTGACAACGGCCGGTTGTTCACTACCGGTGCAACGGGGATCGTACAGTGCATCGACCCTGCGACCGGTAAACCGATCTGGAAACGCAATCTGGTGCAAGACACGACAGCACCAATTCCAGAGTGGGGATTCTCAAGCTCTCCCCTGCCCAGCGGCGATCTGGTCTGCGTCTTCGCCGGGGGAAAACGGGCCGGCGTGATCGCTTATAACCGGCTCGATGGAAACATCGTCTGGACGCAAGGGAAGGGGGCCCACTGTTACACCTCGGCCCACCTGGCCCAATTCGGTGGCATCGTCCAACTGTTGATGTTCAGTGACTGGGGGCTGCAATCTCTGAACGTCGAAACGGGCGACATCCTCTGGGAACGCGAACTGGCCAGCCGCGGTAATCGTATCACGCAGCCTCTATTGGTCCCTCCCAACGACATCGTGCTCAGCGCCGGTTACGGCGAAGGCGCTCGGCGGTGGCAGGTGACCCGGCAAGCGAAGGGAGACGATTGGCAGGTCACCGAACGGTGGACCACGCGTTATCTAAAACCGTTCTTTAATGATGGTGTCCTGCATCGCGAACACATCTACGGTTTTGACGGCAAGTTCCTCACCTGTATCGACGCATCCAACGGAAAGCGGGCCTGGAAACGGGCCCGCCGACGGGGGAGTTACGGCCACGGCCAACTTCTGTTGCTGACCGAGCAGTCGCTGCTCTTGATTCAGGCCGAGAGCGGCGAGCTGGCACTGGTCGAGGCCACTCCCCAGGGACACCGGGAACTGGCGCGACTGCCGGCGCTGAGTGCGAAGACCTGGAACCATCCGATCATCGCCCAGGGNCGACTATTTGTTCGCAATGGCGAACAGGCGATCGGCTATCAGCTGCCTCAGCAAACCGCGTCCGCCGTCCCTTGAACCGAGTAACTCNCCGGCGTGCAGAGCTCCCACTGCGGGACCGGATGCGCGATTGGGCAACCGCCACCCTCAACCGAGTAGCTCACCGATCGGTTCACCGTGCGGCAGGATGGGCAGCGGCCGGCCCGCAAAATTGATGAACTCATGGCGCGGGTTGATCCCCAGGAACTGGTAGATCGTGGCCAGCACATCTTGCGGCTTGATCGGTCGATCGATCGGCCGCTCACCGTGCCGATTGGTCGCGCCAATCACCTGGCCCATCCGCATCCCACCGCCGTAGACCAGTGCGTTACCCGCCGGACCCCAGTGGTCCCGACCGGGCACTCCGTTGAAATTGCGAATCCGCGGTGTCCTGCCAAATTCGCCCGCCATCAACACCATCACCCGTTGGTCCAGACCGCGGGCGCCCAAATCCTCCAGCAGCGCCGAGACCGCCTGATCCATCAGTGGACCGCGTCCCTTCATGGTTCCAAACACATGGGTTCCACAGGGGTGGTCATCCCAACTATCGTGCCAGGCGCCGGTGGGGTGGAAACGCACGCCGACCACACTCACCCCGGCTTCGACCAGGCGCCGCGCCAGCAGCGCCTGCTGACCCGCCTTGTGCATCCCGTAGCGCTGCCGGATGGCGGGCGGCTCCTGTGACAGATCGAATGCCCGGGCCGCTTCGGGACTGGTCAACATGGCAATCGCCCGCTGCTGAAACTCATCCAGCGCATCCAGGCGACCGGGCGCATCAAACTGCTGGCGCAACCGATCGAGCTGAGTCAGGATCTGCGTCCGTCGCCCAAACCGTCGATCTCCAACCGCTTCGGAAAGTCGCAGATTATCGACTCGAAAATCTTTCGCGGAGGGGTCCTTGTCAATCTTCAAGGGACCGAAGACAGGTCCCAAATAAGCGGGTCCACCGCGCGGCATCCCGGGTAATCCGACGTAGGCGGGCAACCGCCCGTGTTCGCTGTTGCGCATCCGGTTGACCACCACCGCCAAATCAGGATTGTCGGGCGGGCCAGAAATCACACCCGTGCGGTCATAACCAGTGATAAACGTATGGGTCGCCGAGACGTGGGCCGAGGAGGCCTGCGTGACGGAACGGAGGATTGTAAAACGGTCGGCAAGCGCCGCAAGTTTCGGCAGCACCTCGCAGAAGCGAATCCCGGTGTGGCGGGTGGCGATCGACCCCAAGTCGCCACGTATTTCGGCGGGCGCCTCGGGTTTGGGATCAAACGTCTCGAAATGGCTCGGCCCGCCATCCTGCCAGAGAATAATCAGGGCGGTGTCTTGTGGGGATGGCCCCGTTGCGGCCCGTAAACGCAACACATTGGCCAGGTTCAGAGAACCGATTCCCGTCATCAGCTGGCTCAGGAAATGACGTCGCCGGAACATGTCAGCTTTCTCCCGCGTCGGGGTCCTGTCAGAGGCATTTGGAAATCAAACCGATTGCATTGTGACGAACCCCGTTCGGGGGTCAAGTGAAATCTCCGACCCGCCTTCCCGCTCCCGCCAGCCGCACAGACCGTCCCGATGTGGTCAGGAACTCGCCGCTGGCACGGTTTAGACATCCAGCCGCCAAATGTGGACACAAGTCAGGCCCAACATGACCACCACAAACGCCAGACTGCTCCAAATGGGTCCCCAGATATCGAGATCGATGCGCGCTTGACGCAGGTCGGTGACGGCAACCGGGGGACCCATGGCCTGGGTCTCCGAATCGGTGAGCACGTAGTTAACTACATTGGCGAGTTCACCCGGTTTGGGAAAGATGGTGTACAGCGGCTGAATTCCGATCCGATAGACCATCTCCAGTACGCCTTGCTCCGGCTCGCGCTCTCCCTTCGGCTGCAGCGACCCGGCGTCGTACGTCGTGACGCGTGTCCCCCGGTCGGCAACCAGTAGATCCGCCTGCGAATCAAAAGCGACCGCCGACACATCGCCACCCATTGTGCGCAGTCGATCCCCATCGCCACCGATCAGCGCCAGAGTTCCGTTATGAAACAAAATCGCGAACGTCTCTCCGTCGGGCGACGCCACAGCCCGATAGGGTTCGCTCTTGCCAGCCGGTCGGAATACGTTCCGGTCGTTCAACTCGGGGAGATCCAGCAGCGACACGCGACCGTCCGACTGGGCCAGCACGACGTGCTGCGCGGCGCATGCCAGGGTCACCGGTTCGGCAATATCCGCAAGCTCGCGGCGCGCAGCGATCTGAAATAGGCCCGCGCGATCACGGCGCAACCAGTACAGCTCGCCGTCGCTGAAAATAACCAGATCACCCGTTTGCGGGTCCATCGCAGCGGCAAACGAATCGACCAGCTTCACATCGCCCTCCGGACCCAAAGGCTCGAACGGGGGATCGCCCTGACGACCGGGAAGTCGGAAGCCAAACAGCTTGGGGCCTTGACGCTCCTCGAGCGTTTTTCCATCAAACCGGAACACGCCGCCCTGCGCGACCANCAGGGTTTCCCCTTGGGGTGTAAGAAACACCCACGAGGCTCCGGAGGGTGGGTTCGGGCCGGCGGCGCTTTTCCATGATCCGGCGGACCACGACGCAATCGAAAAATTAGCCCGCGCGGCGAGAAAACGAANCCTCCCGCCGACGGCAGGTCGCTGTAGATAGTGCAGCTGTTGCCGCTCGGCGTTGAAAACCGGGCCGACGATCACCTGGCCGAGAAAGCTGGGCGCCCCNTCGCGCCGCTTGGGCTCCAGAATCGTCTCCCAATCACCGGCGCGCCACTCCAAGAAGTATCCCGACTGATTGACCGCGGTCAGCGTCTCCCCTCGAGGNACCAGGGTGACGATCCGGTCTGGGTTGATGAAGAACTGCTCGATCATGTTCTTGGCGGTACCGACGGTGAAACAGGTACCCCAGAAAAGAATCGTGATCACAATCGAAACGATCGCGTTTTTCCAGAGCACCGCGGCAAAAGCGGACACCGAGTAATAGACCACGAACAGAAACAGGAACAGGGGAATGCACCACAGCAGGGAGGGGCTCCACAAGTCAAACCGCAGGCCCAGGATCAACCATAACCCAACGATGAAATATCCTGCATTGAGCAGAATGAAGGCACAGCCGCCGGCGAACTTGACCAGAAACAGCACCCAGCGGATGACCGGTTTACTGAGCAGTAAGTCGACCGCGCCCGCCTCAAACGTGTGGGGAATAATCGGTGCCGTGACCAGAATCGCGACAAACACGGCGACAATTCCGACCAGAAACGACATCACACCCGCCAGCAGCTGTTTGATCGCCGGCCCCGCCATGGCGCGATTGAACGGTAGCGGCCCGGCAAATCGGTTCCCCAGATACGACAGATGTAATTCCTCGCTGGGAGCATTGGCGATTTCATCGGGAAACGCGGCGATCAACAACAGGCGATTGAGAAATGCCAGCTCGTCTCGAGACAACCGATTTACCCCCCGCTCGAGCAACTCGCTAGCGGCCAAATCGATGGTCGCTTCCGACCAGGCTGTCTCGTCATAAAAGTCGACGCGCAGCAACTGCTCATTGAGTTCGTCCAACAGGTTGGAAACCACGTCCCGGGTTACGCCGGGNGGGTCCTTGGCACTCATCGACTTGACAATCGACTTTCGGAAGCGGCTGCTGCTACGGTCCCAGATCCGCTTCTCGGGCCCCTGCCGCTCACCCTCGGAAGCCGCGTGGAAACGCTCGATCATCGCGGGCCAATCGCTCACGCTGCTGAGCCGCAATTCGGTGGCGCGCTGGTCGAGCAGTCCCAGCGGAGCCAGCGCCAACAGGATCAATGTGGAGACCAACAGCAAGATCCACAGGACCCGCGACGCAAACGCCTCGTGAAAGGAGTCTTTGAGGACCGTCAAGTAAGGGCGCATATTCGGCAACTTAAGGATCGGGGTGGGTCGTGGTTTTCGCTGCTGTGGCGGGAACATCGCTGTGGCTGACAATTTCCAGGAACGCATCTTCCAGGCTGTCGCGTACCGTGGTCAACGACACGAGATCGAGCTGTTGGTCGCGGAGTGCGTCGATGCGACCATTGACCTGGCTCTGGTCGAGGCCCCGCGTACGGACCTTGGTGATCTCGGGAGTATCGTCCTGCCAGTCCACAACGTCGACGGTGGAGAATATCTGGCGTACCACCTCGGTGGGACCACGGACGCCAAACTCGATCTCTCGCTCCCGCTGGTCGGTGATTTCCGCAAGCGTTCCCACTCGCATCAAGGTNCCCTGATCCAGGATCGCCACGCGATCGCAGACCAGTTCCACCTCCTGCAACAGGTGGCTGTTAATAAAGATCGTCTTGCCTTCCGACTTCAGCTCCTGCAACAGCGTGCGCAGTTCGCTGCGGCCGACCGGATCGACCCCGTCGGTCGGCTCATCCAGGATCAGCAATTCCGGATCGTGCAGTATGGCTTGCGCCAGCCCCAACCGCTGCAGCATGCCCTTGGAGTATTTGCGGACCGAGACACGGCCCCACTCACCGAGCCCCACGCGGTGCAACAACTCGTCCCTGCGGCGGCGCACCTGCGAGGGTACCAACCCACTCAACCCACCGTAGTAGGCCAGGGCGCCATAGCCGTTGAGATGCCTCGGAATCCGGTGGTGCTCNGGCAGGTAGCCNACTTGGGCGCGACCCCGTCGATCGCCAGCCGGTTGGCCCAATAACGTGGCCCAACCTCCACTCTTGTAGACCAGCCCCAACAGGATCTTGATGAGTGTCGTCTTCCCCGCTCCGTTCGGACCCAACAGACCAAAGATCGATCCCCGCTCGACGGCAAAAGAGATCTTCCTCAAGGCCCGAATAGGACGTCGCCCAAACCACCCGTCTTTAAACGTCTTTTCCAGCGACTCAACCTGGATCGCAGTATCAGCCATTCAGCATGTTTCCTTCCCGTCTCGGAGACCTTGCGTGCGCGATCGACCGCCACACGACAGAGATCCCGGTCCTCCCCCAAACGCGTGAAGGTGGGGCAGTCCACAACAAAAAAAGCAAATATCTCGGTCGCAATTTCGGTTTCGTAACAGCACTTCAGTCGATCGGATTCACAGGTTGACCGCAGCGTACTCATTTTGGCAAGCGCAGCCAGACGTTATATGCAGGGTCCTATCATTTAGCACATGGACCATCGCGGCGAGCGTCCGGGAGCGAAATCCGGTCGCCTCCTGGTCGCTGCCGTGGGCGCAAATCGAGCGGGGAAAAGAGGTGTGACTGCGGGTCAACTCCTGCAGCCGAGACAAATTCAGCTGATCACCCGTTTCCCGCAAGTAGCGATGGAGCGCCGCGTAACGGGCCAGCGAACTGCCAATCGCCTGTGGCCGGATGTACTCGCGATCCTTTAAGGACGCGGCCAAATAGTGGTTGGTATGGCCGATCGCATTCCCCTCGGGGTAGACGACCTGGAATTGCTTCCCCGTGGTTTCGATACTCACCAGGTTCCCGCTGTCGTCACCGACCAGATAGTGGGCCCCTCCGGCGCGGGGCGGCATGACGGGCGCACCCACCGCTTCGGCCAAATTGCTNCCCGCCAGCACCTCGCGCACCACGCAGCTGTGCAGTCTTCCCAACCCCACGTCGCGGCAACTGAGAAAGTTGATGGCCAGACCGATCCCGGCTTCGTTGAGGCCTCCAGCGCCAATCACGCCCGCGAAACTGAAGAGCAGTTGCCGTGGTCCCTGCTGCGGCTTAATCCGCAGAATCACCAGGTAGTCCTGGTGCAATTCGGGCATGTCGTAGGTCTGCCCCACCAGGGTTCTCTCGGTGCCCGGCTCGCGCGATACCGCAAAACTGGTGCAACCAAAATTCACACCCATTTCCAGATAACAGAAGCTCACCAAATCGAGCGTGCTGTTGAGCAGGAAAATACGCTCAAAAGGAACCCCCGCACCACGCGCAATCCCTCGCATTTCGGCGACCAGATGGGGTGCAAAACGCTCATTGTGGGAGACCTGGGGCGCCCATTTTTCCCACAGGGTTTGTTCGCTCGCTGGCAACACCGACTCCCGCAGCTGCCACTCCAAAAGACGCTCGCTGTACTCCCGGATGCGGTCCCGCTGTTGTTCACCGTGCCCCTCGCCGAGTTGACTCGGTGCGCCCGACAATTCCAACACGGGAATTTGGGGATGCGCGGGACTCATAGGCGATTCGAACCCGGGACAGACCGGCGGAGGAAACAGTAGACGTTTATCCTACGTCTCTCCCGCCTGCGCACTAGTGGGGCTCTCACAGATCCGTGACTCGGACCGGGAACCGAGCATCGTCGGCGGACCAGCTGAGTTGGACGATCCGTCGGTCTGCGCCCAACCCGGCGGAAGAGGCTACAATCGACGAACTCGTTCTCCCATTGCCACGCGCTCTACGGTGTTCCGCCAGAAAGTGATTTAACGATGCCCTCGGCTGCCCGGATCGTATTGGCCTGTCTGTTGGCAACCTGCCACGCTGGCGCTACGGAAAAAAACCGTTCAAAAGCGAATCCGGACGCGCCGCCGATCCGTATCCGCGCGGGTCTGTTCGACCCTACACAACCCAAAACACTGGGCCTCAAGCAACTCCCTGGAGAACACTCCCTGATCTATCGCGCCACGCCGGAGAGCTATCAATTCTGCCATCATCCCAACGTGGCGGTCTGGCGGGGGAAGCTCTTCTTGATGTGGTCCAACGGGATCACCCACGAAGACTATAACGGCCAACGGATTCTCTGGGCCACCACCGACGACGGTCACACGTGGTCGAAACCGGCCGTGTTAACCGAAGACCCAGACGGGGCAGGCCCGCTAGCCTGCGTCGCCGCCGGCTGGCATGCCACCGAGCAAACGCTGATCGCCTACTACACGGCGATCGTGGAAAAACGACCCGGTACCGACGAGCGAAACCGGTTGTATTGTCTGACGTCGCGCGATGGCCAGACCTGGAGCGAACGCCGCGCCTTGGCACACGGGTTTTTCATCGAGGGCCCCAGGCAGATCGCTGGTGGACGATTATTGATGAACGGTCAGCGGTCCAACCAACAACCGCGGCTGCGTTTTAGCGACGCACTCGACGGAATNCGGGGCTGGCAAGACGGCCGGATTCCTGAAATCCAAGGGGTCTTTAGCTTCCCCGAGCCGAGTTGGTTCACGCGCCGCGACGGCAGCCTGGTAATGACCTTTCGCACCAAGAGCGGCGATCCCACGATCTACGCCAGCGTCAGTCGTGATCGAGGCAGCTCCTGGTCCCAGCCGCGGAAGACCCATTTCCCCGATGCCACGGCCCGGTCCTTTGCGGGAACTCTGCCCGACGGGCAGGCCTTCTTGATCAGCAATCCCAATACGGTCCCCAGCGTGACGCATCCGAGCATCGGGCGTCGCAACCCGCTGACGATTAGCCTTAGTGCCGACGGACGACTGTTTGATCGCGCCTACATCATCCGCGGCCCACCGACCTCGATGCGTTTCAAAGGGATCAACAAGGCTAACGGCTGGCAGTACCCGTCCGCCGTGGCCTGGCAAAAGCACCTCTACGTCGCCTATTCGATCAACAAGGAAGACCTAGGCGTCACACGGATCGCGCTGGGTGACCTGATCGACCGGTCAGCCAAATAAATCGATCCGCGAAACAAAAATCGATCCGCGAAACAAGCAGTCCACCCAATCAACGGTATCACATCGGGCGCCCCTAGCTGGCCTCTGGCAAATTCCAGGGCGAACGATAGGCCTTGGTCAGGAGTTCGTTGGCCTGGTCATCGCCGCGAACGGTTTCCGTCTGGGGATCAAAGTGGAGCACGCGCCCCACGCGGTAGGCAACTTCTCCCAGATGGACTAAGCCACAGGAAAGGTGAGCGACTTCCGCGGGGGCGACCGTCTGCTTCCGGCTGCGCACCGAATCGAGAAAATCGAATAGATGCCGAGGGTGTCCCGCGTCACCGCGCATCGCCGGCCCCTGTTCCCGTTTCCGCCCCAGGTAGACCTGGAAATAACCGCGACGCGAAAAGACCATCATCCCTTCGGAACCGTAGAAGGCGTTGCCACTATCAAATCCGTAGGGTCCGTAGGGAGTCCAGCCCCGGTCTTCGTAGATCAGGACCTTACCCTCGCCGTAGTGATAGGCGACCAGCATGTTGTCGGGGAATTCACGTTCTCCTTTCAGGTCAATACGACTACCGTGCGCCGTGATCCGCTCGGGATGTTGGTCGACACCCAAGCCCCAGCGCGCCATGTCGATGTCGTGTACCCCATCGCCGCCGATGTCCCCGTTGCCGTAATCGCGGTACCAGTTCCAATTCCCGTGAAACCGGTTGGCGTTGAAGGGCCGCTGTGGTGCCGGTCCCAGCCACAAATCGTAGTCGACCTGTGGCGGCGGGGATTCGTTGGGAACGCTCGGGCGGGGGCGATGGCGCTGGCAGTTCCAAGCTTTACTCATCTTGATGGTTCCCAGTACACCCGAGGCCAACACCTCTCCCGCCCGGGCCGTGACCAGACTGGACCGCATCTGGGTACCGTGCTGGAAAATCCGCTGAGAACGTCGGGCCGCCTCGACCAACAGACGTCCCTCGTGAAAAACATGACTGCCTGGCTTTTCGAGGTAGACGTCCTGGCCCGCCTGCAGGGCCCGCAAGGCGATCGGCGCGTGCCAGTGATGTGGGGTGGCGACAACGACCGCATCGACGGCTCGGTTGTCGAGCACGCGCCGAAAATCGGTGACCTGCTCCGCCACCACACCCGAGGTCGTCTGGATTGTCTCGGCCGCTCGCTGCAGGTGTTTGCGGTCGGCATCGCAAACAACCACCAGGCGGACATCGGGCCGCTGCAGGAGTCGTCGTACGTGCCCGTAACCCATATTTCCGACGCCGATCACGGCGACTTGCAGCTGTTCGGTAGGCGCCGTGAAAGCGGCGGCCGGGGAACCGATCGCGGTCGACGCGGCGGCGCTCCCCAGCGACGCGGTCAGCCATCTGCGACGATCGACTCTAGTCATGACGACACCTCGTAATCTGTGCGGGGTAATCCGCTCGGGTTCCCGATTCTGGATGCCGAGTCCGTGGGCCCCACAGGCGGCGGTCGACGCTTCGGCAACGTGGCTCAAGCCTCCTTCGCGGTTTGCTTCAGCAGCTCCTGCAGCCGCGTCATATTGATCCGCATCGCCTCGACGCGGGACCCGCCAGGCGGGAGGAAATGCGTCGAAACCGACAAGAACACGTCACACTGATGCTGACGGAGTTGGCGAAACACGGTTGTGAAATCGACATCCCCGCGGCCCAGTGGACAGTACTCGAAATCGAGCTGCAGTCCATCTCGGACCGTCAGGTCCTTGAGGTGCAGCCCATGCAGGAAGGGCCGTACGTTCTGGAAACCGGCCGTCGCGGTATCCCACTCACCACAATTCAGATTGTCCGCCGGCCCCCACATCACCTTGATACGACGCGAACCGAGCCGCTCCACCAGCTGCCGAAAATGGCCCGTCGTGTTCGTGTAGTTCCAGGGCATCATCGACAAGGCCACGTCGACGTCGTATTTTTCCGCCCGCTGGGCGACCAGCGAAAAGGCCTTCAGCCACTTTTGGGCATCGACCTCGGCGATCACCCCACCTCGAGTGAGCCAACGCATCGGCCAGGTCGGCTTTCCCGCGGAGTACTCCCCCGGCCAGGCAAACGTGAAGCTCCCCACCGTCTTCACACCGATCTCCGCAGCGATCTGCATCGAGCGCTCCAAATTCTGAAGATCGCGCCGGAATTCAGGGTGGTCGGTCATCGTCTTCAGATCGAGATCGGTGAGGTGAATCTTCTTGAACGGATTTCCGGCATTGAGCAGGAAGATCTCCAGACCCTGGGCGGCGACACGATCGGCGATCTGGCGGGCGCGGGCATCAGTCAGGTCGGCAATCTCCGGTTCGTCCGGCACGCGGTTGAACCAGATATATTTGGCGCCCAAGCGAGCGGCCGTCGCAAGCGCCGGATCAAAGGGCAACCCCAACTCGGGCAGGTACATCCCGATCTTGAACGGGGGCGGCGCGGCGGGCGCGGCAGCCCGGCCTGCCTGCGCAGCCAGCAGCGTTCCGGTCCCGACAACCGCGGAGGTCTCGACGGTTCTGAAAAAATCCCGGCGTTGCATACCATCCCCCAAGTCAAAAACTCGCTGGCGGCCGTTGTGATCTGACCGGAACGGATCGCATCAAACGACGCTCGCTAAGCAGCGCCTGCTGCGACCGGCAGGCCATCATCGCACGCTCGTATCAGGCACTCAAGTAGCGCGGGTGACCACCGCATGGTCGAGCCGACGGCAGACCGGACGATTCTCGTTCGGTGGGTCGCCGCGAGCCGCTCTCGGTGACCCGGGTGACCTCATCAGGCCACCCACCGGCGGTGACGTCACAGTCTCCCGTCACAGTCTCCCGTCACAGTCTCCCGTCACAGTCTCCCGTCACAGTCTCCCGTCACAGTCTCCCGTC
>PADE01000092.1 GCA_002702965.1 Planctomycetaceae bacterium
ATTCGGATCACGGCGGTGACTGCGAGATCAACGACTGCGAGATCAACGACTTCGAGATCAACGACTTCGCATCGGATCTCGGCGGCCGTGGTGCTGTTCCTAATGCCCTAATCGAGACTCTGGAAACAGCTCGTTGTCGACGCTCTTTTCGCTCGCAAGCGCCAACGGTTCCGCCCGCTTCATTCGGCTCGACTATTCGGCCGGTTGCCAAACGCCACGGATTACCTTCCACGGATCCACCCGGAGAACTTCGTCTGATTTCGGGTTCTCGATTCCGATGAACCCCGCCGGGTCCTCCGCATTCGCAACTCGGATGATCCGGTTTCCCGAATCGGTAATCCAACCCGGATGATATCGATATTTCAGGACAATTCGGTCCGTTGGTGCATCTGCCACCTTTACTACGATCCGATTGACTGAAGCCGTTACGGCACCGGCTCCCTCAACAAATCGACTGATTTCTCCAGGGACTCGAAACGCGTAAAACGTCCCGATCTTCTGACCTCGCTTCTTGAAAGCTGTTTCGAAAAGCTTTCGCGACTCGTCGCGATGAGTGAACACCCAGTGGACACCCCAGCGGCGGACTGTGGTAATAAGAGTCTCGGAAGGGACATTACTCCATTCGTCGAGCGGTCGTCCAAACAGCCTGCCATTTCGAAACTGAATCGAGTCGGTAATGTCCAAGTATGGATCTCCGATCACCTCCCGGTCTATCAGCAAATGCAACGCTCTGGGTGTATGATCCGGATCTTCGTGAAAACGCCGGCACTCTTCAACCAACATGCGCTCTTTGGGAATCGTATGCTCGGCAATGAATTCTCGTAGTTCAAGTGATTTGCCGTCCCACGAAAGCGGTTCTTTTCTTCCAGAAACGACGTTGACGGGCAATAAGCAACAGATGGCGATCACGGCAATCCCCAGCGGAATTCGCATCTGCTGCAAACACCACACCATCCATACACCGCCCAGAATCGCGGCAAAGATTACGGTGGTCGTGATGAAACGAAGTGGTTGAGACAGGCTCAATCCCGGAACGAATGACCCGAACCACTGTAGGGCGAGCGACCAGAAAAACGCCGCGCAGAGAAGATTCCCGAGACGGCGACGCCCACTGCGAACGAGTACCGCACGTCCTCCCACCGCCATGGCAAACAATNCTAGATACGACATCGCGNTCCTTGCAGACNTAAGATGATCGAGGAGACGGCCGAGGTGGTNGTATGTGTAGTAGCGTGCACCAGAACTAAACTGCGGAAGCTGACCCAACCATTCCGGGCGTGNCCCCGTAATCGCCAGAATGAGCGGAATGACCCAGAATGCATTGACGACGAGAATGACGAGCGGTGAGCCCATTGCCAGGAGCTGCCAGCGTCCGCGGAGCGTGCAGACCGTCAGCCCGACCAGCACCGGGATGATCGCCAGAGGGCCAACGACGTGGGCGAAGAAGAGCGCTGAGCCGGTCACGCAAAAGACCAGCCAGCGTTTCATGCCAGGCTGTTCCGCGAANCGGTAGAAAGTCGCCAATGCGAGTGCNGNAACCGCCGATGACAGGAAGAACGACATCATCCCAATTCGCACCAGGTTCGTGACGGAGTTGCTCGTCCACAGCAGTGCGAGAACCACGGTCATCGCAGCCAACGACTGTTTCGAGGTCAGGCCAAACAGACGACATGCCAATCCGATCATCACGGGATAAAGGACGACGACGGTATATGCGAACCAGATGACGATCGGCCCCGCGCTCGCGAACGGAAACAGTACCCCCAGTAACTGCTGTGGTTTGCTGATGTCCTGACCCGGATTCAGAATAAATCCGGCTCCACTACGTGGATCGATTCCCCAGGGCAACCCATCGGAGAACAACGCCTCGCGGAACACCGCCACACGATGAACGTGCATGGGGTAATCGCGAGCCGTTGGTATCTGCATTTCATGCACCGTGGCCGGCCGCATATAGATCGTGGACACGACCAAATGGCTAACTAGTAGCAGACCGCAAGCGCAATGCTCTAAGCGAACCAACGCGCGTCTTGATTCGGTGTGAAACAAGTGGGTGCTATTCAAACTAGCTCGNCTTCCTATTCCAGTTGACAATCATTACCGCCGACTCCATTACCGCCGACNCGCGCANCTCACGGAAACTGNCCAACAACGCAGCCCACGGGGCACAGATGCAGATCAAAGGAATGAACCACGTCACTCGATCCACAGACAAACAGTGACAGCGCGAACGCGGTTGGAAGCACTGCGGGAGGCGTAAACAGGGCCGATGTAGTGGGTTCAGGACGCCGTTGGGGTTGACCGCTGCCGGCGGTTAATGGGGTTTGCAATTGGATCGTTGATCCCACCATGCGGACCGTTAGTGGGTCAAACGTGTCTGTGCGTCGATGGGATTATGAAGCGCAAACGGATGCATCAGGGTCACTCCGGGCAAGTCCACTAGCAGGTCGATCACGCCGCGGTTGAACGGTGGCCGAATAGATGGGCAGCGCTCTATCTTGACTATAGTTGGTGATCTAGGAGCGATTCTCAGAAACCGACGAAAAGGCGTGTGATTTACGACGTGATCTCGATCATGTGCGGCCGGACGGCATGTCGTTTGAAAGGGCCGAAGTCCCCCGCCAGCGCGTCGCGACAGAGTCCGCAGGCGGGGCTCATCGCCTTCCGAAACGTTTTGAGTTTTCGGGATGAAAACTCCTCGGCCAGGGAAATGCGAAACAATCGAATTGTGTGCCGCGATGCGATCTTGATCGCACCGAATTCGGTCGTGAGCTCAGCATGCTCGCAGGAGTGCTGGACGCGCGCGTCAAGGTCCATCCGCAACCGTTGGTCATCGGTCAGCGCAAACCCCCACCGCGGTCGTTTTGACAACCGGTACAAGCTGCCAATAATTAGGACTTCGTAATCAGGGCAGCGTAGTCGTTGCCAAACGCGAGTTATCGTAATTGCCCCTCACGGGAATACGAATGCTCGCAGCACAAATTTTACTTGTGTCGAAAGGGGCACCGCTATGCTTGGAGATTCCCCCCCCCGTCCGCTGGTACGAAATCGCCTTCATGGTAGTCGCGTTTGGTTTTTTGAGCTGCGTAGCGCTCGCTCCTGTTGTCGCTATTTATGTACATCTTAAGAAAACGATCAGGCGGGACCGACTACGATCGCAGTGGCTGGCTGACGGTGGAGGAGATGACGGTGGAGGAGGAGATGGGGTTTAGCCAGCAGGCACATTGCCGTCTCCTATCCAAAATCATACGGTCGTATTACTCACCTGATTCGGGCGGTCGATCGCGACCCCGGTAACGTTCGCGACAGTCGATCGTGACGTGGCCCGGATGGCCCCGTCGCGGCGATTGTCTCACAGCGCCAGTCACCGTTTCAGCGCCAGTCACCGTTTCAGCGCCGGTGGCATATTCGGTACGAGTGGTATTTCCGGCGCGCGCGGCGCCCCCATCTTGGGTTCCCTCATCAGCCGGCTACAAAACCGATTCCGCCGTCCCCGGGAAAGGTTGCGCTGCCGCAAAGGGCAGGGATCCGCAACACCTTACAAAAGTGCTCCCTCGGGGACTCGAACCTTGAACCTAAGGATGAAAAGCACGAGTCGCAATCACGACCGATGAAGCCAGCCCCTCGTCGGGCAACAACTTGACGTACGTCGTGATGATGGTAATCCTGCGCACAACGGTCGACTACTTTGCGTCCAAACACAGTATTTTCGTAGTCCGACTTGAGACGTTCAAGTTCAGCGAACCTGTGCGGCGGACACAGCGACTGACGCAGATGGTTATTCGGCCCCGAAGATCTTGCGGACGCTGGAGTCGTCGAGGTATGCAGCTCCGTTTACGGGCAAAGAACGACGCTTTTCCGCTCCGGAGGCCCGAGGGATTCGGGTACAGTTTTGTCGACGTCCTGAGTCGAATTGCCTAACTTAGACCGAGTCGGGGGCGACGTCTTATCGTTATCGCGCGTTAACTGCTCGCCCGAACCAAAACGCGCGTGAATCCAGTTCGCCAGCAGATTGCCAACCACTCGATGGCCTTTAACATTCCAATGCCCCCAACCCTTGTTGCTCGAAAAGCCGTGGTAAAGCTCATGGGAATTATCGGCCAAACGCCGCAGCTTTGGCGCTACATCTAGATCCGGAATATGTAGCTTGGTTGCTAACGCAGAAATCCGCCGATTTGGATACGCTAGATCAGTGACGCCGAGGTGTTTGATAAATTGTTGTCGCACGTCATCGTGATGCACTTGGATGGCCGCGTTTACTTGGAGAATCCCGAATTGAGCGTCCATGTTGGACACTTCCTTCTTCATCTGACCGATGATCTTCTCTGTGATCAACCACGTCTCCTGCCATTCAGTACTCGGGGTGCGGAGATAGACTTGGTCGTATAATCCTCGCTCTTGCCAGCTTTTTACCGGAACGTCTTCGCGGGCCTGTCTGATCCTGCGTCCCAGTTTCAAGAACACGCGATTCCTCATCTTGGAAACGAGTTGGATAAACCGTGAGTGGTGTCGCAATGCATACCACGAACGAAAAAACAAGTTCGACCGCGATCGAAATTTTGGCGAATCCCGAAAAGAGGAATCGAGGACTAGAAGGTCGCTCCGCAATTCAAAGTACGGTCTCATCCAGGCCCGCCCATCGAAGTCCAACTCCTTGGAATTGTCAATCAGGTCATTGGCGGCGAAAAATGCAAGGATGACGAGATCGGGCTCGTAGGCAGGGATATAACTTTGAAGTGCCAACAGTTCCTGTGCAGTACCGTAACCGTTGACACCAAAATTCAAGACCTCGACTTTCCTTGCTCCAAAAGCAGCCTGCTGATTCAGTTGTCTTTCCGCAAGTGCACAGAATGTTTCCTGCAAACCGACCTGCCATGCAGCCACAAATGAATCACCGATAACAGCGATTCGAAAAGTGCTCGGAGGTTTCTTGACCGGGCGCTCATAATCTCTCCAGCCATGCGAGTTGATCTTGACGAGTGTGTCGTGGCCCAAAAATGAATAAACTGCAACGTCATCAGGGCGATGAGACCATCCGCTGACTCGATCTGGTTGAAGGAAAGTGGCATAGCGAAACCCACAAAGTCTCAACCCGACCTCGCTGCAAATCAGTCCAATGAATATGCCTCCCCCAATGAGGAGACACTTCTTGAATAGCGTTTTCAGGACCCCGCAGGTGGTAGGCATAGCTTCCCGCATTTGACTTTTGGGCCTCGCGACTCGAGCGAACTTTCTGTGAATCTTCGTTGAGATACCCGGTCGCAACTCGCCAACTGGTAACTTGCATTCGACGGGAGCGTGGGTTTCAAGGATAACCCGTTTTATCCACAACTCCTGCTAGTATTCGAGCTTAATCGGACCGCAAGAAACTACAAATTTCGGGGGTATCTGCGGACATACCAAGTCGTTGTGGGTGTGCGACATCGCCCTCGGTGACGTTCCCGTACTTCATCTGGCCCCACAAAACACGAAGGCGCGTCGCCGCGATGGTCCCACACGCATCCATCCCGATTTGCTGACAGAACTTCGCCATTGGGTCGCCGGGCGATTGGACAGCCAACCGCGGTTTGCGCTGCAAACCGATCGCGGGAAGTTGCGCAGTACGGCGCGGATGATGCCGGCGGATTGGCCGGTCGCGGCGATTGACGACTGCGGCGATTTTGGCAGCGCCGGCTTTCGCACGTCGTGCTTGTGTTTGATTTCCCGGCTGTGCCTGAGCTGGCCCGCAACGCCGAGTCGATCCGCGCAATCCTCTCGACTGGCAGCTGAGCGCTGTTTCCGGCCATTCCGGTCCGTCAACGCCCCACACCCGCTGCGCGCAATCGAACCGGTGGCGAGACCGGCGTATACTACGCGGGGCAAGTCTCGGTGGGCGGAGAAGACGCTCCGATCGCCAACCTCAAACAGGGGTACACCATCCGGGCCACAGAGTTCACACCGATGGCCACGACTGGAAAGAACTTTTTGGCCCCAGCTGCCGTCTAAGAACCTGTGGCAAAACTGCTTAGTAGAACTTAGACAGCGACAACTCACACCAGACCAACCGATCGCCTTTTCCAAGGAGATGTTCTGATGACGCGTCTGACAATGTTGATGGCGGGATCAATGCTGGCCGCCACCGCTGCGGTCCAGGCGCAGCAGATCGGGTACATCGAAGATTTTGCCTTGGCCCAAGACCGCCAGGAAGCGCTCAAGCAGCTGATCCCTGGCTCGGAAGACTACTACTACTTCCACTGCGTGCAGCTGCAGAATACCGAGCAGTTCGACCAGGTTGAAGCGTTGTTGCGGGCCTGGATCAAACGCTACAAGCAGACGCCGCGCGTCGTCGAAATCCAGAACCGGCAGGCGCTTCTGACATATGCGCAGAACCCGGCCGAATCGCTGGAACAGATCCGCCGTCGACTCAATATTCGATTCAATCACCAGCGTGAAACGGTCGGTCAGAAACCGAACCTGCCGACACAACTCGACCCGGCGCGGATCTCGCGCGAACAGCTGACACAGCGCGCCATGGCGCGGCACCAGAACCTGGCCGGGTTTGAGCCCACTGCGCTCGATTGGCTGGTCCGCGCCGAGCTGAACCCGGTCCGCCGCCGTCACCTGCTGGAACTGTTGCAACGGCCCGATCACGCAAATCTCCCCGATCTGATCGTCGCCGATTTGAAACACCGCGACAGCAAGCCGTTCGGGGCGCTCGCGATTCACCGCCAGCTGCTGCGAGACCAACTCGACGCCTGCCTGGAACTCAAACCGGATCTCTTGAACCAACAGAACTTTGTCCACATCTACTTGTCGAAGCTGCGCCCCAACGCCGATCTCGATTGGCGCCACGACCCGGCCGAACGCGGCGCGTACCTGGATCGACTCTGGGGTTTTGTCGAACCTCTGGCGCCGGTCCACAACTCGCTCAAGGCCCACGTGCTCTACCGACGCCTCCATCACGATCGCGCTCAAGGGGTCTACGACAAGCAGCGGTTCATGACCTACATCCGGCTCCCGCGGAACGTCGGTTACATCGAACCACGTTTCATGCAGTTGGAACAGAATCGGCGTTATCCGGCCAACCTGCAGGCCGATTTTCGCGCGGTGACACTATTGCCCATCGTCGGCAGCGATGAAGAACTGGTGCGCAGCTATCTCCAGCATTACTTCATCGAGGAAATGGCCACCGACCCGTACCAGCCGTACATCAACGACGTCTTTCTCCGCCATCAATTGGCCGAGGCCAAAATCGTCAGTGGACTAGGGGAGCCCGAACAGTGGTATTCGCTGCTGCCACCCGCGATGTACCAGGCGCTGAAGGAACGGATCGATATCGCGTTCGCGCACACCAATCGCCCCCACTTTGCCGCCGGCGAGGAAGTGAGCCTCGACCTGTACGTCAAGAACGTGCGCACGCTAATCGTCAAAGTGTTCCAGGTCAATGCCCAAAACTACTACCACGAACATCACCGCGAAGTGAATACCGATATCAACCTGGATGGCCTGGTGGCCAACGACGAATTCTCGTTTGCTTACATCGAGCCTCCGCTGCGGCGTGTGCGGCGACACTTCGCGTTCCCCAAGCTGCAACAGCGGGGCGTGTACGTGATCGATTTCATCGGCAATGGGATGAGCAGCCGGGTGGTGGTCCGCAAGGGCAAATTACGACACCTGGTCGGCGCCACTTTGGCGGGGCACCGGTTTACTGTCCTGAACGAAGCGAACGCGATTGTCAAAGACGCACGGATCTCGCTGGCGGGACGGACGTTCACGGCGGGGGACGACGGCCGCATCCTGGTCCCCTACAGTACGGCTCCCGCTCGCCAACCGATCGTGATTTCAGACGGCACCTTTTCCTCACTCGACTCGTTTCAACACGCTGCCGAAGACTACCGGTTAGCAGCCGGGATGTTTGTCGACCGGGAATCCCTCCTGAACCGCCGCACCAGCCAGCTCGTGGTACGACCGGCGCTCTACCTGAACGGTACGCCCGTGTCGCTGTCCGCTCTGAAAGAGGTGATCCTGACGATCACCTCGAAAGACCATCAGGGTGTGCTCTCCTCGCAGCGGATCAAAGAGTTCAAGCTGTACGAGGACCGCGAGTCGTTGCACACGTTTCAGACGCCGCCCCGGTTGTCTCAGATCACGTTTCAGCTGCAGGCGAAAGTCCCGAGCCGCAGCCAGAATAAGCAGATCGACCTGGCGGTGACCGAGACCTTTGGGCTCAACCAGATCGACCAGAGCGACAAGGTTGAAGATCTGCATTTTGCCAACATCGACGGCGAGTATTTTCTCGAGTTGTTGGGGAAGACGGGTGAACCCCGGCCGGACCGACCGGTGCAGTTGGCGATCAAGCATCGCGACTTTCGGCAGCCGGTGAACCTGGCGTTGCAAACCGACCTGGCGGGCCGTGTCGAACTGGGCCCGTTGACCGATATCGTGTCGGTCACGGCAACCGGTCCCGAAAAAACCGCGCACACCTGGAATCTGCCACTCGACCGGCACAGCTATCACGCATCGCTACACGGAGTGGCCGGTGAGGCGATTGAGTTACCCTACCTGGGGCGCGCCGAGCAACCCTCCCGCAGCGAGTTCTCGCTGCTGGAGATGCGCGGTGAGACGTATGTGGCCGATCGCTTCGACGCGTTGTCGATCGAGGACGGCATGCTGCGCATCGAAGAACTTCCGCGGGGCGATTATCAGTTGCTGCTCAAACACAGTGGTCAGCCGGTACGGATCCGTCTGACGGCCGGCGTCGCTCGAGCCGGCTACGCGCTGGGTGCAAACCGTCATCTCGAGCAGCGCGGGGTGCGGCCGCTGCAGATTGTCGATATCGACCGCGGTCGGGAGAAGATCCGCGTTCGATTGCGCAACGCCAGCAAGTTCGCCCGGGTACACGTTTTCGCCACGCGGTACCAGCCGGCGTTCTCCGCCTTTGCCAAGCTCGGCCGGATTGTCGACCCCGAGCCGCTGCGCCGATCGGTCGCGCAAACCTCTTCGCTCTACGTCGCCGGCCGGAATATTGGTGACGAGTACCGCTACATCATCGACCGGCGCTACGCCAACAAGTACCCCGGTGTGATGATCGAGCGCCCCAGCTTGTTGCTCAATGCCTGGCCGCTGCGAAGTACCCAGACCAAACAGCAAACGGCAGAGGAGGGCACCAAGTTCGCGCCCCAGGCGGAAGAGCCCAAGGAACAGGAGCAGCGCGACGCAGAATCTCAAAAGCGGACGCAAGCGGGCGGTGACTTCGCCAACCTCGACTTCCTGTCCGAGTCCTCGGCGCTGCTGTTGAATCTGGCCCCCAACAAGCGCGGCGTGGTTGTCATTCCGAACGAGGCGGTCGGAGCCCATCAGCATCTGCACGTGGTGGCCGTCGACCCACAATCCACGGCCTATCGCAGCGTATCGCTCTCCGAGACCCCTACCGACTTCCTCGATCTGCGTCTGGCCAAGGGCCTCGATCCGGAACGACATTTCACCCAACAGAAGCAGATCAGCGTTGTCGAGCGCGGCGATACGTTTGTGTTGGCCGACATCGCGACCTCGAAGCTCAAATCCTACGACAGCCTGGCGAGCGTCTACTCGTTGTACGCCACGCTGACGGGCGATGCGCATCTGCTACAGTTCGGTTTCGTGTTGAACTGGCCGAATCTCGAACCGGACGAGCGGCGAACTCTGTACTCCAAACACTCCTGCCACGAACTGAACTTCTATCTGTACCAAAAGGACCCCGAGTTCTTTGAAACCGTGGTACGGCCGTTTATCGCGAACAAGAAAGACAAGACTTTTCTCGACGATTGGTTGCTCGGCGCCGATCTGGAGGACTATCTCCGCCCCTGGAATTACACGCAGCTCAACGCGGTGGAACGCATTTTGCTGTCACAGCGCCTCGACGACGACCGCCCACACACGGTGCGCGATGTCGACGACCGGTTCGATCTGGTACCTCCCGACATGACCCGCTTGGACTTTCTCTTCCAGACGGCCCTCAAGGGGAGCAACCTGGAAGTCGGCGAGTCCCTCGCGCTCGACGGAGCTAAGCNCGCACGCTTTCGAGGAGGGGAAGCCGCGCCGGCGGCCGGCTTACGAGCCCCCCGCGACAATCGACTACCGGGAGGTGGCGGTGGCGGGAGCGCGTCGGCAGCCACGCCCGCGGCGCCCAAGGGTCGCGCAAGCGGAAACCGCCCCAGCAGAGAGAAGGAAAACGGACAGTTGGAAGATGCCCAGGAGGCCAACTCCCTTTCGACACGACGACGGCGGGCTGACACCAAGGCCCTCGATCGCCTATCGCGACGATCGCTCAAACGCAAATCAGCGGACAAGAACGCGGACCGTTTTTACGCCGAGTCCGACTTGCAGCTGGGGGCCGAGCTGCGGCAGCTGTACACGAAACTCGACAAGACGCAGGAGTGGGTGGAGAACAACTACTACCGGCTGACGATCGAGCAACAAAACGCTCAGTTGATCACCGTCAATGCGTTCTGGCGCGACTACGCGCATCACCAGCCCGACCGGCCGTTCCATTCGANCCACCTGGCCGAGGCCGCCGGGAATTTCTCGGAGATGATGTTCGCCCTGGCGCTACTCGATCTACCGCTGGNNGCCGANGAGCACGAAAGCCAGCTTGCCGACGGCCGGATGTCGCTCACCGCGGGNAGCCCCATGGTNGTGTTTCATCAAGAGATTCGCGCGACCGAGGACCGGGCCGACCTGAATTCGATCTTGGTCAGTCAAAACTACTTCCGCCGCGACGACCGCTACCGTCTCGAGAACAACCAGAGGTTGGACAAGTTCGTTACCGACGAGTTTCTCGTGCACACGGTCTACGGGTGCCAGGTCGTGGTAACGAACCCCACCTCATCGCCGAAGAAGTTGGACCTGCTACTGCAGATCCCGGTCGGTGCCATCGGGGTGCTGAACACCCAGGTGACCGACAGCGCGCACATCGATTTGAAACCGTTTCACACCCAGACGATCGAATACCACTTCTATTTCCCGGCGGTCGGTGAGTACCCNCATTACCCGGTCCACGTGGCCACCAACGAACAACTACTGGCCCACGCCGAACCGACGACGCTGAACGTGGTGGAACAACTGAGTCGCATCGATCGCGCGTCGTGGGCGTACGTTTCCCAAAACGGCGGNAATCGCGACGTCATTGACTACCTCACGCGCCANAACCTNCATCGCACCGACCTCGATAAAATCGCCTTCCGGATGCGAGACAAGCCGTTCTTCCTGAGTGTCGTCGACTTGCTCGAGGCGCGACACGCCTACAACCATACACTGTGGTCCTACGGTATCGCGCACAATGAACCGCGCATCGTCCGTGAATATCTGCAGCACGCCGATGCGTTCGTCGCGCAGTGCGGCAGCGCTCTGGAAAGCCCACTGTTGACGATTAACCCGGTGGCCCGCAAGTCCTACCAGCACCTGGACTATCGCCCGCTGGTCAACGCCCGCGCCCACCAGCTGGGGAGGCGGCGGCAAATTCTCAACGGGCGTCTGCACGACCAATTCCACCAGCTGCTGAAGATTCTCAGCTATCGGCGCGAGTTGACGAGTCCCGACCTGATGGCGGTCACCTACTACATGCTGCTGCAAGATCGGATGGACGAGGCCATCGCGTTCTTTCAGCGCGTCAACGCGGAGGAGCTCGCTACGCGCCTGCAGCACGATTATTTCGCATCCTACCTGCATCTTCTTCGGGAAGACGTCGATGCGGCGCGCCAAGTCGTGGCCCGACACTTGGAACACCCGGTCGACCGCTGGCGGACCGCGTTCGCAGTGGTCGAAAAGCGGCTCGACGAGATCGGTGGAGCGGACGTCGAGGTGCTCGATCCGGAAAATCGCGATCAAACGCAGGCCCGACTGGCGGCGACCGAACCCAGTTTTGAATTTCAAGTCGAAGCGAAGGCCGTCAAACTGAACTACCAGAACTTGGGCGAGGTGCGGGTCAACTACTACTTGATGGACATCGAGCTGCTGTTCAGCCGAAATCCGTTTGTCCAGCAGTACTCCAGCCAGTTTTCTCATATCCGGCCGAACCTGACCCAACGGATCGAGCTTCCCGGCGATCAGGCCGCGTTCAGCTTTCCCCTACCCGAGGCATTGCACAATGCCAATGTCTTGGTGGAAGTCATCGGCGCGGGACAAACCAGATCGCAGGCGTACTATTCGAACTCGCTGGCGCTGCAGGTGATCGACCAGTACGGCCAGCTGCAGATCACGACCCCGCATCCGGGCCAGCCGCTCGCGAAGGTCTACGTGAAGGTCTACGCCCAGCTCAAAAACGGCAGCGTGAAATTCTACAAGGACGGCTACACCGACTTGCGCGGACGGTTTGACTACGCGTCGCTGAACACCAACGAATTGGACTATGTCCAGAAGTTTTCGCTGCTGGTGATGAGCGACGACCGGGGAGCCGTGGTACGTGAAGCCGCGCCTCCCAAGAGGTAGACACGTATCGATGAAGAAGGGCGTCGGGACAACTGCAGCGGGGCATGACCTCACTCCCGCTCCCGGCGTCGGACCGAGGGGGAGGGGGTATCTCTGACCCCGCCACCGGTCGCGTTGACCTCTTGCGCTGAAAGCGAAGCGGCACCCTTCGCGGTATCGTGCGGTGTATCTCCATGGGTGGGTGGTGGCTTATGTGGCGCAACATTTTCGCTGTTCTCGGTGGCTTAATCGTCGGCGGCCTCCTGAACATGGGACTCATCGAGCTCAACATGCGTGTGCTCTTTCCCACGCCGGAAGGGATGGACACGAACGACCCGGAACAGTTCAACGCTTATATTGCCACCCTCCCGACGCTCGCGTTTTTCGTTGTGCTGCTCGCCCACCTGGGCCAGTCCTTCGTCGGTGGTTGGGTCGCAGCTCGCCTCGGCGCGTCCCGGCCGATGCTCCTGGCGATGATCGTCGGCGTGTTCTCGCTGGCGGGTGGGATCATCGTGATGATGATGATTCAGGGACCCNATTGGATGCTNGTCGAGCTCCCGCTCTACCTCGTTGTGGCCTGGCTCGCAGGGCGGCTCGAGCAGCAGCGACGGTCCGTTCAAGGTCCCTGAGGACGGTTTGGCAATCACCTTCTCTGCGGAACTCGGCGCAGTAGCGTGCGCGAGCGAGAATCGGTCGAATGCGATGGTCAGTTTGTTGACCCCGCGGATATCAGCGGCGATGTGGGTGAGATAAAGTCATCGTTCCAACCTCACGTTGCGTGGTCAGGCCACGGAGTGTGAGGTTTTTTTGTCTTCCGAGGGAATATTCTGCCGCTGCCGATGATCTAGTCACTGAGAGACAGGGCGCTGGAAAGCGGACAGGGAAAGATGTCACGAGTTACATCCAGACTACGACTAGTGCTCGGCGCTGCTATCGTTGCCGTGATCGGCGGCTGCGGTTCCAGCGGGTATCTCGCGGAAGAGTACGGAGGCGGAGTTGCCGTGAACTCCATGCCTTTGGAGGGAGCCGGTGGTGAGGCGTCTGTCGATGTGGTCGATACCGAGACCAGTGTCACGTCTGACTCAGAGGTCGTGGAAAGCCCCGATGCGGCACTGGAAACCGAGCGCCAGTTAATCTACGTGGCGGAGGTCCGGTTGGTGGTGGAAGATTTCGCCGCCCTAGAGGGAAAAAACGGCCTCTCGCAGCTGATCGAAAAACATGGCGGCCATACCGCTGATCTCTCGATAGATCGCAACCAGGGTCGGGCCCGTTCGGGTCACTGGAAGGCCCGCATCCCGGTCAAGAACTATCGGATCTTCCTCGGTGCATTAACAGAACTCGGGGTACCGGAACACTTTCGCGAAACGACAGAGGATGTCACGGCGCAATATGTTGACCTCGACGCTCGGATCCGCAACAAGAAGCGACTGGAAGAACGTATCCTGCAGTTGCTGGAGCGGAGTGCCGGAAAAATTAACGAGTTGATCGAAGTGGAACGGGAATTGGGACGGGTCCGGGGTGAGATTGAACGCATGGACAGCATGTTCCGTTCGCTTCAGAGTCGCATCAAGATGACCACCGTCACCATCGACGTTCGGGAAGAACGCGATTACGAGCCACCACAGGCTCCTTCCTTCGGGAGTCGCATTGGCAAGGCCTGGACGAGTTCCATCCTGGCGATCAGCGTAGCTGCCAAGAACCTGCTGGTCGGCTTGGTCGCAGTCATTCCCTGGCTGATCCTCGCCATCCCAGCTGGTTTGTTGTTGCGGATGATTTGGCGGCGCTGGAGAGGTACGTGATTCGCCGGTTGCGCTCTATTGCGATTTCCCGGTCGACCCGGGTGTTGAGTGCTGCAACCGCCTGCGCCGGCGTCAACAACGGGCTGAGCGGCCGCTGGCTCTGGGCCAATGCGCCGTTGATCCGCTTGATGGCCAGCGGTCGTTGTCGCCGTTTGTCACCGGCCACGAGCACGTCACCAACCCGCGCTTTCTCAGCACCCCTGCGCTCTCGTAACGGACCGTAAGACCGACACTTTTCGGCGATCTCTAGCGGGCTTCCAGAGGGACCCGTCGGGACTACTGCTCGCTTCCGGCAACGGCCGCCACCAACGCGAACAATGGAACCCATCCGCGCCGGCCCATCCTCTCGCGGAATCTCCCCCCGACCACTCATTCCGAACGCTCCCACTCAGAGGTTAGGCCGTTCTATCCATCTTGCCTGACAAAAAACAGCGAGCGCGACAGCGCCAAAATGCCGACATCTTCTCTCAATCACCGGCCTCTATCGTACCTGCCCACCATCTCTTGGCGANGACAAACAGCTATAATCGACAACGCAGAGAGGCCCTTCCAACTTGTTGACATCCGGTCATTGCTGATGAGATGCGCTACGTATTGCGTTGTACTACTGGGTCACCTGCTCCCGTGGCAGAGTCTGCCCGCTGGAGAGGATCATAAGTCCGCTTCCGCCGAAAACCTCTTCGCCCGCGATGCGGCGCCGTTCTTGCGCGCCCACTGCAATAAATGTCATGGCGAGCAGGAGCCCGAGGGCGGGCTCTCGCTGAACCACTACCGCGAGTCGGCGAAGGTGCAGACCGATTACGAAATCTGGGAAAAGGTCGTCCGTATGCTGGTCGAGCGGCAGATGCCTCCGAAGGACGAACCTCGGCCCGCAGAATCACAACTTCGAGCTGCGGTGGCGGCGATTGAGGCGGAGTTGGCCAAGTTTGATTGCGGCAGTGAGAAACACCCGGGCCGTGTGACGATACGACGGTTGAATCGAGCCGAGTACAACAACACCATTGGTGAACTATGCGGCATCGATTTCAAACCGGCCGACGATTTTCCTTCGGACGATGTGGGCCACGGCTTTGACAACATTGGAGACGTGTTGTCGATTCCGCCGATCCTCGTGGAAAAGTACTTGGCTGCAGCCGAGGCAATCGTCGATCAGGTGTTCGACAACGAAGAGACTCGCAAGCGGATCCTGGTCCATACGGCCGATCAAGAATCGAGTGCGCGAGATGCGATTCGTCAGAACTTGAAAACGTTCGCCTCACGTGCATTCCGACGACCGGTGACCGACAGCGAACTCGGACGGCTGTTGCGGCTGAACCGGTCAGCGCGAGATCAGGGAGCAGCAGAGGAAGGGGCTTTTCGCACTGCGCTGACCGCGATCCTGGTATCACCCCACTTCTTGTTCCGTGTGGAACTCGATGAGAATGCGGAAACTTCCGAAGGCATTCGCAAACTGAACGACTTCGAGTTAGCATCCCGGCTCTCCTATTTCCTGTGGAGTAGTATGCCTGACGAAGAGTTGTTTCGACTTGCACGCGCAGGATCGCTACGCGAGCCTGACGTTCTTCGATCTCAGGTCCGGCGGATGCTGCAGCATCGCAATGCTCGCACCCTGACCAGCAACTTTGCTGGTCAATGGCTTCAATTGCGGAGTCTGGCCGACATGACACCCAATCCGCGGGCATTCCCGGCGTTCGACGAAGAGCTACGGACCGCAATGTTGCGCGAAACGGAGATGTTCTTCGAATCGATCGTTCGCGAGGACCGAAGCGTTTTGGATTTCTTGAGTGCCAACTTCACGTTCGTCAACGAACGGCTGGCTTTGCATTACGGAATCAACGGAGTTGAGGGTGGCGATTTTCAGCGCGTGCAGCTGTCGGATCGTCGCCGCGGCGTTCTGACTCATGCCAGTATTTTGATGCTCACTTCGAACCCCACGCGTACCTCTCCGGTCAAACGAGGAAAGTGGATTCTTGACAACATCCTCGGTGAACCGCCACCGCCACCGCCCGCTGGTGTCGAAGACTTGGACGAAGACGCAGAATCGCTGGGATCGCTTCGCGAGCGCATGGAGCAACACCGCAGTAATGCATCGTGCGCTGTTTGCCATCGCAAGATGGACGCACTCGGATTTGGTCTTGAGAACTTTGACGTGATTGGCGGTTGGCGCGATCGTGACGGCCGATTCGAAATCGACCCCGCGGGAACGCTCCCCGGAGGCGACAAGTTCCGCGATGCGAAGCACCTGATGGAAATTCTCGCGGANAACAAGAAGCGAGAATTCTGTCGTTGTTTGACGAAAAAGATGTTAACCTACGCGCTGGGGCGCGGCCTGCAGTCTTACGACCNCTGTGCGATTGACGCAATCGTCAAGCAACTNGGCCAGAGCGGCTATCGGTTTGGTGCGCTGGTCGAGGCGATTGCCACCAGTGATCCGTTCACACTACGTGAAATCAAAGCGGAGAGATAGAAATCATGTCGCGCGAAATCCACGTTTCTCGCCGCGCCGCGCTGCGGGGACTCGGTGTGTCGGTGGCGTTGCCGTGGCTCGAATCGCTGGTTCCGGCTGCCGCTTTGGCCGCTGAAGCATCCGCGCATCCGCGCCGTATGGCATTCATCTTCGTCCCCAACGGCGCTCATATGCCGGATTGGACACCGCGAACAGAAGGATTCGGCGGTCAACTTCCGTACATCCTCGAACCGTTGGCCGCTGTACAGGAAGATCTGCTAGTACTCAGCGGGCTGACCCACGACAAAGGGCGCGCCAATGGCGATGGTCCGGGTGACCACGCCCGCAGCGCCTCGGTGTTCTTGACCGGCGCCCAGCCCCGCAAGACATCTGGAGCGAACATCCGTTCCGGCATCTCTGTCGATCAGGCCGCAGCGCAGCGGATTGGCAAGGCGACGAAGTTTGCGTCGATCGAATTGGGCTGTGAGCGCGGTCGCAGCGCCGGCAATTGCGATTCGGGATACAGTTGCGCCTACTCGTCAAACATTTCCTGGTCGTCTGAAACAACGCCCGTTGGAAAAGAGATCAACCCACGACTGGTTTTTCGGCGGCTGTTTGCAGACCGTAACCAAAAGGGCTTTGGCAAGCAGGCCGCCCTCCGTGAGTCTTTGAAGAAGAGCATTCTCGATTTTGTCGCCGACGACGCACGCCGGTTGCAAACAAGAATCGGCGCTCNCGACAGTCGTAAAGTGGACGAATACCTGACCGGCGTCCGCGAAATCGAGCGGCGCATTGAGCTTGCGCAGCGGGACTCCTCTCGCAGCGGCGAATTTGAATACCGCGGGCCCTCCGGCGTGCCGCGCGACTACGGCGAGCACATCCGGCTGATGTGTGACATGATGGTGCTGGCGTTTCAAACCGATTCGACGCGAATCACCACCTTTATGATGGCCAACGCTGGCAGCAACCGCAGCTACCGCAATATCGAGGTTCCCGATGGACACCACGACCTGTCGCATCACGGTGGTGATCGAAAGAAACATGAAAAGATCCGCAAGATCAACCGTTTCCATGTCGAGCAATTGGCCTACTTGCTCAACAAGATGAAGTCTGCAAGAGAAGGCGACGGCTCGCTATTGGATAACTGNATGGTCCTCTACGGTAGCGGCTTGAGTGACGGCAACCGTCACAACAATGAGAACCTCCCCCTTGTGCTGGCGGGTCGCGGCGGCGGCACGGTTCACCCCGGTCGCCACATTCGCTACGGCGACGAGACTCCGCTGTGCAATCTGTTCCTGTCNCTACTCGACCGAATCGGTGCCCCCACCGATTTCATCGGCGACAGCACGGGGCGACTTCCGGGACTTCAGATCTAGTGCCAATTATGTTCCCGCGATCCGTCACGCTATTCAGACTCACACTCGCTCTGTCGGTGATAGGCACGACCACCATCGTGGTCGGNCAANAAGAGCCCACCGTCGACGACCTGATCACCGCGCTACAAGGCGCTGAGACTGACGCGCGCCGTGATGCCGCCTATGCGTTAGCGAAACTCGGACCCCGTGCGAAAGCTGCGGTGCCAGCTCTGATCAAGACGTTGGATGATAAAGATACACAGATCTGGTTCCAGTCGGTGACCGCAATCGCACGTATCGGCCCCGAAGCTTCTGAGGCCATCCCCGCATTAATCGACGACCTCAACACGCGCGACCGGCAGCGGCGTTACCGGTCCGGGTACGCGTTGGGAATGATCGGTCCGGCCGCCNTCGACCCACTGCGAGCAGCACTGCGGGACGACTCGGCGGNGATTCGGGCTGGGGCGGCGCANGCTTTGGGTTGGATGGAAACGGCCGCGAGTCCCGCCATCGCACAGCTTGTCCAAGCGTTGTCAGACGACGAAACGTCTGTGAGANANCGCGCAGTGGAAGCNCTTGGTCGTATCGGTCACGCCGCCGAAGCAGCGTTGGCAGAAGCGCTTGCAAGTGATGTCGAAAGGGTCCGCGCAGGAGCTGCGACGGCCCTTAGCCAGATCGGCCCGCAACAGCCCACGACGATTGCCGGACTGACGCGAGCTGCCCATGACGAGCTTGCAACCGTTCGTGCGCCAACGATTTCCGCGTTGGTGTCCTCGGCGATCAACCGTGACGAGCTTGTGCGCTTTATCACGGCGGCTTTGGAAGACCCCGAGAACTCGGTTCGTGACACCGCAGTGGTCGGTTTGATGAAGCTCGGTGACGCCGCCGACGGCGCGATTCCCATTCTGGTNAAGATGCTCGAAAGCGAGGATCCCCAGAAGCGACGTTCTGCGGCTTACGGCGTGGGGCGTCTGGGGCCACAAGCTCAACGTGCGGTGCCGGCGTTGATTCAGGCCTTGCGACAACACGGTCCCGATGATGCAACGATTCCGAATGCGATCAGCCGTATCGGTGCGGCTGCCGTGCCGGCGTTGCTCGCCGCGGTCAAAGACGAATCGATACCGCAACCAGTTCTCTCGGCAGCGCTGGTGGGCATCGGACCTGCCGCAGTGAAACCCTTGATCGAATCTCTCACCAACCAAAACGCCAACATTCGCGCCAGCGCCGCGCAAGCCCTGAGTGGCATCGAGCCGCCACCGATCGAGGCAATCGACTCGCTGATCGACGTCTTGAATGACGAATCAGCAACCGCGCGAGCGACTGCGGCCGCCTCGTTGGGGCAGTTCGGCGAAGCCGCAAAGCCAGCATTCGACAAACTGACCACGGCCACAAGCGACGCCGATGCGACGGTCCGCGCCAACGCGGTGTTTGCGATGACCAAAATCGACGCGACGGCAGAGGCGCTTACGCCCATCCTTGTCAAAGCCCTCGCGGACCCCAGCGCTCGCGTTCGAAGCCGCGCGATCGTTGCGCTGGCCGAGGCACCTGAAATGGCTACCGAGTCGATCGAGCCGCTCACCAAAGCACTCGGTGACGACGACTCAGGCGTTCGCAGCAGCGCAGCTCTGGCGCTGGGAAGAATCGGAGACCAAGCCGTCGCGGCGGTCACACCGTTGATGGTCGCACTCAAGGATGAGAACACGCTTGTCCAAGCCAACGCTGCGCAGGCTCTGGGGAGCATTGGAGCAGAAGCTGCCGTGGCCACACCCGCGTTGACAGACCTCTTACAGAGTACCAACGAGGTCCTGGTCATCGCCGCGCTTGAGGCGTTAGGTGAGTTGAATACGGCAGCAGCCGACAGCGCGCCGCGCGTTGGGCAATTGCTCTTACACGAAGCAGCCACGATCCGGGCACTGGCAATCAGTGCATTAGCGAAGATCGATCGTGATCCAAAAAGCATCGTGCCGCAGTTCGTCGTAGCTCTCAAGGACAAGGATTGGACAGTGCGAAAAGCGGCCGCCGAAGCGCTCGGAGAAATTGGACCTCCGGCCCGATCGGCCGTCCCGGGTCTATTCGATCTGCTCAGCAGTGAGGAAGACCGCGAATCTGCTCGCAGCGCCTTGCGTGCGATTGATGACGTCGAACCAGACGCTCTGCCGACGCTGATCCGGGCATTGGAATCCAAGGAAGGCCGGGTTCGTTACTACGCCGTGTTCTATCTGGGCAAGCTTGGTCCCAAAGCCAAGGAAGCGGTTCCTGCACTAAAGCGTCTGTTGACCGACGACAGCCGCCGCTTCAAGCGGTTTCTCGAACGGACTTTAAACTCGATCGAGGGCGAGTCCGACGAGTGAGCCGCTGTGCTGGCAGTCAGCCGACTTGTCCCCTGGCGGGCGATTCTCGCTCGTCACTCCGATCCGAAGTGGACGAGGGGCAGCTACGATCACTCCGGCTGGAAGACCGGCAACCGGTGGTCACCCGACTGCGACTGCCCCACGTCGATTGACAGGCGCGGTGCTCGCCGCTGGCTGGCCACTGGCCATCGGTCTTACCCCTGATTGCACACGTCTGCATCGATTTACGGTGTCGCAGCGCAGCGCGCCAGGCGGGCGAAACACGCTGCAAAGCGAATCACCGACGCGGGCGTCACCGAACTCAAGACGGCTTTGCCGAACTGCAAGATCGAACACTAACCGGCTCCCGCGGCGCGGCGCCGGCAATCTGCGACCAACCGGCTTCGGGGCGAACTGAGCTATGGTACACGGAGTGTGACGGCACTCTGTTTGCGGCTCAGCTCCGTTACGGAGAATAAACTTCAAACTCCTTCAGGCCTACGGCATACTCGAGATTGTACCCGGTCAGACCCGTGAACTTGATGTACTTGGCCGCGATTGGCCGAACCTCTACTTCGGTCCATGTGTGACCGTCGTCGGGCAGCACTCCCCGGGCCACTTCCGTGTACTCGTGATCGTTCGTAGAAACTTCAACTTTATACTCTCTTGTCCGGTAGGCAGACTCAGCTGACGCGTTGAGCATGCGCAATCTTCCGATCTGCTCGACCGCAGGCAGGTAGATCTTGATCCACTGCTGCATGGCTGGGCGCTGTGAGTGCCAGGCAGCACCTTTTCCGTAATCCGCACTGTCCAGATCCCCATCGACCGCGTTGTCGTAACCGTAGCCGTTGTCCCAAAAAGACGACCCCTTGACGATCTGCCCTCGAACAATATTGCGGTTCCTGTTGTTGCCGATCGTGACCGCGACGCGAGCCGCGGTTCTGAAACGATCCTCTTTTGCGAGGCTCGTTTCGATCAGGTTCAGCGCGATACCGTCGACAAACAACTCACCCTCCTTCGCCTCCGCTGTGATGCCCGCAATGATCAAATTCAACTGCTGCGAATCACCGAGCGAGACCTGAGCGTCCACACGCCGCCATCCCATTCGGTCTGACGTCTCTACAGGAATACGGAAGAGCGTTTCCTGTCCGTTCTGCGTATTCGTGTTAATTTCGATGGAGACTGCAGCATCCGGAGACAGGTTCGAACTATCCAGCCAGACCGAAATCTGCAACGCCGACTTGCCCTTGAGGAAGCC
>PADE01000093.1 GCA_002702965.1 Planctomycetaceae bacterium
TGGCGAATCCTACCACCGCGGAGAGCCTGCGGGAGGCGATCGAAAACGATAGCCAGGTCCGGGCGCTCGTTCGCCCGGAGATTCTCTCGGGGGATGAGTTCGCGTTGATTGCGATTCCCGATGTTAACTACTCGCCACTCAGCCTGTTCGGCGCTAAAGCAGCTTTCGTCGAAACCAACTTTAATGCCACCCCTGAGCTATTGGTGAATTTCACCGCGATTACGCCGGGTGCAGCCCAGAACGGAATCACACTCGACTTCACGCGCAGTGACCATGGCGGCGCCGACGCCCCGACCGTGGTCATGCCGGATGCCAACGGCCCGCTTGTCAAGATTGACCTCAATTCCAATCCGGGGAACGAGACCACTGTCCAGCAACTTCTCGATGCGATCCATGCCGACGTCGACGCGGGCCAGATTGTCGCAGGTCGGGTCCTGAGCGGTGATCCTGCGATCAAGATTGCGCTCGCCGATCTCAGCTACTCGCCGCTGGTACTGGTTGGCGCCGATGACGTTGATATCCAGCCTGGTGCGGTCTATGTGGAGGACGGCGGGCGTGAGGTGATCTTCCGGTTCGACGGTTCGCTGCCCGACGACGTCTACCGATTGGACGTGCTCGGTTCCACCCAGCCGCTACGGGAAGTCGATGGGACCGTCTTTAACGGGGGCCAGGACTTCACACTCGGTTTTGAGATCGATCGGGGTGCCCAGGTTGTTTCAGTGGTTCCCCAACCGATTCGCCGTGACGCGGCGACCGGGGAACTCAGCCAGGCGCGCGACCAGATCGTCGTCTATTTCAATGACGATGACCTCGATCGGGAGGCGGCGGAAGACCCGGCGTTTTACCAGTTGCTGTTCACCCAGGAAACGCTGGAGAACACCGACGATGTCTTGTTTTATCCCACCGACGTGGAATACGACGCGGTTGCGGATACGGCCCGGCTGACGTTTGCCGATGAACTCGACCTGTTAATCGATCCGGCGACCGACCAGCCGGTGGGCGGTGGCAGCTATCGGTTGCGGATCGGTACCGACGAGGGGTTGGCGCCGCGGCCGTTGAGCGCGGACATCTCCGCCGATGCCGGTTCGAGTTTCAACACGGCGACGACGGTCGGACTCGCGATCGGAGTCGAACTCGCCGGCGATGCGTTTCAAGAGGGCCAGACGTTTTCGGTCACCGCGGACGATGGTACTCAGCAGGTCCTGGAGTTCGACAGTGGATTTCTATTGCAGGTTCCCCAGACGCTGGCGATTCAGCTCCCCGAAACGGGGGCCGACACGATCACGGACACCGAGCGGTTCACGGTCACCAACGGCATTGTCTCCAAAGTCTTCGAGTTTGACCGCACGGGTGCCGTCAACGGGGTGAATGTGGCGATCGGGCTGCTCGACGCGACCGGCCAGCCATTGGGCGCGGATGAATTGGCCGACGCGGTGATCGCAGCGATCAACGGCGTGTTCCCTTCGCTGGGACTGTCCCCCAGCAATTTGGGTAGCGGTCGCATCCACCTGGGGAGTACGGCAGCCAACACCGTCAGCGTTGCCTTAGCGCCGAGTCTTACGATTTCCGGACTTGAGGGAGGTCTGGTAGACGGGGATGCTTTTGTTCTCGGTGACGGCAGCCAGGATGAGACTTTCCTGTTCGATGCCGACGGCTCGGATACCTCGACCGCGTCGACGACGGTCATCGCGTTCAGTCCCGGCCAGACACATGAAGAAATTGCCGAGAATATCGCCACCGCGATCGCCGGCGAACCACTGAATCTCAGTCCCCTTCACCTAGGGGGCGGGCTGGTTTACGTCGGCGGCAGGACGAATCATACCCTCGACACCGACCCGGCCAACGGCCACCTGGAGCAGTCGGGCGCGCCGGGTGCCCAGACCGCCGGCGCCGCTGCGGTATTCTTTACGCCATCATCGACATTTAGCGCCGCTCAAGTGGCATCAGCGATCGCTGATGCGATCAACGGCGTGGGCTTTGGAGTAACGGCGAACACCCAGAGTGCGCCTCTGGACGATGCCCGACTCGCCTTAGTGGGAGCCGGTGCGGTCGACGTCAATGCGCTGGAAGCGCTCAATTCCACGCAACTCGACACGCTGATCATCTCCGCCGCGATCGACGCCCAGTCGTTCCCGATCACACTCCCAGGCGGGAACGATGACATCGGTCACCGAGAGATCCGTCCCGAAACGCATCTCGGCGTCCCGGGCTTTGTCAGCCCGGCTGACAGCACCGCTGGTATCACCACGATGTACTACAACTTCCAGGACGAATACGGGTTCGACCCTCAGGGCAACGTGTTGCTCAACGCGATTACCGAAAACCAGAAACAACGGGCCCGGGAGATCTATGAACTGTACGGTGAGTACCTGGGGATTGATTTTGTCGAGACCGCCAACGTCGGTTGCACGATCGTCACCGGCGACTTGCGGGCCCTCGATCCGGAGGCTCCGACGGGTCCCGGCGGGGTGCTGGGAATGGCCAACGTGGGCAGCGACTGCAATNATTTTTCGCGTGGTACCGCGGTGATGGACAACGCGGAAAACTGGGACGACACGTTCGGCGCCGCCGATGTCGGATCGGGTAAGTTCAGTTGGTTCGATACGGCGATGCACGAGATCGGTCATCTTCTCGGTCTGGGACACACCTACGACCTAGCGCCTCAGACGATCATGGGGGAAGAGGGAATTCTGAATCTCGGCCAGAGTCCCGAGGCGGTTTTTCCAGGTGACCACGATTTGGTTCACGGTCGGCACTTGTTCCGCCCGGAGAGTAAGGACATCGATCTCTACCAGTTCGAGACCAGCGACGCGGGCTTGCTCACGGCGGAGACGTTTGCCGAACGGCTGGTCGACCCCAGCCTGCTCGACAGCGCAATCACCATTTACCAGGAAGTCCGCGACGCACTNGGGGCGCTGACGGGGCACGAACTGATTGCCCGCAACGATGACTACTTCAGCGAAGACGCGTTCCTGGAGATCCAATTGCAGCCGGGACGGTATTTCGTGGGTGTCACCGCCAGCGGTAACACCAGCTACGACCCAGTGATCGAAGACACCGGTTGGGGAGGCACGAGTCAGGGGGCCTACGAGTTGCGAATGACGTTCCGCAAAGATGTGGATCGCAGCATCNCCGATACCACGGGCCAGAATCTCGATGGCGATAACAACGGTCTGGCNGGTGGCGTGCACAATTTCTGGTTCCGCAGTGAAGCCGCCGCACAGACGATTTANGTCGACAAGTCGAACCAACCGGACGCCTTTGAACCGGCGCCAACCGGNGCCCTGGACAACCCGCTCAACAACATTCCCGATGCGTTGGAAACTGCCCAGCCGGGNGATATCGTTCGCATCGTGGGCAATGGCGGTGGCGATGGCCTGCTGGCGACCGAGGGCGACAATTTCTCCTATGACGTCGGTTTTAGCCGTGTCGGCAACAGCCCTCTATCTGACGGGCACACGCTGGAGATCCCCGAGGGGGTCACGGTGATGGTCGACGAGGGCGCCGTCTTCAAGTTACGCCGCGCACGGATCGGCATCGGCAGCTCTTCTCCGACGATCGATCGTAGCGGTGCCTCCCTGCAGGTGCTCGGCACGCCCCGCTTGCTCGACGATCAGGGGGCCGTGATCCGCGACGTGTCGACCGCGATCGTGCCCGGCCTGGTCTACTTTACTTCGGTCCACGACACCGAGATCGGAGACGACGCAAACCCGGACATCCGGCCGCCTGCGCCCCAGGGCGGTGACTGGGGTGGCATCGAATTCCGCAACGATATCGATCAGGCAGACGCCTCGCGGTTCCTGTACCAGGACGAGGGGATCTTCCTGAACTACGTCAACCATGCGCAACTGCAATACGGTGGTGGTGAGGTAATCGTGGCCGGCATCTCGCAGGTGATCACGCCGTTCCACATGACTGACGCGCGGCCGACGCTGTCGCATAATCTCGTCCAGTTCAGCGCGCACGCGGCACTGTCGATGAACCCAGACAGCAGTCTGGAGACCAATTTCCACGCGCCGCAGGACCAGCAGATCCCGTTTACATCCGATTATTCGCGGATCGGGCCCCAGATCAACGACAACCAGACGGTTGACAACTCGATCAATGCACTCTTTATACGCGTCGTGACCCCGGCCGGGCAGGATGTGGAGATGCTCACGGTAGCCGGCCGCTGGGATGACACCGATGTGACCCACGTGGTGGCGGAAAACTTGGTCGTCCAAGGAACGCCGGGCGGTCCGTTGCTGGAAGTTGAAACTCCCCCCACCGTCCTCGTCAAGTTGACGGGACAGACCAGCGGCACNCTACCTTTGGGAACGTACAATTACCGCCTGACCTACATCGACGCGGATGGGAACGAGAGCCCTCCCTCGGCGCCCACGCGCGACGTGGATACGGCGACCGACGGCGATACGGCGGTTTTCCTCGAGTTCCTGCCCCCCGCCCCATCTGGCTTCGTGGGGCGCCGCCTGTACCGCAGTGACGACAGCGCCACGGCTCCCTATGTGTTGGTTGACGAAATCAGTCCCGACCAGACGACTTTTCTGGACGATGGCACCACCCGCGGCGGCGCGCTAGAGGTCGGTTTTGATCAGCTGCGGTCTCGTTTTGACGCGCGTTTGGCGGTCGATGCGGGCATCGTGGTGAAACTCCAGAGTTCGCGGATCGAAATGCAAGTCGGGACGCAGTTGATCGCTGAGGGGATGGATGGCAACGAGACCATTTTCACTGGGATCAGCGACGACCGGTACGGCGCCGGTGGTTCCTTCAAAACGACCCCCGTGATCATCGAGACCATGCCCGGTCAGTGGAGCGGGATTTACCTCGGTCCGGCGACTCGCGCGAGCCTGGACCACGCGGTGGTGGCGTACGCCGGCGGCTCTTCGAAAGTCGAGGGGACGTTTGCCGATTTTAACGCGATCGAGATGCACCAGGCTGAGGTTCGCATCGCGCACACGCTGTTCGAGAACAACGCTGACGGTCTGGGTGGTCCGGCCCCTCCCGAGCGGATCGGGCGCGGAACCAACGACGAGGCGGTGCTCTTTGTCCGCGATTCACAGCCCGTCTTGTGGAATAACGTGATTCAGGACAACCAGGGCCCAGCCGTGTCGGTGGATGTCAACTCGCTGAACCGTCGGCCGGTCAAGGACGGCGGACGGGTGACTTACTTCCGCAATGCCGCGGCCGCCGATCCGTCGACACCAATCGACGTGTTCGCCGGTTTCGCCGGAAACCAAGGCCCCTTGATTCGCGAGAATCGTCTGGGCAACAACACGCTCAATGGATTGCTGGTTCGCGGTGGTACACTGACCACCGAGGGTGTCTGGGATGACACCGACAATATCCACGTCGTGTTGGATGAAATCAATGTTGCCGACTTCCATACCTATGGCGGTTTGCGACTGACGAGCAATGCCGCCGAGAGCCTGATCGTCAAGTTAGAAGGTGCCAATGCGGGCTTCACGGCGATGGGCCGNCCGNTGGACATTGACGATCGTATTGGCGGCCACCTGCAGCTGGTGGGGCATTCTCGGGCTCCGGTCGTGCTGACGGCGTTGACCGATGACCGGATCAGCGCGGGCTTGACCCCGCAGGGTTCCCCGAACTTTGATACCGACAATAACGGAGATATTTTTGCCGAGGTCGGTCCCGGATCCTTGCCGACGATCGGCGAGTTCGACAACGGTAATTTGATCGACAACGACACCGAGATCGACGTGGTTGGTCACTTCGAGGTCCTCATCGACGACGGCGGCTCGCACAATGTCGACCAGGATGGCATCACCGCTCAAGGCACGACGCAATTACTCCAGAACATCGATGCCATCTTCGAGTTTCTCAATTATGTCGATGTCGCCAACGGCGACGAGGTACTGAACCTCTCCAATTCCACGATTACCACGGCCGCCTTCTTGGAAGACGATGATTTGGTCGTCAGCGAGGGTGAATTTGACGGTGAAAACGGTGTGATTACGTGGCGTGTGGAGTCGCACTTCGAAGACGGGTTCCCGATNCTCTTCAACACGNTCNCCTTCGAGAGCGAATCCGAATTCGGAGACCTGCAGTTCGTCAATTATCTGGATGAAGACGTGCAGGGANTCTCGGATGACGTTCTCTACCTGACGGGGACTCCCGGCGCTCCAGATTTCCGCGCCTTTACGCTCGACAATCCGGAACGCATCGGTTTCAGCCAGGGGGGGACCTACCTTCCCGGCGACGAACTCGTGAACATGACCTACGATGGTTGGGCGGCCGACCAATNCAACGAGTTGCAAACGGCCATCGAAGACAGTTCGGCCACCTATTCGATTCCGGGTGACATCGACACGACCGATTTACCGTTGTTCACCGATCCCGACCTGGGAGATCTCTACGGTGAAGCGGACGTCACGACCGCCTTTGCCTGGACGCTGGATCCCGAGGCCACCTCAGCTCGGATTGTNACTTTCCTGGAACTGGTTCCAGAAGACCCCGGCAAGCTCACGATTCCCGGAGGCCAGTGGCGCAGCGTTCGTCTTGAGGAATTCTCCGGTGACACGAACGTGGCGCCCGTCGTGGAGGCCGAAGCGGCTGACCTGGAATCGGGGCCCGACACGAACTCCACACCCAACACGGCACAGCGCCTCGGGTCGCTGGCACCGCACGACAAGTCGGGTGACGAGATCCTGAGGCTGGGCTTTTCGGTTTCCGGTACGATTGCCAATCCGGGCGACGTCGATGTCTATAGTTTTGAAGCTCAGGCGGGGACCGAAGTTTGGTTCGACATCGATGGAACAACGCAAGCCCTGGATGCGATCATCGAGCTGCTGAATTCGGATGGCACGATCGTCGCTCAGTCCGATAATTCGCTCGATGAAGGCTCCGTTGCGGCCGAGGTTTACTCGAATCCGGCGGAAATTCCATCCAATCACGTCAATCCGTTACAGAAGTCCGAGTTCTTGGGCCGTGATCACTACTCGATCAATCCCCGTGACCCGGGTTTCCGGATGGTGTTGCCAGGCACACCCGGCGGGACCAATACCTACCATGTCCGCGTCCGCAGCAGTAATCTCCGGTCGGGTGACCCGGCGTCGAACCTGCGCGATGAAGGACTGCTGGCAAGCGGCCTGACGTCGGGTGTCTACCAGCTTCAATTGCGGCTGCGCGAACTGGACCTGATCGCCGGCAGTTCGGTGCAATTCGCCGATATCCGCTACGCCACCAATGGTATTGAACTGATCGGACAACCGATCCACTCGCACCTGACCGGAGAGGTCGCCGAGAGTCCGCTGGGGAACGAGACGTTCGCCGGCGCCCAGCAGATGGGGAACCTGCTGAACACCGACCGGGCCGCGCTCGGTGTGTCCGGGAATATTGGTGATGGAGGTTTGGATGGCGCGGACCTCGACATCTATCAGTTCGAGGTGATTTACGATTCCCTCCAGGGGGAAGGTTCGCATCTCGCCACCCTGCTGGACATCGATTACGCCGATGTCTTGGCTCAGCCGAACACGAACATCTCGGTCTATCGCGACGCTGGCGGAGGGGCGGTCGAGTTTGTCCTCAGAGCCAGGGATTCGAACATTTCGGACGATCAGCCGGGACCGCTGGAGGGAGTCGATCTGGACGATCTGTCGCGCGGTAGCGCCGGTGTCCTCGATCCCACACTGGGCACNGTCGAANTNCCGGTCGGCANNTACTACGCCGNGGTCCATTCCNANCTNGNTAATGCCGGNCGANCTGGANCAGTTTGACTNNGCAGTNGGNGCACAACNCNCTGCTGCGTCTAGANCCGNTCNATTCGGTNGTCCGCATCGCCGAGGACCATTTCGAGTCGCAGGGGGATGGTACCGCCGCCCCTCCNNNNGTCCCCGTNTTGTTCGGCGCNGATNCNCCNACNCCNTGGCANCTGGGAGATGTGACGCTGTACGTGGCCACATCGGGTTCCGCGGGCCCTCTCAACGATGACGTGCTGGTGATCGACCCATTCACCGGTGCGGTCGAGTACGCTTTGCGGACGAATATTGGCACCGATGTGGGTGACATCGCGATGCGGCCCCCGGCGGTCAACGCCGATGGCACACCCTTCGATTTGGGCGCGCTGATGGCCTTCCGGTACAACCTGGAAGATACGGGGCCCTGCGATATCAGTGATGCAAATGCGGATGACTACATCCAGATCAGCACGGGCGATGGCACCATCACGCAGGTCGGCGACACCCTGATCGAGACCTTTGAATACGATGCCGAGAACGACTCGGACGTGCAAAGTCACCCGTGCGATGGAAACGATATCGGTGACGGCATGCACATGGAGGCCCTGGGCTATCACGGGGGGTGGGGTTATGCGATTGGCCGNCGGCCGCCGCAATTCCCCAATCGGCCGGGTGTCGACAGCAACCAGAATAACTTGTACCGGTTTGTGCCAGGTCCCGATCCGGTGGGCGGTTACGNCGTGGGTGAGGCGATCAGCTACTTCGGGACCGATCGAGAATCGCCCGACCGGTACGTGGGCGCGGGGACCCAGATTATCGAGCACGGCACGCTCGATAACGTCACGGGCGTCATCACCGGGCTCGCCTTTGTCGGCAACACGATGTACGCGGTCAGCAACCAGGGGGGGCTCTACCGGATCAGCGGTTACCAAACGCCAGGTGTTTCGGTGACGCAGGTCGGTACCATTGACGCCGGCAGTGGCTTTGGTGGCGCCAGGTTCGAGGGTCTGGCGGTCGGCCCGCCGACGGTCGAGGACGGGTTTTACGAGCGGACATTGTTTGGCATCGACGACCGGGGTGAACTGTATGCTTTCAGCACCGGTGCTGTTCCACGGGCGATCTTCGTCGACGGCCAGACCAGCGTTCGCATGTTCACGACGCAGGATGATCAGCCCAGTTTCTCCGACATTCGTGGTTTTGACTTCTCTCCACTGGATCAGAACCTGTGGCAGTTCCAGAACGTCTATCGGGCGGGTGATGCGGGCCACGGCATCAACGCGGCGTTCGACGGCAGTCGCGGAGCTGCAGGTGGCGATGTGAGCCTGCACTTTGGCAACAGCCACGACCCCAACCAGTTCCACGTCTACGACTGGCCGGGAGGCGGACACGGGTCGGTCGTCAGTAATCCGTTCAGCCTGTCCGACTACAACGCGACCGATCTGCCAACGCTGTACTTTAACTACTTCGTAGAGACCGAGGGGCAGAGCTCTGATCCCGATACGGGTGCGACGATGTTGGACGCTTTCCGCGTCTTCATCGGTGGCGAGGACGGTGTGTGGGAGATGCTGGCGACGAACAATTCGTACGCGATCACGCCCCCCGACGAGGATCCGACCGACGACGAATTGCTCGACGAGGATACGTTTGTTGTCCAGGACGCGTTTGACACCGCTGAATGGCGGCAGGTGCGTGTCGATTTGGGTGCCTACGCCAGTCGCCAGGACGACCTGNGGNTGCGATTCGATTTCAGCACNGCCGGTTCGATGAACACGGGCGATGAGGATACCGCGGGCGAGGAGNTGGTCGCCCGCGATGNCGATCAACTGCGTGACGGCGACACGTTTACGATCGATGGCGGCGGTTTCTTTGGCCTTGGTGGGGATCAGTTTGAAATCGAACTCGGTTATACGCTGGTGGTTTCCAGTGGTGCCGCGCTCGCGGATGGCGAGACGGTTTTGATCGACGGCGATCTGTTTGAGTTCATCGAAAATGGCGCCCGAGATCCGGCACCTGGCGCCGTCGCAGTCGCCTTTAATGACGCCGAATCCCCGCAGACGGTGGCCGCCCATCTCGAGTTGGCCATCAACGGCACTGTCANTAGCCCCCCGCAGGAAGTGGACCTGACGCTGGTCGAGCCGAACGATACGATCGACACGGCGACCCACACCGGCCTGACGGGCGGTTCCGGTGTGTTTTTCAATTCGGGCGATCCGGGCTTGATCGGNGACAATCCGCTGTACATCGATGATATCGGACGCGACGTCGACGTGCTGAGGGTCGACCTGTCCACCGGCGACCGGGTGACGATCGATGTCGACACCCCCGACGGCAGTGGTTTCGACTCGGTGCTCCGACTGTTCGATGGCAGCGGGTTGGAACTCGCTTTCAGTAATGATAACGAGGCTCCCGGCGAAGAACTGGGAGCCGATGCCTATATCGACTATGTGGCTCCGGTTGCCGGAAGTTACTATGTCGGTATCAGCGGCGCTGACAATGAAGTTTACGATGTCACCGACGCCACGGGCGTGCAGCACGGCAGTACGGGTGATTACGACATCCTGATCACGGTTACCAACGAATTGACCCGCGTAAATGGCAACCGCATCAACCTGCCCAACAACAGTCTGGTCGCTGTGACCGGGCCCGGTGTGGAGATCGACGGCGCCCCGGGAACCAGCGGGATCGCGGTACCGATCAACGCCAGCATGGACAGACAAGCGGTGGCCGCGGTGATCCGCCAGGTACTGGCCAACTTCTACGCGGGTGGGAATGTCCAGACAATCAAGATGTTTGATGAAACGGTGCGGGTGATCGGGCACACGGTCACGGATATTCGGAGTGTCAACGCTAATTTCTTCGGCGGCGGNGGCGGTGCCGAACTGGGCCTGACGTCGAGTTTGCCCGGTGATGCGCTGGGTAATTTCAACTCGAATATACGCGGTCAGAACAATGCCTTCGAGGGCGTCTACTTTGACGATATCGTGATCGGTTTGGCCGAGCGCGGTGAAATGGTGACCGGACAGACGACGCTGCCCGACTTTGATCCCAATCCCCGTTTTGTCACCACCGACATCGTCGTTGGAGACTACCAGCTGGAGATTCGCCGGTCGGCCGAATACGGCGGNCCGGAGGGCCTCTACCGCACCTTCGATACCAACGATCGATTAGGCCAGAGCTTTACGATCGAGGCGCCCTACGGCTACGAAGTGGCCGATGGCCAGGTCTTCACCCTCAGCGACGGGATCGACACGCTGATTTTCGAGTTCGACGACCAGGAACTACCGTCCGGTCATCCCAATGAAGGCGTTGCTCAGGGACACGTTCCGGTGCCGTTTGATTCGGATGATTTTGAGGACAAGGCGGATACGAATGTCACCATGGCGCACACCATTCGGGATGCGATCAACGGTCCCGATGCCCAGGCGGTACTCGATTTCACGGCGAGCCTCTCCGATGGCCGTGTGACCGGTACCAGCTCAAACGATTTTCGCATCAATATTTATGGCAATGTGATCGCTGACATGGGGAACCTCGCCGATCACCTGGTCCGACACGACGACCTGGGTGATCAGAACCGTCAGCGCGAACAGGGCCAGGTGTTGATCGACTCCAACCGGGTCAGTTACTCGTCTGGATTTGGTGTCGTTGTCGATGCCAACGATGCGCGTGATGTGTCGGCGCTCGCCGGCCTCGCCGGTGACCTGCCGCACGCCCCGGCGGGCCGCAATCTGGCGGTTCCCGGTGACGCACCCCCCAGCCTCAGCGATCGACTGGTGCCCGGCGCCGTGATTTCCAACAACCTGATCTACAAGAACGCCGAAGGCGGAATTCTGTTCAGTGGAGACGACCATCTGGGCGGTGATCAGCAGCCCGCTTCGGTTCCCTTCGGACGGATTGTCAACAATACGCTGGTCGGCATCGGTGACCAGAACCTGGGCAACCAGGGGACGGGTATTCTCGTCACCGACTTCGCCAGTCCCACGATCATCAACAACGTGATCACCGATTTCGCAGTCGGCCTGGAGGTCGACAGCAGTTCGGCTAGCACAGTGGTCGGCTATTCGTTGTTCCACCAGAATTCAGAGCCCGCCGTGGGCAGTGTGGGGATCGGCGCTTTCGCGATCGAACTGGACAGCGACGCTCCGCTGTTCGTCAACCAGACGGCGAACAACTTCTACCTGGCCGACGGTGCCCAAGCGATCGACAGTTCGCTCGACTCGCTGCGGGACCGAGCGGCGATGGACACCATCAAGGAGCCCCTCGGTATCGCTCCCTCCCCGATTCTGGCTCCCGGCTGGGATGTTTTGGGGCAAAAGCGGATCGACGATCCGGCGGTCGACACGCCGTTTGGCCAGGGGGCCAACGTGTTCAAGGACCGCGGAGCGATCGACCGGGCTGATTTTGAAGGCCCGTCGGTATTCCTGGTCACCCCGCGCGACAACGACGCGCTGGGGACCGATACCGATAGTCGAGACACGTACATCGAAACGGCTGAAGTGCTGGATCGGTTTTCGATCAAGTTCCTCGACGGCGTGGAGCCCAACGATCCTCAGGCCGGGACCGGAGTCGACGATGGGACGGTCGACCTCAGTAAAGTCACGCTGTTGCAGGAAGGCCGGCGCTTAACCGCGGGTGTCGATTACGTCTTCGAGTACGACGGTACCAGTGACCACATCCACCTCAATCCGCTGGCTGGGATCTGGGAACGTGCAACCAATTACGAAATTGTGCTCTCCAACCGCGACGGGCGTGTGATCGTGGCTCCGGCGGGTGATGAAATCGCGGATGGACAGTCGTTCAACCTGGTCGACGACTCTGGNAACCTCGCCAACTTCGAGTACGAGAGCGGCTTCGTGGTCCAGGTGCCCCAGACCTTTACGTTGTCGGTTCCGTTGGCCGGTGCTGCCAGCACCGGGATTACCGACGGACAGACCTTTTCCGCCGGTTCGGGCGGTGCGACGACGACGTTNGAGTTCGACTCCAACGAAACCACCAGCGGTGTAACGCAGGTGATCGAATTTACTCCNGGTGCCACGGCGACCGATCTGGCCAACTCGATTGTGACGGCTCTCGAGGAGTCGGGGCTGGGCTTCACACCGCGCCATCTCGGCTTGGGTGTGGTCCACATGGGCAGCCAGTCCTTCCACACAGCGGACGTCGGAGACAGCGCCCTGACGCTTTCAGGACAGGCCGCGGGGGTCGCCGACGGTGATCTGTTCTCGATGGATGATTTCACACCAGTCGTGACGTTTGAGTTTGATAGCGACGAGGAGATCGAAGAGGACACCGGCTATGTCGCGTTTCCCTTCGCGTTTGATCAGACGCACGAGGAGATCGCGGAACTGCTGGCGACCGCGATGTCGGACGCCGAGGTGTCGCTGAGTCCCGTTCACCTGGGCGATGGCACGATCCATGTCAAAGGCATCAGTCTTTCCGGCGGTGCNCCGCTGCACGCCTTGGACGCTTCACTGAGCAATCTCTTGTTGACGGGCGAGCCGGGTGTGCGACCCGACCTGGCACTGCGGATTCCCGCCGCGGGCGGGGTGTACAACACGCTAGAAGACGGTGGGGTCTTCACCGTTGCCAACGCCAGCCGCTCGGTCGATTTTGAGTTCGATAGCGATGGCCTGGGAACGCCCGGCAATGTGATCGTACAGTTCACGGTGGCGGACCCCGACGACGAGGATGTCGTACCGAGTACCACCGACGAAATCGGTGAGGCGATGGAAGCCGCGATCGCCGGCGAGTTCCTAGGGATCACACCGTTGTACGTCGGCGGTGGTGTGCTCAACCTGAACAACAGTCAGGCGGGGGTCCACACGGTCGATGCCGACACGTCGGGATTGGTCAAGCTGGGGGNCGAAGGGGTGCCGGGAGCGGTTCCGATTGAGTTTATTCCCAGCGAGTCATTCGATGCGGAGACGATGGCCGTCGTGATCGCCGAGGCGATCAACACCACCGATCTGTTGGCCGATGTGTCGGCCTTTGCGCAAGACGACCGGGTGCAGGTCTACGGTGCGGGTGGAATCGACGGGATCGGTAACGGTTACATTCCCCAAATTCAAGATCTGGCCGGCAATGCGCTCAAGCCGAATCGCCTAAACGGCGAAACCCGATTTACAATCTTTATGGATTCGGCGATGGACTTNGGCGACGCGCCGGCGTCGTTCCAGACCACCGACGATCAGGACGGAGCCCGNCACGANGTGATCCCCGGATTTTCGATCGGCGANAANGTGGATACCGANGTCGACGGGNTTCCCTCTCCGCAGGCCGATGGAGACGACCTGGATGGTGACAACGACGAAGATGGCATTCAGATCACCAGTCCCTTTACAGTGGCTTTCGACGGCGTGATCGATGTCACAGCCAACGGGATCGGTGAACGAGACGGATATCTCGATGCCTGGATCGATCTCAACGCCGACGGCGATTTTGGGGATCTCGGAGAACAGGTGCTCGATTCTCTGCAGCTGAGTGCCGGCAGTAATTCGATCACCATCACGGTGCCGGGTGGCAGCACCGTCGCGGGCGAGAAAGTATCCCGTTTCCGCTTCAGCAGCACCGGTGGTCTAGGCCCCGTTGGGTTCGCCCCCGACGGTGAGGTGGAGGACCATATTATCACCGTGCACGCTAACCCCTGGCACAATGCGGCGATCGCACGGGATGCCAGCCAAGATGGTTTTGTCTCGCCCATCGATGTGCTCAAGATCGTCAACTACCTGAACTTCAATCCCAATCCGACCAACAGCAAGTTGCCCAATCCGCCGGCCGAGAGTCCTCCGGCGGTTGGCCAGATCGATGTCAACAACGATGGGTTCGCCTCGGCGATTGACAGCCTGACGGTGCTGAGTTTCTTGAACACCCAGGTTGCTGCTGGAGAAGGCGAGGCGGCGCCCGACGTAAGCCGCAACGCAAGCCTGACGCCGGTGGTGTTCGATGTGACTCTGTGGGATGAGGATACGACTGGTAGCCATCTCAACCGGTCGCTGGCGACGGGCGCCGAGGGGCTGCAAGCGAGTTCTTCGACTCCCTCCAGAGAGCCGTTGGAAGTCGCCTTCCAATTGCCGCCGCGGGGCGAGTTGGCGCAGCGGTTGTCGGGACGGTCTCTCGACCTGGATACCGTCAATCGTCTGGATGGCGCGCTGGAGGCAATCTTGGACGACGTGGCCGCGCAGGCGAGTGGGGACGCCCGAGACGAGCTGTTTGCCCGGTTCGGCGACTAACCGGTGCTGCCGTACACCCACTGGGCGATCGGCAGAGGCCCTCAGCGTCGCCCGCTGCGACCGATGGTTGTGTTCGGCGGGTGCTGGGGAACGTCTCAGCTTGATTCAGCGCGGCCTGGCGGGCGCTTCTTGGATTGCTGGCGGGCCCGAGTTGACCGACAATGGCAACCGGTGTTCTGCCCCCCGGTGGGGCGGTCGATGGCGAGCCGTTTGAGCGCGAGTGTCCGGTTATGAAGCGATACGCAATGCTGGTGTTGGTGCTGCTCGCTGCGCGAGACGTCTGTGCCGCGACTCCCGTGCGTGCGCCCCTGAGTTACGAACAGCACGTGCGCCCGATTCTGAAGGCGCACTGTTTCGATTGTCATGGCGAGAGCGCAGAATTACAGGGCGGGCTCGATCTACGGCTGCAGCGTTTTCTGATTGCCGGAGGTGATTCGGGCGCGGCGATTGAGCCGGGTCAACCGGAGGCGAGCTTGCTGATGCGGCGGGTCGCCACCGGTGAGATGCCCCCTGGCGCGGACAGTAAGAAACTGACCGCGGATCAGCTCGACCTGATCCGCCGCTGGATCGCGGCCGGAGCGCCACTGGCGCGATCCGAGCCAGAAAAGTTGGGCCGCGGATTCCAGTTTACCAACGACGACCTGGATTTCTGGGCGTTTCAGCCGGTCCGGCGACCGCCGATCCCGTCGATTCGCGATGCCCGTCGTGTACGCAATCGAATCGACCACTTTGTCCAAGCGCGGTTGGAGCCGGTCGGCGCCGGCCTCCAGCATCCGGCGGCGAAGCTGCAGCTGTTGCGGAGGGCGACGTTTGACCTGTTGGGTCTTCCCCCCACCGTTCAGCAGCAGTCCGAACTCTTGGCCGACACGGCCCCGGGGGCCTGGGAGCGACTGCTCGACCGCCTGCTGGGCAGTCCGCATTACGGTGAACGGTGGGGTCGGCATTGGCTCGATGCGGCCGGGTACGCCGATAGCGACGGGGTCCAGAACACCGACCGGCAGCGGGCGTGGGCCTGGCGGTACCGTGACTGGGTGATCGACGCCCACAATCAGGATTATCCCTGGGACCGGTTTCTGTTCGAGCAGCTCGCGGGTGACGAGCTGGTGAAACCGCCCTACGGCAACCTCACTGACGAGCAGGCACGGTTGCTGACGGCGACCGGGTTTTTGCGGATGGTGCCCGACGGCACGGCTGCCAGCGACATCCCGGTCACTCGCAACCGAGTGCTCTCGGAGACACTGAAAGTGGTCTCCACCTCGATCCTGGGACTGACCGTTGGTTGTGCGCAATGCCACAATCACCGCTACGATCCGATCCCGCAGGTCGACTACTATCGGCTGCGGGCGATTTTCGAGCCGGCGCTCGACGTNGGCCCGGTGGAAGAAACCAGCCGGCCGGCTGGTCTCCCTTTACACGGATGCCGACCGAGCCGCGGCGGCACGCATCGAGGCTGAGGCCAGCGAGATCGACCGGGAGCGATCGCGGAAGCAAGAGACGTACATCCAGCGGACCTTCGATCGGGAAGTGGCCAAGTTGCCGCAGCCGTTGCGTCAGGCGGCCCGCCAGGCCCGCCAGGCCGATCCGAAAAAGCGCACACCCCAGCAGCGGGAACTACTGAAAACCTATCCCAGTTTGAATGTCTCCGGCGGCTCGCTCTATCTCTACGACCAACCGGCGGCCGATGATCTGAAAGCCATTGCCGAGCGGGCCACTGATCTGCGGGCGACGAAACCGGCGGAGATCTTTGTCCGGGCGCTTCAGGAGCAGCCGGGGGCAGTCCCCGTGACGCGACTCTTCTTCCGCGGTGACATCGCACAGCCCCGGCAGCCGGTCGCACCGTCCGACTTATCGATCCTGACCGCGACGACCTCAGAACCGGTGACCCTGCCGGAGAATGATGCNGCGGTTCCCTCGACCGGCCGCCGGCTGGCGTGGGCTCGACGGCTGACCGGTGGTCGCCACCCTCTCGTTGCGCGCGTGATCGTCAACCGGACCTGGATGCATCTCTTCGGCCGCGGCTTGGTTTCCACGCCCGGTGACTTCGGAACGCTCGGGTCCCGCCCCACACACCCGCAGTTGCTCGACTGGTTGGCGGACGAGTTCATGGCGACCGGCTGGAGCCTCAAGCGGCTCCAGCGACACGTGATGAACTCGGCGACCTACCGGCAATCGTCGTCGGTTGCGGTTGCCGAGNTGGCGGACGACACCGACAACCGTTTGCTGGGCCGCGGAGCGCTCCGCCGGCTCGATGCCGAGAGCGTCCGCGACGCGATCTTGTCTGTCAGTGGTTCGATGAACTCGAACCGCTACGGCCAGCCGGTACCGATCATGGCCGACCGTGTCGGACAGTGGGTGATCGGCACTGAGAACCTCAACGCGGGGCGGCCCGGCGCGGTGATCGAGATGAAAGGGGAACAGTACCGGCGGAGCGTCTGGATCGAGGTGCGGCGCAGTCGCCCGCTGGCGGTGCTCGATACCTTCGATCGACCGGCGATGGAACCAAACTGTACCCAGCGCGTCGTGACCACCGTCGCCGCGCAGTCGCTGATGATGATGAACAGCGACTTTGTCGTCTCGCAGTCGACCCGGTTTGCAAAACGGTTGGAGTTGGAAGTCGGCCCCGACCAGGTCGATCGAATCCGGCGGGCTTGGCAGCTCGTTTACGCATCTGAACCGACGGCGGAACAGACGGCGTCGGCGTCGGCTTTTGTGGATGAGCAGATCGCGTTGTTTCTCGAAACGCCCGACGCCGGGGACCCGGAGGGCGGGCAGGCCGCACGGGCCGCAACTGACGCCTGGTCCGTTTTCTGCCAGGCGTTGCTCTCGAGCAACCGCTTCCTGTACCTCGATTGAGGTTTCGTGTGTTGACCCCTTCGCCGAGTGTTCCTATGCAGCGACATCACCGAACGCGTCCCACACCCAGTCGCCGTCAGTTTCTGGCCAGCGGTCCTCTGGGACTGGGTTGGTTGGCCACCGCGTGGCTACAGCAGCAGAAGCGGCTGCAGGCACAGCCACCGCGGCCCGAGTTAGAACCGACACATTTCGATACCACGCCCAAGCCACCCAGTAGTGAACCGCGGGCCAAGGCGATGATCTCGCTGTGGATGCAGGGTGGCCCGAGCCACATCGACCTATTCGATCCGAAGCCGCAGATGGCCCGCTGGCACCTGCAACCCTTCCCCGGCAAGATCAAGTACGACAACGCGGCGCAGGCCAGTTCTAAGGTGCTTCACAGCCCGTGGAAGTTTCGGCCTCGCGGGCAGAGTGGGATCCAGATCTCAGAGTTGTTGCCGCACACCGCGGGGATCGTCGACGACCTCTGTCTGATCCGATCGATGCGCACCGGCGTGAACAACCACGGGCAGTCGATTCTGGCGATGCAGACCGGAAAGACCACCAAGGGGCGGCCCTCGCTCGGCAGTTGGACTGTTTACGGGCTCGGCAGTGAGGCCGATGATCTGCCGGCGTTTCTGGCGTTGATCGATCCCGGGCAGCTGCCCGTCGAGGGTGTCGCCAACTGGTCCAACGGCTGGTTACCGGCGATCTACCAGGGAACGGTGATCCGGGCCCGTGAGCCGCGCATCCTCAATCTCCAGCCACCGGCTCAGCTGGCTGGGCGGGTGCAGCAATCGTTCCTGGATTACCTGCGCCGACTGAATCGGGAACATCGACGCGCCCGACCGGGCGAGCACGATCTGTCGGCTCGGATTGCCAGCTACGAGTTGGCCTCGCGGATGCAGGCGTCGGCGCGCGATGCCCTCGACATCTCGCGAGAGACCCGGGCGACCCAGGAGACGTACGGGATTCACGACAAGGAGACCGCTGATTACGGCACCCGTTGTTTGATCGCGCGGCGTTTGATCGAGCGCGGGGTCCGCTTCGTGCAGGTCTACACACAGAACCAGTTTTGGGACCATCACGGTGGGATCGTGAAGTCCCTGCCGAGCGCATGTCGGAAGGTCGACCGGCCGTCGGCGGCGCTGGTTGCGGACCTCAAACAGCGCGGTCTCCTCGACTCGACGGTCGTCCATTGGGGAGGAGAGATGGGGCGTCTCCCAGTCATCCAGAACGAAAAGAATATCGGCCGCGACCACAACACGCACGGATTCAGCATGTGGGTGGCCGGAGGTGGCTTCCAGCGGGGTCTGGCCTACGGTCAGACCGACGAGTTCGGTCACCAGGCGGTCGAGAACGTGGTCAATCATTTCGACTATCACGCCACCCTCTTGCANCTGTTCGGACTCCCGGCCCAAGNCCTGACGTACAAACGCAACAGTCGTGACGAGACGATCTTGGCCGGCCAGCCCGGACGGGTGGTGGGCGACTGCCTGGCGTGAGCGGTGCCAGCGGATCGCGCGCCGATCCGTAGGGACGAGGACTACTGGTGAGTGGCCGTGAGCAATTCCGCAGCGCGATCCATCGCGGTCGCCGCAGGTTGCCAGCGGTACCGCGCGACCAGCCGCCGGAGTTGGTCGGGTGCGGCTGTCCACAGACAGCCCCGCGGGAGCCGCTGAATGAGGATCTCCAGTCGTTCAGCCAATTGAATCGAGGTGCCGTCGTACAGAAAGGACTCGCGTTCAGCGGTGCGCAGCCCGGCCAGTAGTTCCGGGTAGGCCAGCCGGTTTGGGAGCAACGGGTAGGCGCCCGCCAACATCGCTTCGACAGCGGCGATCCCGAAGAACTCGTGCTGCGCGGTGGAGACGAACAGATCGGCGTCCAGGAGGGCGTTTCGGTACTCGTCTGCGGTGAGAAATCCCCAGTGCTCGAGATGGCCTTTCAACCAGCGGCGGGCGGAGTTGAATGCCGGCGGGATCTGTCGAAAGGACTGACCCAATACGGAAATCCGAAAGTCGATCCCCCGATCGATCAACCGCCGCAANGCGGCAAATAGGGTGTCCGGATCCTTGTCGTGTTCCCAACGGGCCGCCCATACGATCCTCGGTGGCCCCTGACGGCGCGATCCCCGCGGCCGGAAATCCTCAACAGCGGGGGAAAAGATACGCGTCTTGCGGCGAATCTCGTTGAGTTCACTCCGCGGCGGTCGGTCGGGCATCTGCGCGAACAGGGCCTCTACCGCCGCCAGAAAATCGTCCCGATGGAATGCCGAGTTGAACCAGACCTGGTCGGCCGCCAGGGCAGTGGTGAAGTTAGTGATGGCAAAATGCAGGTCGCGTTCGTCCGGTACCCGTACCGGGTAGGTCAATTGATTTTCATGGAAGTAGGCGATCACCGGCAGGCGGGCGATGGCCGGGTGGCTGAGTCCCTTGAAGTCGGCCAGGCTCAGCATGTCGCTGCACCACAGCAGGTCCCAGGGTTCGGAGTGTTCGCCTCGCTGCTGCGCTTCGGTGCGCAGCGTGGTGGCGGCGTGCCGCATGCGCCACTTCCAGTGGTGTGCCGGCAGCGTCAGGAGGGTCCAGTGGTGCCGACTGCGGCTGGACCAACCGTCCAGGAAGTCTCGGTGACTCCCGCCGTAGTAGGGCTCAATCGCCAGTATCCTCATCGCCGTGTCGCTGCCGGGGAGGGGTCGAGATGGGCTGCCACGGGGCCGACGTATGGCTTTNCCGTCGCTTGTTGAGGGGTTTACCCGCCAGTATAATTCGCCGTTTCCGATCAGTGATAGGTTGGCGCGGGCTGCGCCTCGCGGATCGGCGGGGCCCGAGGAGAAGAAAACGTGTCAATACGAGTGGCAATCAATGGTTTTGGTCGAATCGGCCGCTTGACTTTTCGGAATCTGGTGACGCGGAGTGATACCTTTGAGGTGGTGGCCATCAATGACCTTACCGACAACCAGATGCTCTCAACGCTGCTCAAATACGATACCGTGCACGGCCGGTTTCGCGGTACGGTGGCTTACGACGAGGCACATCTGATCGTCAACGATCGTCCGATCCAGGCCCTTTCCGAACGCGACCCGGCACAGCTTCCGTGGGGCGATCTGGGTGTTGACGTCGTGATCGAGAGCACCGGAATCTTCACCGCCCGGGCAAGCGATACCAAACCGGGTTACGATTCACACCTGGTAGCGGGGGCGGGCAAAGTCGTGTTGAGTGCGCCCGCGAAGGACGGAGCGGACCTCACTGTCGTCTTGGGCGTCAACGATCACCTCCTCAGCTCCGACATGAAGTGCGTTTCGAACGCCAGTTGCACCACCAACTGCCTGGCTCCGGTCGCCAAGGTTTTGCACGATTCGTTCGGGATTGAATCGGGCCTGATGACCACCGTGCACGCCTACACCAACGACCAACAGGTGCAGGACGTTCCCCACAGCGATCCCTACCGGGCGCGGGCCGCGGCGCAGAACATCATTCCCACGTCGACCGGTGCTGCCAAGGCCGTCGGGTTGGTCATTCCCGAACTCGATGGCAAGCTGACGGGCATTGCGATGCGCGTGCCTGTGGCCACTGGCAGCGTGGTCGATTTGACGGCCAATCTGGGGCGGTCGGTATCGGCGGCGGATATCAACGGTGCGATGCGTGAGGCGGCCGACGGGGANCTGCAGGGTATTCTTTGCTATTCGGAGGATCCGCTGGTCTCCTCCGATATCATCGACGACCCTCACAGTTCCATTTTTGCCGCCGATTTCACCCAGGTGCTGGGGGGTGAGGGGGCGTTCGCGAAAGTTGTCAGCTGGTACGACAACGAATGGGGTTACAGCTGTCGTACAGCCGATCTGGTCGCCAAATTCGGTACCATGTAACGAACTGACAAAACGGTTCTAGAGCTGTCGTCGGTTTTGGACCGGTTCGCTTGCGTCGGGTTGCCGGGCGGACTAGCATAAGCGTGTGCCAGGCATCGCTTTGCGCGCCACGNCNGTGGTTCTCGATGGATGNTGGANCAAGCGGCCGGTAGTTTCTCGTTCAGCCAGGAGAATTTCCCAATGGCCAGGATTCGAACCGTGGTTGTCACGGCGTTTGTGACTCTGCTGGGGTCGTCTGCGGGATGGGCACAAACCGACGTGCCGCGTCGGAACGAGCAATACAGTCGGGGTGTCCATGCGTTTTTTGCTGGGCAAACGGAAGCCGCGCACCGAGAACTTTCGGGCGCGATTGAGGCCGGCTCGAAGGATCCTCGCTGCTACTATTTTCGAGGAATGAACAGCTACCGGCGGGGTGACAAGCAAGCGGCGCAGAAGGATTTCCAGGNTGGTGCGCAGTACGAGGTAACGGCCTCCGGTCGCGCATACCACGTCGCGCGCTCTCTGGAGCGGGTCCAAGGGAAACCGCGGCTGCTGATCGAGCAGGCCCGCCGCCAGGCGCGCCGCGCGGTGCTTCTGCAGCGACGCGCCCGAGACGCTGCGCGTTACGAGGCGATCAAACGGAATGAGGCCCGCGTGCTGCGAAAAACTCCACCGCAGGGACCACAGACCGAAGCTCCGATCGAGCTTAAGACCAAAGTGGCGAACGATCCGTTTGCCGGTGATGGCGGCGGTTTGACGGGTCAGCCGGTCGAGGGCGTCGAACCGGTTGCTGTCGGCGCCGGTGTGGCTGCTGGAGCCGCTCCGCCGCCGGCTGCTGAGGCGGCCAAACCCGCGCCTGCGGCAGCGCCTGCCAAGGGAGATGAGAACCCGTTTGGGGAGCCGGAGGAACCGGCGGAGGCGGCCAAACCGGCGCCTGCCAAGGGGGACGAGAATCCGTTTGGAGAGCCGGAGGCCCCCGGTGACGCGGCCCAGCCGGCGCCTGCCGAGAAGCCAGCGCCTGCAGCTCCCGCCAAAGAGGAAGCGAACCCGTTTGGAGAGCCGGAGGCCCCCGG
>PADE01000094.1 GCA_002702965.1 Planctomycetaceae bacterium
AATCGCGAGATACCAATGCTGACAGTCTACCGAGTGCTTTAAGTGTCGGAAGTCGGATCAAATACAATGATGGCGAGAAGTGGGTAGACGGAGTACTGCGATCTGAGGACCCTGTGGTCCTGGCGCTCGACGACAACACCAAGATCGAGATTTCACACAGCCTTTTGCGGAACGCGGTCGACGTGGGGATTGTCCGTTCGCAATGAGATGTTGACGACTCGGAACCGACAATGGAGTCGCCACCGCGGTGCGTGTGGCGTGGCCAGGTCGCTTTCGGTTGCTTGAGGCTTGGGAATGTCACAGCCAGAAGCGGTTGCAACCTGCCAATACGACGCCGGACAGCTGGTAGACGTATTGGAATTTCTGAAGCGGACCCGTGCGGAGTTAAAGGAACTACACAAGGTACGAGTGTGGCCCGATCGCGTTGAAATCTACGACGTCAATGGCGATCGATTTGACGTTCTTAACATTGGGTATCCCGATCGGGACGTCGCCGAGTTGTTGCGTTCTATCGGAACCAGTTTTAAGCCCGACCTTATTCATGAACCGATCCAACGTGAGTACAAGGAATTCAAGACAGGGCGTCGCTTCCCCTGGGCCGAAGACCGGATTTTGTAGCGCGGCGGCGGTTGGTGTCGGAACGGGTGTCGGCGTTCGAAAGTAAAACCGATCAGGAGGTTCGACGGTGACCACGAACGTGCAAGACCTCTGCAAGCAGTGCGGATTGTCGTCACTAGAATTGGCGGACAAGTCTGGTTTGGATTTGTTACGAGTTCGCGCCATCTGTTTGGGGCGATGGACCCCCTCCCCCGCTGAACGCGCAAGTATCGCCGCGGTCTTGAACGTGTCGATCGATGACATCGCCTGGGGACACAGCACGCCAATCCAGCATATCTACGGCCACGGTCCGGGTTAGCGCAGCGGTTCTTTTCGCGGCGGTGTAGCGCTCGACTGCGGGTGGCCTTAGCGGTCTCTTTTTTGCGTGCTGTCTAGCCGTTGTCGGTGGGTGAACGAACTGGCTGAAATTCTCAAGGTCGACTTCGGCCGCGCTCCCGAAAATCGTCTACGATCAATGTGAGGCGACGAACGATGTCGGGATGTTGTTTGTAGACATTGGTGGTTTCCGCAAGGTCGGTGTGCAAATTGTAGAGTTGTCCCTGCGGGTCACCGGGCTGAGGTTTGACCCGTCGAGGTTTCGTAAATCCACCGGAACCGAGTTGCGGGATTAGTTTCCACGGGCCGTTGCGAACCGACAGTACACGCGCGGAGGACTGGTGAATCAAAGCCGCGCGTGAATGTCCTTGTGTCTCGGCGGTCGTCAGTTCCGACAGAAAACTCAGGCTGTCCTCCCCTGCATTTGTTGGAAGATCGACTCCCAACAAATCGGCGAGTGTCGCCAGTACGTCTGTGTGGCAGATCATCTGGGTCGACTTCCGGCCCGCTGCTACGCGAGTTGGCCACCGCGCGATGAAGGGCATACGGTGTCCGCCTTCCCAGGCATCTCCTTTCATGCCTCGCAGGCCCCCTGTTGCATCGTGATCGTATTTGCGCGTATCGGAGGGGTACCATACGGGGCCGTTATCGGATGTGAAAAAGACGAGGGTGTTTTGTTCCCACTCGTTTCGCTGGAGGGCCTTCATTACTTGTCCGACAACATCGTCGACCTGAACGACAAAGTCGCCGTAAGCACCGGCGTTACTCTTTCCCTGGAAGCGGTGTACGGGCAGCCAGGGCGTGTGAGGTGACGGGAGTGCCAAGTACAAGAAAAACGGCTGGCGTCGTTGCTTGAGGTGGTGGTCATCCAGGAATCCCACAACCTTGGCCAGCAAACGCGGCGTGACCTCTGCATGTTTGAATCCCGGTGCGATACCGCCGGCTCGCCAGAACGCGCCTTGAATGGGACTCCAGTCAGGACTGCGGCTCGCGGCTGTACGCAGTAGTGGCGGGGCTAGACAACGATCCCCGTTGATGTAGTAGTAAGGGGGGATGTCGAGGGACGCTGGAATGCCGAAGAAGGACGAAAAGCCTCGATCCACTGGCCCACCGCGCAGAGGCTGATTGTCCTCAGGGGATTTTTCGTTTTCGAATCCGAGGTGCCATTTTCCAATACAAGCGGTGCGGTAATCGTGCGCGGAAAGGAGCGATCCGATTGTCATGCGGTTGGGAGCGAGCAGCGGACCATTGCCGCGGCGTTGCATCCGAAAAGGGAATCGCCCGGTCAACAACCCGTAGCGCGTGGGAACGCAAACGGCCGCAGGTGAGTGGGCATCCGTGAATCGCGTCCCTTGGCTGGCAAGTCGGTCGATGTGAGGTGTGGGGATCTTGGAATCTCGGTTGTAGCACTTGATGTCGCCGTACCCCAGATCGTCGGCCATGATCAGTACGATGTTCGGGAGTGGCTCCGCGGCGACCCGAAGTGACTTGGATTGCACTGTTTTCCCTACGCCGAGCACGATCAAGGTAGTCAGTACCAGATAACGCATTTTGGTGCCCCTCCTCGAAGAGCAAGCGGTGTGCCCGTTAGGTCGTCGTTGGGCTGTCCATCAGGTGGAACCATTGAGTCTGGATGCCTGTCGCGTGCCGACATGAGGCCGGGACAGAAGTTCGCTGGCTGCCGATGTCCCGGTGATCTTCCGCACGCACTATTCTGGCACGATGAGACAAGGCGTTAACTCTTCTGGGTGTTCGTCACGACGGGCGTGTCCTGGATTCTGATCCAAGCGATTCTTGCGGCGATGAGATTCGGATTGTCCCTGGAAAAGTCGATGTGCTAGCGAATCGGCGATGCGTGCCACACGATCAATCGCGCCGCACGGACCCACCGTTCGTTTCGACACCGAGCGATGACTATGATCTTTGCTCGACGTCGAACTTCGGTACGTTGTGGTTCTGATGACACGATTCGAAACACGATGTCCATAGAAACGGAAGAACATTCGCAGCCTCGATTTGCAGGAAGGACTTCTGTTGGCTCGCTGACAAAGGAGGTGTTCAGGCAAGTACTTGCCGTAGTACGCGCCGAGGTTGGACACCGCTCAATCGCTGTTCGAGCCCTTCGTGAAGAAACGTCAGTCGTTCATGATCCAGCCCCATCAGATGCAGGATCGTAGCGTGCAAGTCGGACACATGACAACGATCTTCGATCGCGCGAAAGCCAACTTCATCGGTCGCACCGATCGCCTGGCCTCCTTTCACGCCGCCGCCTGCCAACCACATGCTGAAACCGTAGTGGTTGTGGTCGCGCCCTGGTTTTCCGACCCCTTCGCTAGTAGGTGTCCGACCGAATTCACCTCCCCAGATCAAGAGCGTATCTTCCCAGAGTCCCCTTTGTTGGAGGTCCGCGATCAAGGCCGCGATCGGTTGATCGGTTTCTGCAGCGTGTTTCCGGTGGTTGCTGATACAGTCTTCGTGGGCATCCCAGGATTCGGCACCGCCACCCGAATAAAGTTGTACAAAGCGCACTCCTCGTTCTAACAACCGGCGGGCTAGCAAGCACTTGCGTCCATAGTCAGCCGTGTCAGGATGATCAATCCCGTACGCGTCCAANGTGGACGAGGTTTCGTGATTGAGGTCGACGACTTCCGAAGCGGCTGTCTGCATCCTGTAGGCCAGTTCATAGGATCGGATGCGAGCTGACAATTCTGAATATCCGGGTCGCCGTTGCAGATGCTGTTGGTTTAGTTGGCCCAACAGATCAAGGCTGCGACGTTGACTACGTCCGCTGACCCCGGGAGGGGTTTTTAGGTTCAACAGAGTGGTTCCCCGACTGCGAAACAACGTGCCTTGAAACACGGCCGGCATGAAGCCCGCTGACCACGCCCCCGCCCCACCCCGTGGTCCGCCGCGGGGGTCGACCATCACCACAAACCCAGGCAGGTTGTCGTTCTCTGACCCGAGTCCGTAATTCAGCCACGATCCTAGGCTCGGGCGGCCGACGACCACACTGCCGGTGTTCATCTGCAAGATCCCGGGACTATGCGTCGGCGTGTCGCAGAACATCGATCGAACCACACACAGATCGTCAGCAAATTTCGCCACATGAGGATACAAGCTACTGATCTGCAACCCACTCTCTCCATGCGGTTGAAACGTAAATGCGGAGGGTGTCAGCAAGCCAATCTTGCGTCCGTTGGAACCGATCTGCAGATCTCCGGAATAGGTCTTGCCGTGGTACCGAGTCAACGCACTTTTGTAATCAAAGGTGTCAACTTGGCTCGGTCCCCCCTGCATGAAGAAGAACACGACCCGCTTCGCACGAGAGCGAAAATGCGTCGGCCGTACCTGCTCGGTGGCGTCTGGTTGCACTGGCGATTGTGCTGCCGTTAACCGACCATTGAAAAAATCGTCACGACTCAGGAGATCGATCAGTGGTAGGGATGCAAATCCGCCACCAAACTGCCAGAAAAATTCGCGACGCGTTCTCCCACATGGAGGTCGATTGACGGTAAATCGAGTTTCGTTGAAAGCCATTGGTTGACGCTCTTATAGAGAACAGATCAAGTCTTCTGGGTCGATCTAGCGAGCCCGCGTTGTGGTCATCAAATCTCAACCGTCGTTTAGGTCACGATCGAAAAAGAGGGTCTGTCATCGAGCACGACAAGCCCGGTCGATCAATCCGCGTAAACAAATTCGTTGAGATTGAATAAAACACGACATAATTGGATTAAGGCCCAACGTCCCGCAATCTCGGGGGTCCGAGGCTCGGGCGGCGTATCGTGACTTTTGATTCCCACGGTGCGAGCGGCCTCGGTTTTCTCACCCCGCAGAAACTTTTGAGATTCTATGCGGAGATACTCACTCATTGCGAGAAGTTCTGCGCGATCGGGGGACCGACCTAGAGCTAGCTGATATGCGAGCGTGATTTGGACTTCTGGTACGGCACCGGCATCGCGACGAAGTCGGTCGGCGAAATGTCTCGCTTGGCGATTGACAAACTCACCGTTGAGTAAAGTCAGCGCCTGCGGCGCGACGGTACTGACATTTCTACGCTCGACACTGCGAGCCGTGTCACAAAAGTCGAGAACGTCGAACAACGGGGGAATGAATGTGCGTTTGAGGAATGCGTAGACAGTCCGCCGTGAAGCTTCGCGTTCGTTAAGCGGTTTCCACACATTGCCGGGATCATAGCCACTGCGTTTCGCTGCCGCCGGAACTTGCGGAAACATACCCGGACCGTGCATCTGAAGATTCAACTGACCGCTGGCTGCTAGCATGGAATCCCGAATCGCCTCCATTTCGAGACGACGGAAGGGGAAGTGCCATAGCAGCCGGTTGTCGACATCGATCTCTGCGCTGGCCGCGTTCCAACGCGTTCCCATTCGGTAGGTGCTACTGGTCATGATCAGCCGATGGAGATTCTTGAGTGACCAGCGGGCATCGCGCATGAACCAATCTGCCAGCCAATCCAATAACTGCGGGTGCGAGCACGCCGCTGAACGGCGACCAAAATCGCTTGAGGTGCGCACCAATCCCTGGCCAAAGTGCGTTTGCCAGACACGATTGACGATGACCCTGGCTGTCAGAGGGTTCGATTCATCAACCATCCAGTTTGCGAGACTAAGACGCCGGCGGCTGGTGAATTGACTAGGTGGAACAAATGCGGGTTGTCGATTGACCAGCGCCACGGGTACGGCAGGCGAAACCATGGCACCCGGTTGATTGGGACTACCGCGGATCAACAAATGTGTGTCGGGTGACTGAGGGGACAACTCTTGTAGAAAATAGCCCAGCGGAAAGTCGGGAGCGGACTCGACATTCCTCCATTTGGGAGGCGCCGCCGGTACGGCGAGTTCGGTACGGAACTTATGGGGTCGTTGGAGCGGGTGGAAAATGGAAACCAGACTGTAATAATCGCGTGCGCTGATAGGGTCGAATTTATGATCGTGACAGCGTGCACAGCCGATGGTAAGGCCGAGAAACACAATCGACGTGGTACTCACCATGTCGTCCAACTGGTTATATCTCTCTGCGGTCACTTCGCTTGGCTGAACCGATGCCCCACGCTCGGCATCCCATGGCCCAACCCTCAAGAAACCCGTTGCCAGTACCGATTCCATGCTCGCGTTGGGTATTTCATCCCCAGCCAGTTGTTCACGCACGAAGTCGTCGTAGGGCTTGTCGGCGTTCAACGCATCGATGACATAATCACGATATCGCCAGGCAAACGGTTTTTCACCGTCCCCTTCATAACCATTGGTGTCCGCGTAACGGACCAGGTCCAGCCAGTGCCTTCCCCAGCGTTCTCCCAACTGTGGATAAGACAAGATGGCGTCGACCAGCGATTCCCAGGCAAATCGGTCGTGGTCCTGCAGAAATACTGCGGTGGTCTGGGGGGACGGAGGAAGCCCCAGCNCGTCTAGATAGGCGCGTCTGACCAGGGCACGAGGCGTTGCCGTAGCGGTTGGTCCTAGTCCNTGAGNTTCGAGTCGCGCCAAGATGAAACGATCGATCGGGTTGCGACACCAGTCTTGGTCATCGACGCTGGGGGTGGGTGGCCGTCGGATCGGTTGAAACGCCCAATGTCGAGACGCTTCGGTTCGTTGGCCTGCGACGTCTGCGTTCTCCGGCCATCGAGCACCTTGCTCCACCCAATTTTTCAAGAGCCGAATCTCGGTTGCTTTCAGAGGTCTCGCGTCGTCCTTTGGCGGCATCGTGCGCCCTTGGGGATCGAGACCTTGCACGAGTTGGAGTAACCGGCTCTGACCAGCGTTGCCCGGGACCAGCACTTTGCCACCATCACCACCTGCGAAGGCATCCTTTCGTCGATCGAGTCTCAAGCCGCCCTCTTGCACATCCGTCCCATGGCAGGTGTGACAGTGCCGGCGAAAAATCGGCTGGACGTCGCGTACAAAATCAACCATGGCATCGCTCGGTTTCGGCTGTACACCCGAACCCGCAACAAGCTCTCCGAGCCAGAGCAATTGCAGCGAACAGATCCAACCGAGCTGACGGGTCAATCCCAGCGATGTCATGGCAGTCATTGCACACCTTACAGTGGCAGGTAACATTACGGCTCGATCCCGCCTGGCGGTGCGGGTTGGGGTGAGTACGGGTCCGACTCGCCGGCCGCGACGAAACCGATACGGTGTCGACATTCTACGACAAACACGACACGCTTTGAATTGTCTGGATTAGATTTGATGGACTACCGATCGGGTTGGGATGCCCTCTGCGTTCTTGATGGAACCGAGCCTATTTCCAATGCAACGTTGGTGATCAGACCAGTTTGGGCGGGTTTAAAGAGCGAGCACCGTCTCGGCACCGTCTGATACCGATCGCAACATTGGCGATCCCCCGAGTCGAAATTCACCAAGCACGCGACAAGATCTCGAGCAACTCAGGATCCTCGATTGGCCGAGGATTTGCGCGCATGCTATTCCTACTCGAACTGGTGACGATCGCATTAAGTTGATCGACCGAGACGCCCAATTCTCGCAACCGTTGCGGAATTCCCGTCCGCTGGCAAAGTGAGATGACTGCTTCGATGAGTGCTTCAGCCGATCCCGGTTCGGAAACGAAGGGTCCTCTTCGGGCGACGTCCAATTGTTGTAAGCGCGGTCGTGAACATTCTAGGTTCGTCTGCAAGGCGACCGGCAGCATCGCGGCACAGGCTAAGCCGTGTGGGATTTGAGCATGAACTCCCAGTGCGGCCGCGACTCCATGCGCCATACCCAATCCAGAATTAGTCAGCGAGATTCCGGATAGCAAGGCCGCGAAAGACATCGCCTCGCGTGCTGGACGTGAAGACGGTTCACGCATCACGATCGGAAGTGCGGTCCAGGCATGGTGAAATCCCTCCAAAGCAAGCGGCCTTGTGAACGAACTTGCACGGCACGAGAGATAACTTTCGATGCACTGCGTGAGAGCGTCCATTCCGCTGTGGAGCGTTATTTCGGGCGGTGTCGTGACCGTTAATTCTGGGTCAACTAGTGCGATGTCGGGCATCATTGACGCTGCTCGGAGGCTCTTTTTATAACGTGGAGCGACTGATGAAATCACGGCGTTCCGGGTTGCTTCACTGCCCGTTCCGGCTGTCGTCGGCATAACCAACGTCTGGAGCGATGGTTGAACCAACGGAAGTTCTCGCCGTACTCCTTCCAGGTAGTCGATCACCGAGTACGCCTCATCCTGGGGTGCGATCGCGGCAACCGCCTTGGCTAAGTCGATGGCGGCTCCACCACCGATTCCAAGAATGAAGTCGGCACCGCACTCTCTGGCGCGGAGAACTGCCTGGTCCACGTCTTCTACCAGTGGTTCCCGGCTGATTATCTGCGGAGGTTCGGCGACGTTGCTAGCCGTATTGATAAGGCTGCGAATCTCGGCGAACAGTCCTTCGCGCAACAACGTCTGTGAACCGACGATCGCGAAGCATCGGCTTCCCAACAAAGGAGCCATGCTCGGCAGTTCGCAGCGCCTACCCCACCCAAATAGAAGGCGGCTTGGAACGAGAAGATCGAAGGCTTGAATCGAAGACAGCATCGTGCCAGGGCGCCTCGTTCGCAGGTTTAGACCAGCCGCGCGACGCCGACTTCTGTGATGTTTCTAGTGCAGCATCTCTGCAGTCGAATGAGCGGGTACCTACAGCAAACAAAAAGAGACATCCTGATCGGCGCGGAAAAGCCCTGTGCCACGTGAGTTGTCGAGTGCACCTTCTGTTAGGTGGCCGTAAACCAACTCACGCCGCGTCTCGATAGTCCTCCTTCAGTCCGTCCTCAATCGCGACGACCGCCACTTCGTGTCGCCGAGCGAAGTCTGCAACTTGTGGTTCGTCAATGATAATCGTCTTACCTGCTTCGATCGCCAGCACCCGGCCCCCGGACTCCACCAGTGTTTCAATCGTCCCGACGCCGATCGTGGGAACGTCAAAACGCATGTCCTGTTTTGGTTTGGCGACTTTCACCACTGTGAAATCACTGCGTTTACACAATTGTCCGGCTCGCCGAATACACGCGTCTGTTCCTTCAATGGCCTCCACAGATAGCACGACTCGATCCTTGACAGCTACGCATTGACCGATGTCCAGTTGGCCCATTTGCTTGGCGATTTGCCAACCAAATTGAACGTCTAGTCGTTGATCCTCAGTGAGCCGGATACCACTAATCTTTCCAGATTTCACGAGCAACTCCGGGGCGTAATCGGTTGCCGGAACAAAGGTAATACCGCCCTTTGCAAACATATTCACGGCGGTCAACATGAAATCGTCATCGTTGCAATTCCGCGATCTCGTAACAAAATGTGGCACCACCACGTTGCGCACACAATGCCAATCTGGAAGATGCCATAGCCAGTGACCCCTACCAAAAAGCAGTCGATGCTTGAAAAGTTTTCCGGCCATTGTGGCATCGCGTACTCCGCGCTGTCGAAAGTAGCGGATTTGCTTTCCCGTTTTTGCGATACCGACCCAATGAAAGTCATCACATAGTTCGGCTAGGCATGGATCCGCGTGGTCCTTGATGCCTAGACAACAGACTCGATGGCCGGCCTGTTTGAGTGATTGAGCGACGAGAACGGGATATCTTCCCCAGCCAGCCAATAAGCCGATGCGTTTTTCTAACACTGCCGTTCTTGAATCAAAAATGCCCATTGCAGATCAACGNCTGAACGATTGAACGAGAAACCCGCTACGCGCAGATGAGGGCCTCAGGGGATACAGAGTTGCGATCGTCCACCTTTGGTGCCAAAGCCTAGGCGGCCCTATGCCGCGTTGCGCTTGTCCGCACCACGAGTCTCTTCTTCCAGTGCAGCGACGCGTTGCTGCAGCTCTTTGAATTTGCGACGGAGCTGAGGTAGCATCTTCCAGACCGAGAACGACTGCCAGAATTCGCGACTCGGTTGAGACGGTGTACCCATCCGAGTGTCGCCTGGCTCGACATCGGTCATATGACCCGATTGCGCTCCCAAACGGGCCGCGGCGCCGACCTGAAGATGGTCTTTCAAACCAACTTGTCCAGCCATCACCACGTAGTCACCGGTCACACAACTGCCAGCAATCCCAACTTGTGAGCAGATACAATTGTGCCGACCAATGTGACAGTTGTGCGCGATCATGACCTGGTTGTCGATCTTGGTGCCTTCGCCGATAGTCGTGCTTCCGTAGGTTCCCCGGTCGATTGTGGTTCCGGCACCGATTTCAACGTCAGCTCCAATTTCCACGTTGCCCAGCTGAGCGGAAAGCTGATGCTTGCCATCGACTGTTTCATACCCGAAACCGTAGACGCCGATGGAAGCATTGCTGTGGATAATCGTGTTTTCTCCAACTACCGTGTTTTCATAGAGCACAGCGTTTGAGAAGATCGTGACAGCTGCCGCCAATTTGCTACCCGCCATGACGTGCACACCCGGATAGATCGTGCAATGATCGCCAATCACCACACCGTCGGCGATCGTTGCCCCGGCATGAATACTGACCCGTTCACCGATTCTGGCTGTGGGGCTGACATGTGCGTCGACGCTGATTTCCGGGCGGCCTGCCTGGCGGGGCGGATGGAAGTGACGGACGATGTTCGCAAATGCCCGATGCACATTTTCGACTCGAATATTGGGTAGGTCGGTGTATTGGAGATTATTGGAGAGCAACACAGCGTTTGCTTGTGATCCGGGTAACTGTGTGAGGGCAGCTTTTGAGTCGGCAAGAGTAATCTCGTCTGTTTGTGCGTCGCGAATGATTGCTGCACCTTGAACGAGAATCTTTGGGTCGCCCGTCAACTGCCCATCTACCATCTGGGCTATTTCCCCGAGCGTGATAGGCACGTATCGTCTCCTGTTGCGTGAGCTCCGCGCAGCCACGGTGCGGATGGTGGTAGTCGATGAAGGCGGGATAATAATCGATGCGGCTGGCCGTCACCAATAGCGGTGATCGTCGATGGTCATTCAGCTGCTAGCAGTACCAGCAGCTCTTCGAGAGAGGTAATCGTGCTCTGATCTGAATAAACTGCAGCGCGATTCAGGTGTAGACCATGCCAGCCAGCTGCGAGCGCGCCACAGAGGTCATTTTCCCGGTCATTGCCTACCAGCAGGATTTCATCGGGGCGCATCTGTAATCGGGATTCGACCTCGCGAAAAAACCGTGGACTCGGTTTGGGAAACCCGATCTCCGAAGAGCAAAAGACTGCGTTCGCTTGTTCTAGAGGGGGTAGCTTTTGACAGATTGCCGATAGTCGCGCATCGAAGTTCGAGGCGATTCCCACTAGGCGGTCGGAGACGATTAGCCGTGACCAGGTAAGCTCGACATCTCTAAAAAGAGACCAGTTTTGACTTTGTCCGAAGTGCGCCCATAGTTGGTCGAATAAGCTTTGGTCGGCTTGCGGAACATCTTCAAATACGTCCTGGATGATACGGCGCCAGCGGTCCCGTTCCCGTGGTTCGCTGGTCGGCTGCCGCTCCAGACTCATCGAATGGATGTACCTTACTGGGCCGGTTGACCTAGTAGGTTCCGTACGGCTTCCCGGCGCGGCGCTGGCGTCCACCTCTTCGCAATTCCGATCGATGTCCTCCTGCCTTGAAAAGGCGTCACGAAACCGGTCCACGATGCGATCGAGCGACATGCGGGAGCCATGTTCACGTCCCGCCTGATGATAGGCCGCAGCGACCTCTGGATCGGGGTAAATGAGGGTGCCCACTGCATCGAACAGGACCGCTTTGCATTCTCGGAGCATGAGCGCAATCGTTGTGCCGGGATCGTTGTGCCGGGCGTTGTAAAGGGATCCGCCAAGCCTGACCGTATCTTGAGGACACGGCCGATGAAATGCACAGCGGTCCCCAAGCGGGAAACCGCATCAGAAAAACATGCGGTGGATATCATTGCCGATCACGAACAGCATGAGCGCTAACAAGGCGCCCACACTGACCAATGTCAGCATCATCTGAAGCCGTTCGTTGGGCGGTTTGCCGGTGATCATTTCCCAACTCAAGAACACCATGTGGCCACCATCCAATGCGGGGATCGGGAGGAAGTTCAAGATCGCCAGGTTCACGCTCAGAAATGTCAGGAACAGAAGCAGGCTGGGGACTCCCCGTGATGCCTCGGAACCCGCGATCTGCGCAATTGCGACCGGTCCCCCCAGTTGTTTGGGAGAGAGTTGTCCAGTGGCCAGCAGGCCCAGGAATTGTGCGACTTGTGCGCCACGCTCTTTGATTTCACGGACACCGAGTAGAGTGGCCTCCACCCACGAAGCGGCGGTGTGGATACGCAGAAACTGGCGTGGTTTCAATCCGCGAGATCCCGTATGCCAGAACGTTTCAGATGCGATCGCCGACAGTTCAATCGTGCGTTGTTCGCCAGCTCGTTGCGTTGTCAACTGTAATCGAGTGCCACCGGTTAATTCTTGGACCAAGGCACTAACGGATGTCCAGTTGAGGCCAGTGTTCTCGAGCGACAATGGTTCGTTCCACGATGGGCCAAATTTCGCTTCCGCATCCTTCTGTTTGTTCTCATCGAGGGCGGTCATCGTGATTTGAACGACTCGATCTCCGGGTTGAATGTCCTTCTCTGCGGCAGGACTTCCTTGGCGCACCTGATCAACCGTGGTCGATACCTCATAGGCAATGCCGACTCGCTCGAGTGATTGATAATCGCCGGCCGCAAATGCAGGTTCATCGGTCGTCGAAAGCTGTACAACTACCGTTTCTTGGACGACCGTGTTTTGGACCGCGCGTTCCACGGTGAAAACCAGTCCCGTCTGTTGCATGGTCGCGACGCGTTGCGGCAGGGTAATCGGATCTCCGACCGGTTTGCCATCGAGCTTTGCGATCACATCCCCACGCTGAAATCCTGCCTGGGCTGCCGGCGAGTTCTCGCGAACCGCCACCACAGGTCCCATTCGCATTATCAGTCCCAAATGCCGCAACCGCCGAGCGGGCAACACGAGTATCTCTGTTGCTTCTGCTTCCTTCGTTTCGGCTCGCCGTTTGATCGTGAGCGTGACGGGACGATCGAAGCGTGCCTGCATCCGGGAGGACAATTCATGGAATTTGATTTGTTGGGTTGGTTCATCGACCGGGAGCAGCTCACCATCGATTCCGATAATCTCGTCGCCGGCACCGAATTTCGCTAGATCCGGGTGGTCGTCGAATTCGACCGGCGGGGAGTCCAGTCGTGTCGATCGGGGGCCAAATACACCTAACGTGGCGATGGACATCCCGCCCGGTCTCACCCGCTTGCTGGGTGTGATCTTGAACCACTGCCGGTCGCTATTCTTTCGATCGATCAGTAGATCGAGCGGTGCAATTTCCTCTTTCAGCCCTTCATAGGCTACCTTTTGGGTCAATTCCCAACGCCAACGCAAGAACTCGTCGGGTTGACCTTCTTTGCCGATCTGAATCAGCTTATCCCCCGGCCTCAGCCCCTTTTGCCAGGCGGGTGAGCCCGCGAGGGTCCCAGCGAGTTCGCAAGGCATGATTTGTACCCCCGAACGATAGGCAATCGCCGCGAAGACCCCCCCTGAAATGACGTTCATGATGACACCCGCGGAGATAATGCACATCCGCGCCAGCACCGGTTGCGCTGGATAGCTACGTGGATCCAGGTGCGCACCCCCGTTTGCGTCAGGCGTGGCCTGCGACCGATTGAGGTCCTTCAAGCCAGACGCAATCGGTTCCAGGGGGTTAACGACGTCTCCCATGCTAGGGAGCTCACCATCAAAAGGCGTTTTGATGCGTTCGGCTTCTTTCTTGGCGTTGACGGGATTGTCATCCTGTCCGAGCATCTTGACATAACCCCCCAACGGGACGATTCCGATTCCGTATTCGGTTTCGCCCCAGGTAAACTTCCCCAAAGTCCGCGGCAGGCGAAGCGGGCCAATTCCAATCGGAATGTCGAATCCGACATAGAATTTCTCGCACTTTACGCCGCAGACCTTAGCCACCACGAAGTGCCCAAGTTCGTGGACAAAAATCACAAATCCCAAGCCGATTGCCGCCTGAAGCACAACCCATGTCGTACCTAGAATAGAGGCGAGTGATTGTGATTCGGCGATCAAGTACAGACCCACTTGGCGATCTCCTCGCGTGCCCAGGCATCGATTCTCAGCAGAGCGTCGAGCGATGGATTGACATCAAAAGTATGTTGTTTCAGCACGTCGCGACAAGCCGCGACAATGTCGACAAAGCGCAACTTCCCGTTTAGGAAATTCTCAACCGCGGATTCATTTGCGGCATTCAGCACTGCCCCTGCGGTACCACCTGCGCGGGCGACTTCAAGCCCCAACGAGAGGGCCGGAAAACGTTCGAGGTCAGGAGGTTGGAAGTCCAACTGAAACGATTGTCCCAAGTCCAGCCGTCGGGCAGAACCCGGCATTCGATCTGGGTATGAGAGCGCGTATTGGATCGGCAAACGCATGTCTGGTGGACTCAGTTGCGCGATTACCGAACCGTCGACAAACTCGACCAGAGAGTGCACGATCGATTGCGGGTGAATCACGACTTCGATCTTCTCGGGCGGCAGGTCAAACAGCCAACGAGCTTCGATCACCTCGAGAGCCTTGTTCATCATGGTGGCTGAGTCGATGGTGATTTTTGGGCCCATTTGCCAAGTCGGATGAGCGAGCGCTTGTTCGACGGTGGCCCGCTCTAGGTCTTCTTGAGAAAATGTCCGAAACGGACCGCCGCTGGCCGTCAAGATGACACGTTGCACTTCACGGTGCCGCCCGGCCTGTAACGCCTGAAACACAGCGCTGTGTTCGCTGTCAACCGGCAAGATTGTGGCCCCCCGTTCAGCCGCCAGGTCCATGATCAGCGGTCCTCCCATGACGAGGGATTCCTTGTTTGCCAAGGCGACCGTCTTGCCGGCGTCAATCGCCAACCAGGTACCGGTTAATCCCGCGCTGCCTACAATCGCCGCGACAACAATGTCCACTTCTGGATCGGCGACCAGCTTCTGAATTCCGTCAGCCCCATGCAGCAGTGTTGTCCCGGCAGGAAGTGTGGAGGGATCGATCGAGGCTGCCGCATCCGGGTCGGTCGCAACGATTAGCTTGGGAGCAAAAGGCCGGGCCTTTTCCACAACCTCCTTCAGATGTTTGTGAGCGGTCAGTCCGTGAACTCGGAACCGCCCGTTGCTCGCGGCGACCACATCGAGCGTGCTGTGACCGATGCTTCCGGAAGCACCGAGTATGGCGAGATTGCGGCTTGCGAAGGTCATTTCCAGGAGGTACCTGCGTCGGTCATTCCAAATTGTCCAGGACGCAAGATCAGACCTTACTCAGGTTCGATCGATCGGCCAACAGGCCAAATCGCAGCGAGCCTGCACCGAGGCATCTGCTGTGGTCCGCCAAAGGTCCAGCGAAAGGGGGCGCGAAACGGAAAGCATGCCAGGACCTTTCTGGCATTCTAGGTCTGGGTTTTTCTCCCGACAAGGCTGTTCTCGAACGAGCATGATCTGACGGCATCGGGTTGTATAATAAACTGTCGACAGTGCGGCAGCTTCGAGGTTTCCGTCTCGAGGACCACTAATTTCGCGCGGTTTCCACGATCGGTAGGTGACAGCTTGCCGATGTTTCTGTGTCGCAGCTGAGAATGCCGATCTTGACACGACATTGTATTCAG
>PADE01000095.1 GCA_002702965.1 Planctomycetaceae bacterium
TCGACGTTGATACCTTTTCAAATCGCCATCGATGATTCGGTTCTTGACGATTTGCGTCTGCGGCTCGAACGTACGCGGTTCCCCGATCAGCTGGAGGGCGTGGGTTGGGATTACGGGACCGACGTCGAGTACCTCAAAGAGCTGGTTGAGTACTGGAAAACCGAGTTTGATTGGCGAGCGCAAGAGCGCAGGTTGAACGCGTTGGCGCAGTTCACGACCGAGATCGACGGTGTTGAGATTCACTTCATCCACGTCCGCTCACAACACGAGAACGCGATGCCGCTGGTGCTTGCGCACGGGTGGCCGGACTCGGTGTTTGGTTTTCAGAAAGTGATCAAACCTCTGACCGATCCCGAAGCTTATCAAGGGAACGCGGCGGACGCATTTCACGTCGTCTGCCCCGCGATGGTTGGGTACGGTTTTTCTGGCAAACCGCGTGATCGCGGTTGGACGGTCGATCGGATGGGAGAGACGGCGGCGAAACTGATGGCGAAACTGGGCTATTCCCATTACGGCGCGCAGGGTGGGGACTGGGGTTCGGGTGTTGCCTCTTGGCTGGGCCGCAACGACGCCGAACGGGTGACGGGTATCCACCTGAATCTGATCACACCGGGGCCACCGGCCGATCTCGAAGACCCCGAAGAGGGGATTCCCGAGTGGGAGCTAAGACGCGCCAAAGACCGCCGCAGGTGGTGGAACGCCAGCGAAAACGCGTACGGGAACATCCAGGGAACCAAACCGCAAACGCTCGGGTGCGGACTCAACGATTCTCCTGCCGGGCTGGCCGCTTGGATCATCGAAAAGTGGCGCACCTGGGCAGACACCAACGGGGACATCGAAAGCAGGTTTACGAAAGACGAACTGTTGACGAACGTCATGATTTACTGGACGACTGCGTCGGCGACGTCCTCGACCCGCCTGTACTACGAGTCGCGGCGCAACCCGCGGAACCGTGGCTGGGTCGGGGTGCCGACGGCCGCCGCGATCTTTCCGAAAGAACTCGGTTTCTCTCCGCGGAAATGGGTCGAAGCCGTATACAACATCAAGCAATGGACCGAGATGCCGCGCGGTGGGCATTTCGCGGCGATGGAAGAACCCGAGCTATTCGTCGAAGACGTAAGGAAATTCTTCAGAACTCTACGATCGCAAAGGTGAGCCCAGCGCAGAGCGTAACGGGTGGGGCGCCCAGCGGCCTCGTCTGGGGGTGACACCGCGGTTCAACCCGACCTGGAAACTGGCGCAACGTTGGGAATCGGTCCCGTTGGTAACACAGCTGCAGCCATCCTCAGGTGACGCTGCGCAGTCGCACCTCCCAAGACGAAAAGAGCGAGGACATGATCAGCCCCGACCAATGTGAGCAATTGCTGGACGACGTGGAAGAGTATTGCCAGGAACTCCGTCCGATCGAAGAACTCTGCTATCTCGAACATCGTTACAACGAGGCGTCGCTCACGCTGGCCAGAAAGTACAACCTGCTCGGGATCCACGTGTCGACGCAGTACGGCGGTCGGGGTGCCGATCTAATGACCTATATGCGGGCGTTGGTTCGCATTGGCCGCGAGGGGACCGGTGTGCGCACGCTGTTTTCCGGTCACTGCTCGATCGGCCAGACGCCGATCATCGAATGGGGAAACGATCAGCAAAAACAGAGATACCTGCCCGCGACGGCGAGTGGTGAGAAAGTCATGGCCTTTGGGTTGACCGAACCCGAAGCCGGGTCGAATCCTCTCGAAATGCAATCGACCTATCGCCGAGACGGGGATCGGTACCTGCTCAACGGGGTTAAATACCTGATTTCCAATGGCGGCATCGCAGACACCGTGGTGACGTTTGCCTATCCGGAAGAGGGGGAAGGTCGCATCAGCGCTTTCATCCTCGATACCGAGGGCCCCACTTTCGAGTCCGAGGAGCTCTCCGCGAAGCTCGGTCTGCCGACTTCCAACACCGCCATGTTCGAACTGTCCGATCACCCTGTGCCGGTCGAAAACCTGTTGGGGGGCGAGGGGGACGGTTGGAAGATCGCCATGGCCACACTGCGTAGTGGCCGGTTGAGCGTATCAGCCGGCTGTCTGGGTGTGATCGAAGATTGCCTACAGGAGGCTCTCAACTACGCCCGCGAGCGTTCCCAACACGGCAAGGCAATCGGCCGGCACCAGCTCGTTCAAGACCACCTCGCCCGCATTGAAATCGCCCGTCAGGCGAGCGAGAGCCTGCTGCGGACCGCGGTCGAGGCCAAGCTGGCTAGCGACGCGCAACCCGACCACCCCGAACTTCTCCAAACGGCCGATCTGTTGGCCGCTGAGACCAAGTACTTTGTCAGCAACGCGGCCTGCGAGGCGGCCGATCGGGCCGTCCAGGTTTTTGGTGGCCGCGGTTACTCGGAGCTATTCCGCCCCGGGCGACACTGGCAGGACGTACGTGTCTGTCGCATTTACGAGGGGACCGACGAGGTTCTCAAACTCAAGATTGCCGGTGCGCTGTTGGGTAAGGACTACTCGGCGTTTCGGTAACAGCCCGAGGGTCTCAACGCGATCCGGGGGACGGACCGCCCGCCGAGAGGGCGCGCACCGCGGGTCGACGAGATGACAGGTTGGCAGGCACCTCTAGGGCAACCGCTCTTTAAACGTCGCCCAGCCCTCGGCGATCACTTTCTGAGCGGCCGCGGAGATCAGGCTGTGTCCGATCGGCTTGAGCAGCCCGCCCAGCTGAGTGACCTCGGCCGTCCAGTTCAGCTGCGTCCCTGCGACGCAGGGTGACAGGGCGACGGCTGTTTCAACGCTGGCCGATGCCCCGATTCCCTTACTATGGATGCAAATCCGGATGGAATCGGGCGGCTGCTGGTCCCGCAGATCGAGGGTTACCTTGAGCGTGCCCTTGACGAACGACAAACCGGGGCGGACACGACACATCAAGCGTCCCGCCGCATCCTGCTGGACACTTTCCAGCTGTGGCAGGCACTGCGCCAAGAACGCGGGGTCGGCGAGACTTGTCCAGACTTGGTCTGGCGGATGGGTGAGCTCGACTTCACCTGAAAGTTGTAACATCGCTGCAACTCGCCGCGGGAGGAACCTGCACCATCCGTGAAACGGGGGGTGGCGTCAAGTGGCGGGTCAAAATCTGTTGTCTGTAGGCCCTAGGCGGCCGGATGGACGGCGGATCCCAACGGCGCGCGGCGGGGGAGTCTACCGTTGACTGGTGGTCTGGACCGGCGCCTTGCGATAAAATCTCGCAACTCCGCGGGGATGTCGTTGCGCGCGAATCGGAGCCGCTATCGCGGCCCGACGCAGTGGCCTTCCCCGTCCGCCGCGAGTTCGATCTGGCACCACGGGAACGTCCGCCCACGGCATCGCCGGTACCGTGTGACCGCGTTGCGACGGGCGCAACCGTCCCTTGTTCGCTGCCGGTGGATGGCCGCCGTGACGTTTGACCCCAATTGGAGTTCGAGGTCCCCAATGGAAAAACAAGTGTGGCTCGACCAGGTTGTTGAGGAGACGTTGGAACCCGAACTCCCGATCTGCGATCCACATCATCATCTATGGGACCGTTCCGGCAGCCGGTACCTGTTAGACGAACTGCTGGCCGATATCGGTAGCGGCCACAATGTCGTTTCCACCGTCTACATGGAATGTAGCTCGATGTACCGGGCCTCTGGGACGCAGGCTCTGCGTCCCGTTGGCGAGACCGAGTTTGTCAACGGGATCTCCGCGATGAGCGCCAGCGGGGGCTACGGTGATGCCCGNGNNTGCGCGGCGATTGTCGGCTTTGCCGATCTNAGATTGGGTGCCGCCGCGGGTGAAGTGCTCGATGCGCACCGATCGGCGAGCCCCAGATTTCGTGGCGTGCGGCACGCCGCGGGATGGGACAAAAGCGACGACGTCCGCAATTCGCACACATCACCCCCTCAGGGGTTGTTGGGGGAGGCCGCTTTTCGCGAGGGATTTGCTGAGCTGCAAAAGCGGGACATGAGCTTCGACGCCTGGTTATTTCATACCCAAATTCCGGAGCTCACGAACCTCGCCAAGGCGTTTCCTGACCAACCGATTATTTTCAATCACTTTGGGGGTCCGTTGGGAATCGGTCCCTACGAGGGAAAACGCGCAGAGATCCTCGAGGTGTGGAAGGTGGACGTCGCCCAACTCTCCGAGTGCCAGAATGTCGTCGCGAAGCTGGGCGGATTGGTCATGCCGATCAACGGTTTCGGTTTTCATCAAGCCGATCGCCCGCCGACCTCCGAGGCGCTCCAGTCCGCGACTCGGGATTACTATTTGCACATGATCGACCACTTTGGTGCCCACCGCTGCATGTTTGAAAGTAACTTTCCGGTCGATAAAACGAGCTGCTCGTACAACGTGCTGTGGAATTCGTTTAAGCGGATCGCCGCGCCATTTTCGGCCGCCGAAAAGGCGGCCCTGTTTCACGATACGGCTGCCCGCGTCTACCGCGTCGAGGCATGATCCGCAGCGGAGGGGTTGCCGCTAGCGGCGAAGGTCAGTCACGGCACCGCGCCGGGGGGGCCGTTACCGCGACGCGGGCGGCTCGTCGGATGGCGCGAGCAAACGTTTGGCTTCCGCCCGCAGCTCGACTTTGCGAATCTTGCCTGAGGACGTCATCGGAAACTCGTCGAGGAAGACGACGTGTCGGGGGATCTTGAAGCTGGCGACTTTTCCGTGGCAGAAGTCGACGAACTCGCTGGCCGCCACGTCCGCTTCGGAGGTCCGCTGGACGAAGGCGACCGGCACTTCTGTCAGGCGTCGATCGGGTAGACCGACGACCGCCACCTGTTGAACCGCGGGATGCTCAAGCAGCAGGCCTTCGACCTCCATCGGGTCGACGTTTTCACCGCCCACCTTCAACATGTCCTTGTAGCGGCCCAAAAAGCGAAGGTATCCATCGGGGTGGCGCTCGGCCATGTCGCCGGTACAAAACCAGCCGTCTGGGTCGTAGCAGTCGGCGGTCTCGCTCGGTTTTCGGTAGTAGCCCAGCATGAGGCAATAACTTTTGACGCGGAGTTCGCCGGGCACCCCAATTGGTTGCTCGGCACCCGTCTCCGGATCGACAACGCGAAGCTCGTAGCCGGGGGCGGGATAACCGGAGGTCTCACAACGGTGCTGTTCGTCATCGTCGAGTCCACCGGCCAGCGCACCGACCCAGAGCTCGGTCATGCCGTATCCCGACAGACCTTTGAGTGGGCTCAATACCCGCGCCCCGCGCCGCGCGACGGGCGTTGCGCTGTGCATTCCCGCGGCAAAAATTCCGGTGCGGAAACTGGACAGGTCACGCGGCTGTGCTTCCTGCGCGTCCGTCAGGCCCTGGAGGTGCGCTTCGAAGCCATGCGCGATCGTCGCCCGTTCGCTTTCGGCGAGGTCGAGTGCTTGATCGGGATCGAAGCTCTCGGTGAGGACCTGTTTCGCGCCCGTGATCATCGAGACCAACGCCCCCTCGGAGTACCCGAACGCGTGGAACAGCGGCAGGTAGTTGAGGATCACGTCTGTTTCGGTAATCGCCATTCGAAACGCGCGCTCTTCGATGTTGCGGATCAACTTGTGGCTGTGTACGACACCCTTGGGGAAGCCCGTGGTGCCCGAGGTGTACATGATCAAGACGGGATCGTCTGGATCGATTGACTGCGCGCGCGCTGCCAGGTCGGCATCGTCAATGCGGTTGATGTCGCACAGTGCGGAAGTCCACGACACCGTTCCCGGGAAGTCGCCGGAGCCGACGATGGCGACGGTCCGCAGGTCGGGGAAAGCGGAGTCTCGAACCACCTTGCCGTCGGCCGGAAGATCGATGACCTCGCGTACCATCGCCAGATAGTCGATCGGACCCGAGATATCGTGTGTAATCAACAGCTTGCTGTCCGATTGCCGTAGCACGTACTCGAGGTCCTGGGTGCGAAAACGCGTGTTGATCGGCACTTGCACGGCGCCCACTTGCGCCATCCCAAACATCAGGAACAGCCACTCGGGGCAGTTGTTCAGCCACAGCGCCACGTGGTCACCCCGCTCGACGCCGAGCGCCATCAGTGCCTTCGCCGCCCGGTCGACCTCGCAGGCCAATTCGGTAAACGTATAACGACGTTNCGCGAAGACCAGCGCTTCNCGCTGTGGGAACTTGCGCGCCATTTCTCGAGGTAGGTCGCCGAAGCGCCGTTTCGGATACCAGTCAGCCATTGCGGGTCTGTTCATCCTCGAAGTCGGTCACGCCCAACCGCACCAAGTGGGCCTTCAGTGTGTACTCGGCGTACTGCCACATTTCCCGCGGGACGTCGTCGTAGGAAGCGGCCAGTAGTTCGTCGATCCCACGGGCGCCCGCATCCACCGCCGCCTGAATCTTGGCTTCGCGAGCGAACCGGTGGTCGATTTGTTTCCGAATGACTCTGTGGGGATGGTTGAACATAAACCCGTGCGAGGGAATNATCAGATCGCAATCGAGCGAGAGCAACCGTTCCATGCTCTGCAGGTAANCCGACATGTCACCACCGTGGCCGTGCGCAATGACGATGGAACTTTTGGNGGCGACCATGTCGCCGCAGATTAANGTTCCACTTGATTCTTCCAGAAAGCAGAGATGTCCGGGATGATGGCCCGGCGTGTGCAGACACCGCAAAGACCACCCAGGNTCGCCTGGGATCGAGATCACCTCGTTGTCGAGGAGGAGACGATCGATCGGGAACTCGACTTTGTCGGCGGTCGCCTGATGCGCCCAGATGGGAATGCCGTAGCGCTCCCGCAACAAAGGGGCCGAGCCGGTGTGATCGCGATGGCCGTGCGTCAGGAGCACCGCGGCCAACTGGGCGCCATCGTGTTTCTGGACATCTTCGAGTTGTCTGATCAGTCGCTGTTGTTCGCCGTCGGATGTGGCGGCGGGATCGATGATGTATAGCTCGGTTTCNCCGATCATCAGGCAATTCGTATGTCTCGCCGGTGGTAAGGTTGGTGAGCGGAGCGGCATCACGCGAATGCCGATACGGGCTTCATGGCAATGCGCGTGGTCGCCCGTCAGCGGTTCGAGCGCGCGGAGCCGTTCCAGCGCGGCGTCGACAGGGAGCGTGGCGAGTTGCTTCAATACGAAGGCGACGGGTGGGGCAACATCGATTTCTTTTCGCCGCCAGCGGTGACGGGCATCTGCCGGGAGAAACCAATCGAGCGCGATCAGTTCTCCGGGAATCAGCTCTTCGTCCCCGGGCGATACCTTATCGATCAGGTAATAGCGAGCATGGAATCTTCTGGGACTTGTTTCGGGTGTGACGAACAGTCCGGCTGGCCGGAATCGTTCAACGTCGGGTTGTAGACCGTAGCGGTCGAGGAGATCTTGAAACGGCACTTCCTCGGCGAGCAGTGCCTGGCGCGCCTGACGGCGCTCGTCCACCGATGGCAACGCTCCCCGCACGATCAGCAGCCCCGTCTCTTCGAACAACTCTCGGGCCAGTGCGGTCGCGTCGACCGAAACGGCGCGGTCGATCGGTGGAGCGAGGCCCGCGTTATCTTCGGCGTCCACCGACCCACCGGGGAACGCGTAGTGTCCGCCCATGAACTTGAGCTGCGGATTGCGGAGGCCGAGCAGGATGCGTCCGTCTGGCGACCGGACGATGCCGGCGACCGCCGGCCGTGGGGCCGGCGCTGGCGCGATCGAATCGGACATGCTTTGGCGCGTTCCTGCGGGTCGTCGGGACGGGAGTGTTGGCGTGGGTCGCCGATCGGACGGCAGACAGGGATCTCGCAGCACGCGGTAGCGGCGGGGAGTCCACCACGTGATGATGGCGGCTGACTGCGGGACGGTCCGCATTGTAAGCAATTACGCTTCCGCCGCTATCGACCACCGCGTGCGTGAAGCTCGCATTGAACGTCACTGACGGACTGGTTGGCCGGTCGCGGGAGGGGTCCTGCAGACCCTTGAATCGGGCCAAGTAACAGTGAAAATGTAACAGTGAAAATGCGACAGTGACAATCGGGTAGCGAAAATCTGACGGCGCGCATTCTGTCAACGACCCACCCGAGAACCCATCATGTCCGGAAGACTGGACGGAAAAGTCGCCGTGATTACCGGAGCGACTAGCGGGATTGGCGAGGCGACCGCCGAGGTATTTGTCCGTGAAGGCGCGCAGGTTGTGGTTTCTGGCCGTAGCGAGGAGCGGGGAAGGCAGATCGTGGAACGCTTGGGCGACGGCGCCGTGTTCGTCCACTGCGATGTGACCGAGGAAGAACAGATTGCGGCGTTGATTGACTCGGCGTTCGATCGATTCGGGCGCGTCGACACCCTCTTTGACAATGCCGGAGGAGGGGTGCGCCATACCGTCTGCGACGTCACGCCGGAGACGATTGATCAACTGACCCGGTTGTTGTTTTCCAGCGTGGTGCTCGGCATCAAGCACGTCGTTCCGATCATGCGTGAGCAGCAGGGCGGTTCGATTATCAACAACTCGAGCGTATCGGCTCTCCGATCCCGCAACGGGGCGCCCCTTTATGCGGCGCTCAAGGCCGCGGTCACGCATTACACGCGGGTTGCGGGACACGAACTTGGTCCGTACGGAATGCGAGTCAACGCCATCTCGCCAGGAGCCATTGCGACGCCCATTTTCTGGGGAGGCTCGGCACGTGCGGACCAACGTTCGGAGGAGGAGAATCAGCGCAAGATGGGAAAACTCGTCAAGAATCTCTCCCACGCGGTGCCCCTCCAGCAAGCCGGGCTGGGGGAGGACATCGCCCACGCGGCGCTCTACCTGGCCAGTGATGAAGGGCGGTTCGTGACCTGCCACGATCTGGTTGTGGACGGGGGACGGACCCACTTGTTCATGGAGCCCCCCAGAGACGGCAGCGGCTGGCAACTGGACGACACCTAGGTCCGCGATCGGGGCTGCAGGTAGCATGTGGCGGTTGGCGCGGCGAGCCGCGCCGCGGCCGTGGCCAGCGAGCGCTCTAGATCACACCCGCCGAAAGCAGGTCCTTGAGTTCTTCGTCGGAGCGCCCCAGCCACCCTCCGTAGATCCGCGCGTTGTCCGCGCCCAGTAGGGGCGCTGGGTGCACGGGGACATGCGATTGGGACATTTTGACCGGCCACGCCGGCAGCGTGAACGGCCCTGCAACGGGGTGATCGACGGTCACGAAAATATCGCGCTCGCGCATGTTCGGATCGTCCGACAGTTCCTTGGTGTCGAGGACCGCGCCGACTGCGACCCCCGCGGTCCCGAGAATTTCCATCACCTCATGCTTGGTTCTCTCCTGGCACCAGGGCTGTACCACGGCATCGACGGCTTCCACATTCGCTGCGCGGTCCTCGGGACTCGCGAAGCGCGGGTCAGCGAGCAGGTCTTGGCGTCCGATCGCCTCCAGCAGGCGCTCCCAATGGCTGTTGTTGGCGCGGGTGGAGTAGATGTAGCAGTAGTCGTTGGGTCCGTCGCCTTTGCACTGGTATGACTCACTCGGTGCGTTGGTGCCCAGCACGACTTGATTTCCGGCTCGCTCGCACGCCTCTCCGGTGATCGCCTGCCGCGCATAGGCGATGCGGCAGAAGTTGGTCATCGCGTCCTGCATGGCGACCGTAACGTGCTGGCCCCGGCCAGTCGTTTGGCGTTGGTAGAGTGCGCCGAGTATTCCGATCACACAGTGCAACCCGGTACCGGTGTCCCCCACGGTGATGCCGGGCTTGACGGGCGGTCCGTCCGGTTTGCCGGTGATGCTCATCACGCCGCCGGTGGCTTGGGCGATCATGTCGAAGCTGAGAAAATCCTGGTAGCGGCTGCCCGCCGCAAACCCCTTGATCTGGGCGTACACCATGGCGGGATTGATNCGNCTCNCCTCCTCGTACCCGAAGCCGAGTCGATCGATNACCCCNGGTGCGAAGTTCTCGATAAAGACGTCCGCCCGCGGGATCAGCTCACGGAGCAATGCCTTGCCGCGATCGCTTTTTAGGTTGCAAGTGATACTCCGTTTGTTGGCGTTTAACACCATGAAGTAGGTGGAGTCATGCCCCGCGTGAGCGGACGCCGAGCGACCTTGCTCACCCCCGTTGGGGTTCTCCACTTTGATCACGTCGGCTCCCATCCAGGCCAACGCCTCGGTGGCCGACGGTCCGGACTCGAACTGCGTCAGATCCAGCACTTTGACGCCTTGCAGGGCCCCTTCGCCGTCCGAGCCCACTCTCCCACTGGCCATCGTGACCTCCTCGGTCGGTGAAAACGATCGATGTGGCCTGTCGAAACAACCACTGATTCTCAGGCCACAGGATAGCGTTTGTGCTCCTGCGTCCCACCCACTGTCGGGCCGTCTGCAGCCGCATTCGCCGCGGTACGCGGTGGTGACCTGCGATTCCCGTCGATTTGGGGTCCCGATTGCGGGGCATGCATCGTTTCCCCTGCCATGTTTGGTAGGATTGACGGGGGTGGCAAGGCACCCGTGGCAGGCGGTTCTTTGGCAAGGCGAGCGGTGATGGCAGAGCGAGAGCAACCACAGCGGGATCCGGACGTTGGCGATGCTCCGGACGTTGAACACGCGGCGGCGGAGCTAGCCGAAACGCCCGTGACATGGGTCGACACGCTCGGCCGCGTAATGGAGCGCTGGGTCCCCGACGCGTTGACGACCGCGATCGGGCTGATGGTCATTCTGGTGGGCCTCTCGATGGTGGTGGGTGGCACCGCGATGGAGACTCTCGATGCGTACTACGAGGGTCTCTGGATGTTCCTGAAGTTCACGATGCAGGTGACGCTGATCTTGGTGCTCAGCCTGATTGTGACTTACTCNCCGCTGTTCAAGAACCTGGTGGTTCTCATGGCCCGGATCCCGCGGACGCGGGTTCAGGTCGTGGCACTGGCGGCGCTCTGTATGGGGGGCCTGGCCTACCTGACCTGGGCCCTCTCGCTCGCGCTGGGTCCGGTGATCGCGATTCACTTTTGCCGCGAGGCGGAGCGCAAAGACATCCCGGTGGATTTCCTGTTTCTGTTGGCCGTGATGGCGGGGGCCGGCTCGATTTGGCAGTTCGGTTTGTCCGCCAGCGCACCACTGATGATGGCCACTCCGGGGCAGACTATCGTTGCCGGGATGGAGACGATGCCGCTGGTGAGCACGATCTGGTCGTGGGCGGCGATGGTGCATGTGGTTGTCTTCCTGTTGGCTGTCATCGTGGTCGGCTGCTGGCTGATGCCGGTGCGGGTTCGTCCACTTTCCGAGTTCGATGCCGCGATGAAGCTGGCGGCGGTGGTGGGGCCGACTGCCGAGGCGGTCCGGCCCGACCGATCGATGCTGAGCCCGGCCAAGCGTCTCGAGTACAACTCGCTGGCGCTGTTGCCGCTGGGGCTGATGCTGGTCGCCTGGCTGTACTACCACTTCGTGGTGAAGGGTCTCGGTGTGGAGTTGAACTCGGTGATCACGATCCTCCTGCTGGCCGGAATTGTGCTGCACCGCAACGTGGCCAATTTTCAAGACGCGCTGCGCGATGCGATCAAGCTCAGCTGGCCGGTGGTCGTGCTGTACCACCTGTACGCCGGCGTAGCCGGCCTGATCCAGTTCACGCCGGTCGGTGACTTCTTGGTGAGCGCGATTNCGCCGATTTCNACGCCCTACACGTTTCCGTTGCTGATCGCGGTGATCAGCACGGTGGTCGCGATCTTCATCCCGACCAGCGGTGGGCAGTGGGTGATCCAGGGATCGGTGACGTCATCGTTGGCCGAGACGGTGGGGGTCACCGCGCAGCGCGGGCTGCTGGCGCTCAGCGTGGGCGATCATATGGGGAATCTGCTGACCCCCTTCTGGGTCGTGGTCTGGGGCAACATCGTGCGCGTCGACTTCCGCATGTTCTTCGGTTACCAGCTGATCTTCGCGGCGCTGTGGTTCGGAATCGGAGTGGTCTGCTTTACATTCCTGCCGTGCTAACGGGGCGGGCCCCATCCGGTGGCGCAAGCTGGGGGTGGGGGTGTCACCCCGAGGAATCGCGCCTAGCCGGCGCGCTGAAAGCAGCGTGGTTACGATTCCCGGAAGCAGACCACTGTGTTGCCGCGACCACGATTGTGCTCGAAGAGTTCGAACGCCTGAACGAACTCATCGAGTGCGAACAGACGATCGACGCGAGGTTGGATGGCACCGGTCGCCATGAACTCGATCATCTCGGCGACGTTCCTTTGGTGCGCTTGCGGGTGAGCGGCTGCCCAACTGCCCCACATGCTCCCCACGGCGGCCGCCTGTTTGATCAGCAGCATACCCGGGCGAATCGGCTTTTGGCCGGCGGTGAAACCGACCAACGCGAGTCGTCCCAGCGGTCGAACCGAAGAGACCAGCGCCGCCTCGAAGAGTTCCCCTTGGACCATGTCGATCACCAGGTCGACTCCCTCGGGGTGCCCCAATTCGGTGGCNGCCTGCTGGACATCGGTCTTGAATGCACGGTAGCTCTGCCGGTCACGGCCGTAGCAGAGGACTCGATCGGCACCGACCGCTAGCGGGAACTCCCGCTTCTCGGGAACACTGACGCCGGCGATCACCTGTGCGCCGATCGCTTTGGCCAACTCGATCGCGGCCATACCAACCCCGCCCGAGGCGCCGTCGACGAGCACCAGGTCGCCGGCGCCGATTTCGCCGATGATCTTGAGCGAATGGTAGGCCGGAAAGAAATTCCGGCCCAGGTTGGCGCAGCGGGACAAATGGACTCCGGCGGGGCTCTGCCAAACGGAATCGGCGGGGACTTTGACGATTTCGGCCAGGCATCCGAGGTTCATTTGCCCGAACACCGCGTCGCCCACCTGCAGATGCTCGACCCCGGATCCTATTTCCAGCACGGTCCCACTGACGTCCATCCCCGGTACATAGGGGAGCGGCGGTTTGTGCTGGTACAGGCCTTGCGCTTGGAGCGCGTCGGGGTACTGAACACCCGCGTAATGGCTTTGGATCAGGACGTGTCCATCCTCGCAGTCAGGTCGAGCGACCTCGTCNAGCGCGAGCACTTCTCNTAGTGGATCGGGAGTGGAAACCGGTTTTCCCTGTTCGTCGAGACCGGCGTAGCGGTGGCAGCGGACGGCTTTGATCAGATTGCTCATCGTCACTCACGGAAGGTTGAGACCTAGCGAAACCAACAGGTGGTTCGCTCAGCCGGTGAAAAACGGGGCGTCCCCGAGATGCGCGGCGAAAGACGGCCTCCCCTGCGGCGGTACACGACCCACGCCAGACAGGCCGCGCATCTGCGGCGCGCGGCCTGTCGTGCGCCTCGATCCCGTTCGAGTGACATTGGCCGGCACCTATCCTGAANAGCATGCGCGATCTGTCCGCCGATTTCAAACCGTCCANGCGGTACTTTGTGGCAAAAAGTGGGGCCGCCAAAGGATGGGGGCGCGGGCCCTTGAGGGTACGCGCGATCATCCGTGGTGCTACGTCNGCTGGCCGCACCGGCCGGTTCAAGCTGACGTGTCTCCTGGATACCGTTCGCGGAGCAGCCGTTTGAGCACCTTTCCAGACGGGTTNCGGGGAATCTCGTCGACGAATTCCACGGTCGTTGGGATCTTGAACCCGGCGAGTTTCCCGCGGCAGTGGCCGAGGATGTCGTCCGCGGTCAGTCGATCGTCNCTCTTGACGACGACCGCCAGAGGCGATTCACCCCACTTCACGCTCGGTTGTCCGATCACCGCGACCTCTCTCACGCCAGGATGTTTGAGGATCACGTCTTCGATCTCCGCCGGGTAGACGTTTTCACCGCCGGAGATGATCATGTCCTTCTTGCGATCGTGGATGAACACGAAACCCTCGGCGTCGATCGTAGCCAGGTCCCCCGAATAGAGCCAGCCATCTCGGATGGCACCGGCCGTCGCCTCGGGGAGATTCCAATACCCCTTCATGATATGCGCTCCTCGCATGATCACTTCTCCCACCTCGTCGCCGGTGACGTCGTCCCCGTTNACATCCACCACACGGACGTCGGTGTGAAAGAAGGCCTTGCCGGTGGAGCCCGCTTTGCGGATCGCGTCTTCGGGACTGATNAGNCAGGCGGGCCCACAGGACTCGGTGAGTCCGTACACCTGGTGAATCTCGATCCCCAACTCGTTGTAGTCGTGGATCAGCGTGACCGGCACTGGAGAGGCGCCGCTCATGATCCATCGTAAACGCGAATAGTCGGTTTGTTTGTAGACGGACTCCTGGAGCATGAAGTTGAGCATCGCCGGAACTGCCAGCAACACGGTGACTTTTTCGGCCTCGATGAGTTGCCATACCGAGACCGGATCGAAGGCGCGCATCACAACGCTGGTGATACCCCGCAAAACATTCGCGGTCATCGGTGTCAATGCGCCGACGTGAAACAGCGGTAGCGCCACGATATACCGATCGCCGTAACGCATGTCGGCCGTCGCGTTGATTGTCAGACAGGCCCACATNGCCGTGCTGTGGGTGTGGACGGCACCTTTCGGNCGCCCGGTCGTGCCCGACGTGTACATGATGTAGAGGTCGTCACCGTCCGTCGCCGCGATCGTCGGTTCGTCGGCCGACGCATCGCAACAGAGCGCCTCGTAGTCGTGACCGAAGTCGAGCGACTCGGCGGCGCTCCCCACCGCGATCCAATCGCGAACATCTGTCGGCTCGACCCGCGCGTGAAGATCGGTGGCGACTTCGGCAAATTCGCCATCGAAGAGCAGCGTGGTTGCGCCGCTGTCGTTGAGGATGAAGGCTAGTTCATCGGGCACCAGGCGCCAGTTCAGCGGTACCGCGACCGCGCCGATCTTGGCGATTGCAAAAAAGATCTCCATGTACGATGCGCTGTTCATCATCAGGATCGCTACCCGGTCCCCTTTGGCCACGCCGAGTTGCGCCAGGGCGTGCGCGATACGATTACAGCGGGCGTTGAGCTCGCGAAACGTCAACCGCAGGGGCGGATCGACGCAGACGTAGGCTTCCACGTTGGGACTCAGCGCCGCGCGTTTGGCCAGAAAGAGTCCGATGTTATTCTGCATGGGATCAGACCAATTGTTGTAACAGGGCGGCCTGTTCNCGGATTCGCTCGGGACCGCCGAGCAGCTGTCGATTGGCGCCGATGCGTTTGAACCAGAAGTGCAACCCGAGTTCATGGGTAAACCCGATGCCCCCATGCACCTCGGTCGCCGTCCGCGCCACAAACGTCCCGACTTCGGAGAGATGGGCTTTGGTGTGGCAGGCGGTCAGTCGGGCTTCGCTGGGGATGGCGTCGAAGGCGTGCGCCGCGTACCACATCATGGCGCGACAGGGNTCCAACTCGGCCGCCATGTCAGCGCACATGTGTTTGACGGCCTGGAAGGAGCCGACAGGGCGACCGAACTGCACGCGTTCCTTGGCGTAAGCCACGGCCTGGGTGAGCATGGTCTGCGCGGCGCCCAGCGTGTCGGCGGCCAGGACGATGCGCGCCGCGTCGATCAACCGCGCGCAGACTTCGGGATCGCTGCTACCAGGAAGTCGAGCCGCGGCCACGTTGTCCAGCACGAGTTCACCGACGCGGCGGGTCTTGTCGACGGTTGTCAGCACCCGTCGGTCGAGTCCCGGCGCGTCGGCGTCGATCAGGTACAGCGCCCGGTGTTCGTCCGCGATCAGATACAGATCGGCTTCAAAATCGAGCACGAATAGCGTCTTGCCGCTGAGAGTGTGGCCGTCGTACCGGACCTGCGCATCGAGCCGTGAACTGACCGCTTCGGTGATCGCAGCTCCGGCGATGCGTGTCCCCTCGGCGAGCTGAGGTAACCAGCGCGCGCGCTGTTCCGTGGAGCCGGCCGATTCGATCGCCAGCGGCGCCACGACGGCGGTGGCCACGAAGGGGGACGGGGCGATGTGTGCGCCGAGCGTCTCGGAGACCAGCGCGGCGTCGATCAGTGACAGACCGATGCCGCCATGTTCTTCTGCGATCAGCAATCCTGGGATGCCCATTTCCGACAGCGATTGCCAGACATCGTCGGCGCGCGGTTCGTCGCCATCGACAAAGGTCTTGATCCGTTCGAGCGGTGCGTCCCGCTCGAGACAACGCCCAAGACTCTCTTGCAACAGCATCTGTGCCGACGAGAGACCAAATTCCATGCCGTGCCCCTACTGCGTTGTGACTTTCGGCTCGCGC
>PADE01000096.1 GCA_002702965.1 Planctomycetaceae bacterium
GAGCAGGGCAGGTAGCAACCAAACTACAGTCGGATTGCAAATTGGCAGCGAGGCGCCGGACATCAGCGCCAAGGACCTCGACGGCGTTGCTTTCAAGCTGAGTGACTACCCGTGGAAAAGNGGTTGTCCTCGATTCTTGGGGTGATTGGTGAGGANCTTGCCGGGCCATGTACCCACACGAGCGGTCGCTCGTCAAACGTCTCGCCAACAAGCGTTTTGCGCTGATTGGGGTCAACAGTGACAANGATAAGCGAAAACTAAANTCCCGGATGAAGANAGAGAACATCACCTGGCGCAGTTTTTGGAACGGTCCGCAAGGGACCGGGCGGGCCGATTTCGAAAGCCTGCGGAGTGCGAGGGTGGCCAACGATTTACGTGATCGACGCTCAGGGGGTCATTCGCTACAAGAACACGCGCGGTCCGGCAATGGATAAAGCGGGTGATGNGCTGCTAGAGGAAATGGAAGAAGCTGGTGAGNAAGTCNCGCAAAACGAGAGAGCGAACGATGCCTTNGTGAGCAGTGAAACGGTCGCTGTACGTTGANANTGGCTTNGCTGTTGGGTTGCTCAAGACCGCCGCNATCGCGCGGCGGTTTTTTTGCGCCCCGCCGGTAACGTCTGTTGACAAGTTCAGTCATTGACCATGTCGCTGTGGCGCGTGAACATACCCCTGAGATCTCTCGATCACGCTCGGACGACTTGTTTGGGATATGAGCGCTGCGCCAGCTATGACTTCGCCGTGATCTTATCTGGTTGAACTACCCGCTCTGGAACGAGAGACGACACCGCTGCGGGTCCTGGCTAGGTGCACACAGCATTTTTTCGGGACCTGTCTCCGAGGTCGCACTCGACTGGACATTTGAATTCGTTTGCTTCCCCAATGATCAGAGAGGATCTTCCGTGGCAACTGACTTTGAGGGCCGGCANGTACTGATCACCGGGGGTACCCGTGGCATCGGTTTGGCGTTGGCGGTCCGTCTGGCCGGCGAGGGCGCCCGGCTCTCCCTGAACTATTTTTCCCGGCAAGTCGATGCCGACCGGGCGGTATCTGAGGTACAGGCTGCCGGTGGTCAGGCGATTACCATCGCGGGAGACGTTTCTCGACCCGAAGAGGCTGCCCGGATCACGACAGCAGCGCGTAACGCTTGGGGTTCGATCGACATGTTGGCCCATTCTGCGGGAACCAGTTTTCCGATGCACGCCAACGACGTGACCTGGGAGATCTGGAAAAAGACATTGGACGTCAATCTGGATGGCACGTTCAACATGATTTACGCCGTCAAGGACGAGATGGTCGAGCGAAAATTCGGTCGGATCGTAACGGTCTCTTCGATCGCTGGGTTACGGGAACGCGCCCAGCAATTGCCTTACTCGGTTTCCAAGGCTGGTGTCATCGCCCTGACTCGTTGTGCGGCCGAGGCGTGGGGTCGGGACAATGTACGTATCAATTGCGTCTGCCCGGGACTGACCGAAACCGAGATGGCGCACACGCTGTCGCCCGAGGTTCACCGCGAGATCATTGCAGCAACTCCCTTGGGCCGCATCGGTCAGGCCCACGAGATTGCTGCGCTGGCGCGGTTCTTGCTCAGCGAGGAATCGAGTTACATGACCGGCCAGACCGTTGTTTCCAGTGGTGGGCGCGTGATGCTGCCGGGCTAATGTTCCAGACACACCAGCGTATCGAGCAAAGCCTACGCGTGGGGTAGGCTTCCCACATCGGTGACCGTGCCGTGTTGCCAGTCGCCGATGTGTTTGGGGTTAGACTTTGAGAGCCAGCCTCGGCAGGTCGAGCTGTAATGGGCTGTCACGGTCAACCCAGGAATCACGCGCCGGTTGACTCGGCTCGGGGAAGGCGTTCCAGAGGAATCGGAATTCCCTTGAGAATACCCTCGACAACGAGCGAAGTCCCCACCACCCCCTGAAAGCGTGAAATCAGCATGCGCCCGCGCCGCGCCTTGACCAACTTGCACATCAAGATCAAGCGGTCGCCTGGAATCACGGGATCGCGAAAGCGGACTTCTTCGAGGCCACCAAATCCCACCATCGGGGATCCTAAGACATCATTTTTCTGGGCAAAAAATGAACTCAACTGAGCGGCCGCTTCGAGCATCACTACGCCCGGCATCAATGGCATACCAGGCATATGCCCGCGAATCCAGAATTCGTCGTTGGTGACATCCTTGTAGCCGACGCAACACGCAGTCTCGAGATCCTCGTAGACAACCGCCGTCAGTTGTTCCATTTCGAAACGCTGAGGATTCACGTCGCGAATCGCATCTGTGTCGGCGATCGGCTTGTCGAAATCGACAAGCGACAAATCAACAATCAGTGATTTCGACACCGAGAAAGCCCCTCAATACTGCCTCCGGTAATCTGGAGGAACAGCACGCAGCGCTGCATGCCCGAGCATGACAGGCAAGCTAGGTCTTGATTTTCCTGCGTTTCGCCTTGCGGGCCTTTGCATTAGCCGGTCGGCGACCATGATTTGCCTTCTTCAGCTTGCGCTGGGGCTTTGCCATTAGAGAACTCCTCAAGACCGCTACTTTTGCTTGCCAACCTTCTACGTTAACCCCATTCTCACCCGCTGAGAAGGTCGGTCAACTGAAAAGAAGACGAGAATGTGGTGCGAACGCCTCTCGGTCCGGGACTTTCTCGCTCGGTTGGCGCAGCGGATGTTCATCTAGGGCGGCCCAGATCCATTAGAATTGCACGGGACCACAATCGAGGCACCAATCGATGAGCGAGTTGCACCCGGTTTCACATCGACCACCGACGCACGTCCGCTATTGGGTCGTGCTGGTTTCGATGCTGATGGCGGTGCTGTTGTACCTCGATCGTTTCTGTATCTCGTTCGCAGCCAATTACATCCGTGACGATCTCGGACTGAGCCAAGCACAACTGGGTCTCATGTTCAGCGCGTTCTTCTTTTCCTATGCATTGGCGCAGGTCCCCTCTGGATGGCTCAGCGACCGCTTCGGCGCACGGATCATGCTGACGCTCTACATCCTTGTCTGGTCGTTGTTTACCTTTCTGACCGGCGTCGTTTTCGGACTCGTGTTATTGCTGGTCATGCGCGTTGCCTGTGGGCTGGGACAAGCTGGGGCCTATCCGACCAGCGCCAGTATTATCAGCAAGTGGATCCCCTTTTCCGGGCGCGGCGGAGCCAGTTCGATTGTCGCTCTCGGTGGCCGCCTGGGCGGCGCGATTGCCCCTCCACTCACTGCGCTGCTGATCGTGCTGCTGGTACCCATCGATCCGGATGGTACCAGTGAGCAGTTTTCGACCGACGACATTCTGCACGGTGGAGCCGAGTTTTGCGGGCGACTGGTCCCCGCAGCGACTACCGGTGTTAAGACTTCAGCCNCACCCGATGCTGCAATCACCCGTGTCTGGATGCTGCTCCGGCCCCAACTCGACTCTGCCACGGCCCAACAGACAATCAGGACCGCCCGGTCATNCCAGCAGCTCGTAGCACAACGCGCCACGCAGTCACAACAAGAGCAACCCGTGACCGTCGGTCCGGAGTCGATCGTAATCACCGACAGCCATCGCCAGGCTTTGGTCGTGGCCCTTAACGCCGTCCTCGCGCGAGATGATTTCTTCGAAGAGCAGGCTTTCAGCCGCTTGAAGAAGGTTCCCCGAGAAGCAACCGCGCTAGTCAATAGACGACAACAGGATGGCGGACTCACACCGGCCGAACAACGCCGATTTCACCGCCTGTTGATCGAAACTTGCTTTCCCGGAACACTCAAGGGGATCTACGTCCGTGGCTGGAGGCCGGTGATGTACATCTACGGTGCCGGCGGTCTCCTGGTCGCGGTGCTGTTCTGGTTGCTTGTTCGTGACCGTCCGGAACAGCACCCTTGGGCGAGCGACGCGGAGCACGATTTGATCGCCGCGGGCCGGCCAGCCAACGCGCCCGGGCCGCACGGGAAGCCTCGTGGCGTGCCGCTGATGCCCTTACTCCGCAGCCGTAGCATGTGGTGTGATTGTCTGATGCAAACCGGCGGTAACGTGGCCTGGTTGTTTCTGGTCTCCTTCCTGGCGATCTACCTGATGGAAGTCCACGAAGTGGAGATCTACTGGCGGGGNGTCCTGGTCGCAGCACCCATGTTTGTTGGTATGTTGGGCATGTTGGTTGGTGGCCGTCTGACCGACGCCCTGGTCCCTCGGATCGGGCTCAAGTGGGCTCGCCGCCTGCCGCTCGTGGCCACAAAGGTCTCCGGAGCCGCCGCGTACGCCTGTTGCATCTGGTTCAGCACGTTTCCCTCTGACTCTGTCTTCAATTCCGCGGTGTCCTACACAGTTTTGTTCTGTGTCGTCGCCCTCTCAACCGACCTCGGCAATCCGGCCGGCTGGGCATTTAAGCAGGACGTTGGCGGCCGTTACGTGGGTTCGGTGCTCGGTTGGGGAAACATGTGGGGGAACTTTGGCGCTACGATTAGTCCCGTCATCTATGCCGCTGTTCTCGGAGACCATCCCGGAATTTCCGACTGGAACACGCTCTTCTTCGTCTGCATGAGTGCCTTTGCTTTTTCCGGATTTTGCGCCATGGGAATCGATGCCACGATTCCGATTGCCCCGCGAGATGATGAAACGGATGATTCGGTGACGTAAGACCTCGCGTTGTGCGTTCCAAAGCCGAGCAGGTTTGCAGGTTCTCGGCGGGAAGATAGGCCGCTCGGGTGATTCAGGTAATCGAATGGCGTTGACCGTCGCTCTGCTTTCACTAGAATGCTCGGGCTCGGATCGCCTCTGTGCATGCCGTTGTGGAACGGGACTTTCCCGCCGGGTCCGTTTCAGCTGACAAACCGCTTGCGGCGCCGTAATTCCTGTTGAGCCGGGTGAGGCGGTGGTTTCTTGAATCTTGAAAACACGATGCAGAATTCACCCCGCCGGATGAAGCTTGAGCGCATCTCCGATCTCGGAATTGACCCCTGGGGCGGTCGCTTCGACGATCGATCGCTCATTGGCGANATTTGCCAGCGCGCAGACGAGGTGCATTACCAGACGGTCGATCAACAATCGATCGAAGTACCGTCGCTTCAGCGCGCCGAAAGGACCGACGCCAAATCGGGTCGGACGATTTCTACATGGATGACCGCGGCGTCCTCCGAAACGGAGTCGGTCTCCTTTCGCGAGTGGATCAGTCAGCAGGGACAGGGGACGTTTGTCGGCCCACAGGTGCGAGCGGCGGGGCGCATCGTGCTACACCGTGACAAGGGGAAGCTACAGTTTTTTGATATCCAGGATTGGACCGGAAAAATCCAGTTGTTCGTTGGCCGACAACAGGTTGGCGAAGAAAATTGGGAGTTGATCGAGTGCCTCGACCTGGGTGACTTTGTGGGGGTCGACGGTCAGTTGCGTCGGACGAAGATGGGTGAACTGTCGATCTTTGTAGATCGGATCCACTTCTTGGGCAAATCGCTGGAACCGCCGCCGGAAAAATTCCACGGACTGGTCGATCCTGAACTCCGGCAGCGTATGCGTTATCTCGACCTGNCCTATGGCGACGGGGTGTTGCCACGATTTCTCGATCGAACTCGGATCGTCCAGTCGATTCGAACATCCTTGGTGGCCGACGGGTTTGTCGAAATCGAGGGACCCACGCTGCACTCGATCGCTGGCGGTGCCGCTGCGCGTCCTTTCACCACACACCACAATGCGCTGGATATCGATCTGTTCATGCGTATTGCGCTCGAGTTGCACCTCAAGCGACTACTCGTCGGTGGGATGGAGCGGGTGTTTGAATTGGGACGCGTCTACCGCAATGAGGGGATCAGCCCTAAGCACAATCCCGAATTCACGATGCTCGAAGTCTACCAGGCATTTGGTGACTACCGGTCGATGATGGATTTGACGGAACGGCTGTTTACCGATGCCATCGATCTGTTGGACGGGCATTATCGGCGTCCGTGGGGGAATGGCGAGATCGATTTCACGCCGCCGTTTGCTCGGCAAACGTACGACGAGTTGTTCGCGCAGCATACAGGTGTCGATCCGCAAGATGGAGCAGCTGTGGAAAAACTGGCCGGCGGGATCGGTTTTGAGGTCGCGGGAAAGCATCCCGACGTGATCAAGAATGAGGTCTTCGAAGCGAAAGTCGAGGATGCGCTGTCGGGGCCCGTGTTCGTTCTCGATTACCCGGCCAGTATCTGCCCGTTGACAAAACGCAAGCGTGGCAACCCGCAAATCGCCGAACGCTTCGAGTTATTTATCCAGGGCATGGAAATCGCGAACGCCTATACAGAGCTGAACGACCCTGACTTGCAAGAGAAGCTGTTCCAGACGCAACTCGCGGGCATGCCCGAAGAAGATTCAATGGCGCGCATGGATCACGAGTTCATCCGTTCTTTGCGGTATGGAATGCCGCCTGCCGGTGGGCTCGGAGTCGGGATCGATCGGATGATCATGCTGCTGACGAACGCCCAGTCGATTCGAGATGTGATTCTGTTTCCTTTNCTGCGTCCCGAGGCTTCCTCGTCCGAGAAGTCGCTGTCGACGGAACATTCTTCGGAGCACTCGCAGCCGGGAGGGGTGACGAACCCCTGACACGCCACCGCCAAAGGATTGGCCATGTACAAACTGTTGCTTTCGTGGAGATATCTTCGCACGCGGTACATCGCGCTGGCCTCCATCGTAAGTGTGACTCTCGGTGTCGCGACTTTGATTGTCGTCAACAGCGTGATGTCCGGATTTGCGCACGAAATGCACGCGCGGCTTCACGGAATTCTCTCGGACATCGTGATAGAGAGTTTCGAAACAGCGGGCATGCCAGATACGACCTGGCACATGGAAAAAATTCGCGCCATCGTAGGCGCCGATTTGGAGGGGATCACGGCGGTGGTTCACGTGCCTGCGATGGTGAACATCCCGGTTCCGAATGGTCGGTCCGTGACCCGTCCGATTAATNTGGTTGGAGTGGATGAAAAGACCTATGCCCAAGTGTGTGAATTCAGTCCGCATCTGTTGCATCCGGAGAACCGGAAGCAACTGAGCTTCCTGTTACGCAGCGGTGGGTACGCACCGGGCCGCAAATCGTTCCCGCCCGCTGGCTGGCAACACCGTCGCAATCGAGTGCGTATCGAGAGAGACATCCAACGGCATCTAGACGCACCCGGATCAGCGGCGGATGGGGGACGCNTATCTCCGGCGNACACACCACCGAGACGCGATCCGAGCGCCGATGTTGATTTTGATCCCTTGAGTGCGGTGCTTCCACCGTCGCCACCGGCACTTCCTGTTTCGGGAAACCTCGATGAGCAACAACGGGAATTGAAACGGGACACACGCAGCAGAACCGATCCCGGTGGCTCNACCGCCGTGTCGAGCTTGTCCGATCCGTTTGGGAGGGTTCCCGCCAATTCGAATGGAGTCGTGTTCGACCCGATCGAGCACCAACATACGGGCGTTGTGCTGGGCATTGCAATTGCGAGTACCCGTCACCGCGACGCGGATGGCACAGTGCGAGATTACTACTATTGTCTGCCTGGAGACGATGTACAGATTACCTTTCCCAATGCCAGCCAGAAGCCGACAGCGGTCTTTGATTGGTTTACTGTCGTGGACATGTACGAAAGCCAGATGAGCGAATACGACTCGACGTTCGCTTTTGTTCCGTTGCGTAGACTCCAGGAAATGCGGGGCATGTTTGACCCCGAGCGAGGCCTCTACGGCGTGACCTCAATCCAACTCAAGATCCGCCAAGGCGCCAATCTGAATGCGATTCGCGATCAACTACGAGAGCACTTTCCTGCGGCAGAATTTCCCTACAGCATTCAGACGTGGCGTGATTTGCAAGGGCCACTGCTCGCGGCGGTTCAACTCGAAACAACGATCCTGAATATCCTGCTGTTCCTGATCATCGCAGTTGCTGGGTTCGGAATTCTGGCTACATTTTTTATGATCGTCGTCGAAAAAACCCGCGACATTGGCATTCTCAAGGCATTGGGTGCACCGAGTCGAGGTGTCATGAGTATCTTTCTCAACTACGGCTTTGCACTCGGTTTGGTCGGTGCCACCGCGGGGATGGTGTTGGGTTTGATGTTTGTCAGCTATATCAACGAGATTGCCGGCATGGTCGAGGCACTCACGGGCCGCGAGGTATTCGATCCGACGGTCTACTATTTTCAGGAAATCCCTGTGATCACCCATCCGGCTACCATGTTTTGGGTCGTCTGTGGTGCGGTCATGATTGCGGTAATGGCCAGCGTGTTGCCGGCGCTGCGCGCAGCGCGTTTGCATCCTGTGGAGGCTCTTCGTCATGAGTAGCAGCATTCCTGTCGGTTACGAGCCGTTGATTGCCTGTGCAGGTGAGTCTACCGGAGAGTTGGCGCCATTCACCACGGATACGGACCAGCACCATGTGACTTCGCGTCCCTCGCTACTCTCGGTCCAAGATGTCACCAAGAGCTACCAGAAGGGCCGACTCACCATCCCCGTTTTGAAAGGCGTGAATCTCAGTATCGAACCGGGCGAATTCGTCTCGATAATCGGTCAGAGCGGCTCGGGAAAAAGTACGTTGCTGCATCTGCTGGGCTTACTAGATGAACCAGACGAGGGGGAAATTTGTTTCGAGTCGGAGCGTATCGACGACGTATCGGCGAGCCGACGGGATCGTTTCCGGAACAAGAAAGTCGGCATGATTTTCCAGTTTTATCACTTGCTTCCCGAACTGACGACTTGTGAAAACGTCTTGGCGCCTCTGATGATTTCCCAGGGGTTTTTCAAGTACCTCAGGCACCGTCGTAGCAACCACGAACGAGCCTGTTCTCTACTTGATCTGGTGGGCCTATCACATCGGTTGAATCACCGTCCACATGAACTGTCTGGTGGGGAAATGCAGAGAACGGCAGTTGCACGCGCATTAATGACGCGCCCCCAATTGCTACTCGCCGATGAACCAACGGGGAACTTAGACTCGGAAAACAGCGCGGAAATCTTGCAGATTCTGAAACGCTTGAATCGCGAGGAACAGCTGACGGTTGTGATGGTCACGCACGACCAGCAAATTGCCAAGGAGGCAGGCCGTACGGTGTGCTTGCGTGGGGGGCTTGTCGACGGAGTGGCATAGGGCGTCGTATAATCCGTGGATTGAACAGCGCCTGTTTTGTCCCCCAAAGCGAGCATCATGGCGAATCAAGGGCTTGAATCGGCAGCAGACCGCGCTGCGAAACCGCGTTCCCGACAGGTCTATATCAACGGCGAGCTCTACGCCAAGGAAAACGCGAAGATCAGCGTTTTCGATCACGGATTGCTGTACGGAGATGGTGTCTTCGAGGGCATGCGCAGCTATGGCGGTCGTGTCTTTCGCTTGGACCAACACCTCCAACGGTTGTGGGAATCTGCTAAGGCGATTTGGCTTGAGATACCGATGACCTCCGAGGCCATTGAATCCGCGGTCAACACGACGTTGCGTGTGAATGGCATCGAGGATGGGTATGTTCGCTTGGTTGTGACTCGTGGGANCGGTACGTTAGGCCTAGATCCCAACATGTGCAGTCATCCGCAAGTGATCATTATTGCTGATCATATCACGCTTTATCCGGATGAATTTTATGAGTGTGGAATGGAGATTGTCTCGGTGAGTACCAGCCGTAACCATCCCGCTGCGCTTAGCCCGCGTATCAAGTCACTCAACTACTTGAACAACATTCTGGCTAAGATCGAAGGTCTGCAGGCGGGTTGCGTCGAAGCCTTGATGCTCAACCATCGCGGCGAAGTAGCCGAGTGCACGGGAGACAACATCTTCTTGGTTACCGGTGGAGAGTTGTTGACGCCTCCTATTGATGCGGGCATTCTAGAGGGCATCACACGCGGTGCGGTGATCGAACTGGCCCAAGCATCGGGGGTGGTCGTGAGGGAAATTCCCCTGACGAAGCACGACGTTTACATCAGCAATGAGTGTTTTCTCACCGGAAGCGCGGCCGAGATCGTGCCCGTTGTCAAAGTCGACAGCCGCCAGATCGGAGATGGCCGGCCCGGCACCTTTACGCGCGATCTGACCGCACAGTTTCGAGAGCTGACGAGAAACTGACGAGCGGTTAACGGGTTGGATGACTCGGCTGCGAGCCCTCCTGCGGTACCCTTTTTCTGGTCCCCGATTACGGACCCCAACGGTCGATGATGATCGGTCAGCTGTCGGAAGCGACTGGTTTTGTCTTGTTGGTGGGCTCTCGGGAGGCGATGGTTTGAGACGTGAGAAAGCCAGCGACTTGCTCGATCCGTTGTTTGCGGTGGCCTGCCGCCCGAAGATCGAAACAGCCGTCTCCACCCAGAGTCGATCTGAAAGATCACGTGGAGTTGCCGCGCACCCTTTGCGCATCGGGTTGGCCGGTGATCGGTGACTCGAACGATTATCTGGCATCTACTGCCTGGGGAATCTCTGCGGCCTGACCGTTGGCGTTTGATGGCGTGCCGTTGTCGAGGTCGATGTAGCTTGCGTTCATAAATTTGTGACTCGGCGCCATCCGTCTGTGACGATGAAGCGGCCCTTTTCGCCATCCTACGGGGCGATCGGAAGGCCCCGCGGTAGCGATTTGTCGTTGCCTTGTCGCGCGTTGTACCTGTTCATCGATGGTCGGTATCGCCACGGATCAGAAGAGCCACGGGCGAGGTTCTAGTGACTCTTGGTTTGGCAGTGAGATGTGCGAGAGTTGGTTCACAATGCCACTTTCAAGGGGCAAGATTCTCCATCCAAATAACGCTGACGAAACGACGAGTGAATGCAGTGCCAGTCGCTTGGCTGCGGCCGGAAACAGATCAACAGCGAAAGTCGAACATTGCCCGAAAGTTTCGATGACTCAAAGGGGAGGGCGAGCCATCGCCGCATGAGGTAATACGATGAAATCATCGACATCCCACAGAACTCTTAATCCGTCGAAAGTCAATTCGAGACGAGATGTGCAGCGCCAACTTCGTAGACGATTGCTCGAACATATCATTCGTCGTGAAGAAGATCGCGGGAAATCACGTGAGATCCGTTCCTCATGAAACGTTTTTGTAGCACATCGGCTGGAAGGGGCGTTGCCGATCTCTCGCAGGTCGCCGTCTGCGTCTTGGGGCTACTCTTGCTGTGCTGCCTCCCGGTCTTGGGAGATGGCGATGCGCAGCCGCCCGAGCCACGCATCGCCCGACTACCGCTGGGACGTCCCACTCCGCACCCGGCGGTGGTGCGAGTGATGGTTCCTGAACGAAAAGCCACTTCGCACGGGTCGGGCACGCTGGTGGACACGCATGACCGGTATGGCTTGGTGGTCACTAATTGGCACGTCGTAAAGGACGCCGCCAACACCATCATGGTTGTTTTCCCAGACGGATTTCAGACCGGAGCCCGAGTACTTAACGTCGACCGAGATTGGGATCTGGCGGCCTTGGCGATCTGGCGCCCCAAAGTCCGACCTGTGTTCATCGCTTTGCAACCTCCGCAGCCGGGAGAGACGCTGACCATTGCGGGGTATGGGTCGGGGAATTACAGGGCCGTCTCCGGACGGTGTACGCAATATGTTTCCCCTGGCGGCCAATTGCCTTATGAAATGGTCGAGCTGGCCGTTCGCGCCCGCCAGGGTGACTCCGGAGGGCCGATTTTCAATCAACGAGGCGAGCTGGCGGGGGTCTTGTTTGGGTCGGGTGCAGGTCGGACAAGCGGTAGCTATTCCGGACGCGTCCGACAGTTTCTGGCGTCGGTCTGGCCCCCCGCAGAAACCGCCGATCCGGCGCTGGTTGGGTCCGGCTCAGGGCCGGTACCTGGGGTTGCGGCGGTCCGGCCGACGACCGGCCCGTTCGTTCCGGTACCTCATCCGGAGACGGATATCGAGCGCGCGGTATCCGCAGACTTGCAAGGCGCTCCTGCGGCGATTCAACCACAGGATCCGCCGCACCCGGGCCCCGATCCCTGGGAGTCTGAAGATGCGCTTCTGACGACCTCGGACCTGGGCCCCCAGAGCCGCCTCGAGGGCCCTCAGGAGATCACCTGGACGAGCATTGCGGGAGACTCTCTGACCGACCAAGCCAAAACCATTCTGGCGGCCATTGGTGTGTTGGCGGTGTTGGTACACGTGTTGCGCTTTGCCGGTGGATCGCAGTAAGCGCTGGCCTTTTGTGATGAGGCGACGGACTGGCGATCGACGTGTTAGAAAAAACCGGTGTGTACTTTGCATCGCGGCCCCGAGCGTTAGACTGCCGGGTTATGGAATCCGCGCCACCGACCAATCCTCTGACGGCTGCGATCTCGAAGTTCTTGCAACACTCGGAGAGGGTTTGGACTGAATATCAGCAGCACGGTCCCAACCGTCTTGCCTCGACGCTGTTCGAGAAAGTCGACGCCTCGGCCAATCGGCTGCTCTGCCTGATTGCCGATTTACGTGACGAGGAGCAGCGCCGACAAGATGCCAATGCGAAAACCAGCGAGTGGTATGACCAACTCGTTGCGGTGACCCACAACCTTCAGGATTTGGCTCAACGGTGTGTCTGTCGGGTTGAGGGGTTGTGTTTTTTTGCCCCGGAAGCAGGGCTGATTCCGCGGCGAAACCTGATCGCCACCTACGAAGAAGGTCTCGCCTGGCTGCGCTCGCAACTAGCAGATGACCCAGTGGTTGTCGAATCCGGAGTGCCGGCGCCCGACAGACCGGAGGTTCTTGAGTTTCAGCCCCGACGGTTTTTCCGGAACGGTCACCTACAGACGTTTGCCACCGTTTGGCTTCCTACGAAGCACATTCGCTATCGCGCCGAACAACATCGTGTTCCGTTGGAAGATGGCGATCAAGTCGTGCTCCACGATGATTGTCCGCCGACCTGGCATCCCGACCAAGGAGTCGTGTTGTTGATCCATGGAATGTCCGGATGTTATCTGAGTAGTTACATGGTTCGCATCAGCTTCAAACTGGCGCAGCTCGGAATCCGGGTGTTTCGTTTCGATCTACGCGGCTGTGGCGCCGGTCTGACGCTTGCGCGCGGCGCGTATCATGCGGGAAGATCGGATGACCTGGCTGCAGTGGTCCGTTTTGTGGATCGCTGCTGCCCCCAAGCGCGTTTAGCGGTCGCTGGTTTCTCGCTCGGTGCTAACATTCTCTTGAAGTTTCTCGGGGAGCACTTATTTCCCGAGGTCGCGTTGGTCGAGCGCGCCATTGCCGTCAACCCGCCACTCAATCTGGTTGCCTGTGAGCGCAAGTTGAGTAGCGCGGGATTCGGCATGTACAGCCGCTATTTTGCTCGCCGACTACACAGTCAACTTCTCGAGCGGCAAGCTGCGCAGGACGGGATTTCATTGCCGGCGGGTTACCACCGACCGCGCGGATTGAGGCAATTCGATGACCAATATACGGCTCCCATGGCGGGGTTTGAGAATGCGGACCAGTATTATCGATCTTGCAGTTCCGACCAGTTTGTTCCGCAAATTCGAACTCCTACACAGATTGTCGCGTCCCGTGACGACCCGTTGATTCCAATCGAGGACCTATTGAACGTCCGCCTGTCCGATTGTGTCACGCGTCATGTGGTCGACCATGGAGGGCACTTGGCGTACATCGGACGCCGGGGGGTCGACCCTGATCCTTATTGGATTGACTGGCGCGTTGTCGATTGGGCGACCGCGTAGCGCCAAGCGGCGTTTCGAGTGAGAGCTCCGACCTTGGCCGAGACATGCTTGTCGCTCTCTGGACCCGCAGAGGTGTGGTTTCAGCGAACCGCGGTCGTTTGAGTGCACGCAATCCGGCGGCCGCGCACCCGGGGAAACTGAGCCGCTCCGATCTGGACGTTCACAGTATGCTGAGCAACGAAGTTCGTGCTTGGCGCGTCTAGAAGTGGGTGGTAGACTCCAAGTAGCTGCCGCAAAGTTCCTGCCTGGAGTGCTTTGCATGTCCACTCCCACCTCACCTCGCGGCGAGCCAATCCAGCAGGGGCGACCGCAACTGCGTGACCCGAGAAGCGTACCGCAGCCACCCGGTTTGCCACCATCTCTATCGCAACCGGCTTCCGTGATGCCCGTGATTGTGACCCAACAGGATGCCCGCTCGAGGCCGGGAACCGAACCATCGAATCGCGGTGAGCCTCCATCAATAGTCCAGGCGACCGGAGAAATGACGGCTCGGCCGGAGGACGATCCGGACGCGGACGACGGTGACGAATCTTCTGCCGATGTCGCACAAGTCGTCATTCAATCTGCACCTCCATGGCTGGTGAGCATGGTATTGCACATGCTCCTGCTGCTCCTGTTGGCGTTCTGGTACTTAGAGCCATGGTTGCCGGAGAGCATCAACCTGGATGCCGTTTTCGCGGACCAGGTCGGTGTCCAGTTAATCGAAGACATGTTGGAAATGCCATCTCTGGAACCGATTGTTTCGACCGACACCGCCATCTCCATCGATGAGACAGTCATGGACGATCCGCTTGCGACGCCGCCCGATGTTCCCGTCCAGGTTCCTTTGGCGCTGCGGTCTGCGAGTACTCAAGAGGCACCTTCGATCGGCTTGGCTTTGTCCGGTCGATCGAAAGGGCGCAAGGAAGTTTTGTTGAACGCCTATGGTGGAAATGCAGTGACCGAGTCCGCTGTGCGGATGGCGCTCGAGTGGCTGCAGCGCAATCAACGTCGAGACGGTTCCTGGAGTATGATGGGCCCCTATCAGAATGGCTTGCCCAACGAAAATCGTCTGGCGGCGACCGCGATGGCGCTGCTTGCATTTCAAGGTGCTGGTTACACGGTTGAGTCTGGCAAGTATGAGAAGCTAGTGACACGCGGGTGGGAATATCTCTCGCTCCTCCAAGACGCGGACGGTAACTTTTTCCAGAGCGGGATTTCGAGTCATCGACTTTACAGCCAAGCACAGGCCATGATTGCCATTTGTGAGCTGTACGGTATGACCAAAGACGAGCGATTTCGCAAACCCGCACAGCTCGCAGTTGACTATGCTCTCAAGATACAAGCTCCGGAAGGCGGGTGGCGTTATATTCCCGGACAGGGAACCGATACTTCGGTAACGGGTTGGTTCGTGATGGGACTACAGAGCGCGTTGATGGCTGGCCTGGAAGTTCCCAGCCCGGCCCTGGCGCGGATTGGCGAATACCTGGACATGGTGACCACAGACGGCGGGAGCAACTATTCCTACCGGGTCAACAACGGCGCCATGATTTCCATGACCGCCGAAGCGCTACTCTGTCGCCAATACCTGGGATGGCGACGAGAAGACCCCCGGTTGGTGCGGGGCGTAGATGAGATATTGCGACACCCAATCGACTGGGAAAACAGCACCAACGTCTACTATTGGTACTACGCGACCCAGGTGCTGCACCACATGGAAGGGGCGAGCTGGCACCAGTGGAACAAGATCATGCGGGATTCTCTCCCTCGACGGCAAGTGCAAACTGGCCGAGAAAAGGGAAGTTGGAATCCCCGCGGCGATCGCTGGGGTCACCAAGGCGGTCGACTCTATATGACCTGTCTGTGCACCTACATGCTCGAGGTCTATTACCGGCATTTACCGATCTACAAGTACCGTGTGCAGTAGTTTGATACCAGGCCCGTTGCGGACGTCCGGTGGCTCTGGCGTCGGCATCGCTGCCGACGATCTAATGTGCTCTGGGGTGGCGAGTTGACCCCGGCGATGCGATACACGGTGGTCGATGTACCGTATCGCCCACCAACGGGTGGCGGGATCTCGGTCTGACGGTTTTTCAGACGATCTCGTGCAGCGTGGCGGGAGGCCTTTGGGACGCTTCACGATCTCGAGCCAGGTTCGCCTCGATCGCGAATTGTTCGCGTGCGGGGTCGACGAGTTGGTAGGCGACGTTGCGTTGTCGCGGTGTGAAATCGAGCTCGGCAATCGCATCACGGATTTGCGACAACGTCAAATAGTGAACGGTTCCGGCTTCGGCAACCACGTTCTCTTCGATCATCAGGCTGCCCATGTCATTGGCGCCAAACAACATCGCCAATTGTCCTATTTTCAGCCCCTGAGTGACCCAACTCGATTGAATGTTCGGGAAATTGTCTAGGTAAAGCCGCGCGATCGCCTGGGTCTTCAGGTACTCGTAGGAGCCGGCCGGCGGGAGGTCGGACATCGCCGTGTGTTCGGGTTGAAATGTCCAGCAGATAAAAGCGGTAAACCCACCGGTTTCGTCCTGTAACTGCCGCAGGCGTTCTAAGTGTTCAATGCGCTCGTCGAGCGTCTCGGCATGGCCGAACATCATGGTTGCTGTGCTGAGACCACCCAACTCATGCCATACACGCATGACCTCGAGCCAGTCGTCCGTCATCACCTTACCACGGGTAATTTCGCGGCGTACACGATCGACGAGGATCTCGGCGCCGCCCCCTGGAATGCTGCCCAAGCCGGCGGCTCTCAATTTCTCCAAGACCGTTCGAATCGGTAGTTGGTTCAGTTTAGTGAAATGGTGAAGTTCCGGCGGGCTGAATCCATGAACGTTGACTTGTGGGAATCGGTTGCGGATGTCATGTAACAGTTCTTCGTACCAATCCAAACGATATTCATGATGCAACCCACCCTGCATCAGGATCTGATCGCCTCCCAAGTCGATCGTCTCTTGAATTTTGTTCAGCAATTCTTCGCGCGGCAGCACCCACCCGTCGGGGCTTTTCGGACGGCGGTAGAACGCGCAAAAATCACAAACCGCCGTACAGTAATTGGTGTAGTTGACATTGCGATCGATGTTGTACGTGCGAATCGGTTCCGGATGTAGACGTCGGGTTACGGCATCCGCCGCGCGCCCGATCGTTGCCAGATCGTGGCAACGGATCAATTCGCACCCCTCGTCGGGTGTCAATCGCTCACCCGCGACCGCTTTGTCAAGAATGCGTGCAACCACTGAATTTCAGCTCCATCTTCGCCGGCGCCAATCCGATTCTAGTCGCCTGCTCGTAAAACAAGTGTAAACCGCGCTGCTCGCGTTCGCCAAGGAAAAAGTAGAGGTTGTCCCGTAGATACGCGTGGCAGGCTTGAACCGTCAAACCGACCGTTTCAGATTCTTGCCGCGCAATCTGTTCGAGATGTGCCAACCCCAGATTGCGAGCTTCTTGGAGTGCGGTTTCCAGCTCTCCCAACTCGACCCCGCGGCGTGCTGTCCACATCGCGAACACGAACGGAAGCTCTGCCCAGCGGCACCACTCGTCGCCCAGATCCCAGACATCGACATACGGCCCCGCAGGGGGGTGAATCGCACGATCGCCAATGAGCAAGACGGCGTCGGTAGTCGTTTCTTGGACGTCAGCGCCGAGGGCCAACGCAGACAGTTGTGGTCGCAGACCAAAGCGTCGCTCGAGAAGTATTCGCAGCATCGCCACGCTGGTTCGTGAACCCTCGTCGAGTGCGAGCGTACGTATCTGTCCCGGCGGACAACGGCTCAGCAGCTTGACACTCAACACCGGGCCCCGACACGCGATGCACGCATCGGAGACAATCGTGTACTCGGGACTCTGGAAGAACTCAATCGAGGGAATCAACGCAACGTCCAACTCTCCTGTTTCCAGGCGCTGCGCTAAGCGACTAGGAACGTCGAGAATGACGTCGGCGTAGGGCGCCAGCTCCTCGATCCCGAAGACCAGCGGTTTTGTGTTGAGGTAGGAAACGGCACCTACCCGTAAGCGCTCTCGCCGATTCAGCATCTGGCTCATATTGACTACTCGTTGCGACTCTCTCGGAAATGCCGGGCAGCCTCGGACTTCTGTTGAGTCCGTGGACGATCCTTCCCGTCGGATCGAGTCCGGGACACCAAAACCGGCATCAGACGAACGACTGCGATGTCGGTTTGATCACGATGTCGGAGACATTTGCGCGGGCCGGCAGGCCACAGATGGCAACGACCACCTCGCCGAAGTCCTCGGGCTGCAAGATCTGTGCCTTGTGTTCCTCGCTGACGGGATTAGGACGGTTTTCTAGGATGGGTGTATTGACCTCTCCGGGAAAGAGATTGGTGACCCTGATGCCGTTGCGGCAGTCTTCATTGTTCACAGCTGTACCGAGCGCCGTCATGGCGAATTTGGAGGCTGCGTAGGCCACTCCCCCCAAGGCTGAGGCCCGGACACCAGCAATCGAGTTGACATTCACGATTACACCATCTTGACGAAGGCGCATCTGTGGCAAGACCGCGTGCATGCAGTTGTACGCCCCGGTAGCGTTGACCGCGAGCACATGGTCCCATTGTTCGGGTTGCATTTCCTCCATCGTCCGTGTTTTGATGTTCAGTCCGGCCGAGTTGACCAGTATGTCGACTTGTCCTAGTTGTTCGCTGGCCCAGTTCAATAGCTGATTGACGCTATCACGATCTGCTACGTCAACACGATGGTAGAGGATCGGTGGCCCCTCGAATGAGTCGGCAGCGAGTCTCAGCGTGTCTTCTCGGCGGCCGGCGATGACCACCCGGCAACCGTTCGTCGCCAAGGCTTTAGCAATTCCCCATCCGATTCCGGTCCCGCCACCGGTAATAACGGCCGTCTTGTCTTTGACTGACATCGAATCCTCATTTGTGTCGAGTAAGGAGTCTCCTCGGAGACAATACCCTCTTTTGCCGGAATCGGAATCACGCGGATTGACTTCTGTCGGAAAGCTCTATTTGTAAGGACTCTGGGTTAGGCGACAAGTGGGTGAATGCTTGCGGGGTTTACTGGATTCTCGAATAATTAGGGTCTCGCTTCGGTGTAAGACCGCGTCGGGTGCGCGTCCCGCTTCTCCCCATAGCCTCGAGGGTCGGTGGAACCAAGACATGTCGCATGGTTCAAAGCAGATCGACTCTACGATCGACGTAGTGACCCCCGAGAATATTGCCTTTCAATACCAGGCTGCCGGTCCTTTTCGCCGTCTGCCTGCCTACCTGATTGACTTCTTGATTCGACTCGCCGTGGTGATGTTTGTGCTCTGTGCTGGAGCGTTCTTTTCGATCGGTGGGTTCAGCGTTGGCGTGAACACGACCCCGGTGTTGATTCCATTGTTCTTGCTCAGTTGGTTTGTCATGCAGTGGTTCTACGGCGGTCTGTGCGAGACTTTCATGAACGGGAAAACACCTGGAAAATGGGTGATGGGAATTCGTGTATTGACCGTCGATGGTCGACCTATTAACGGGTTACAAGCCGTTCTTCGAAACGTGATGCGGTTTGCGGACCTGATGCCGATGGTGTCGCTACAAGTGTTGGCACCGCTGTTTGCTGCGCCGCCGTTGTACGTACTGCCAACCTTCATGCTGGGGGTGTGCGTCATGGCCTGTAACCCGAGATTCCAACGGTTGGGAGATCTGGTCTGCGGCACCATGGTGATCGTAGAGGAAAGGCACTGGCTGAGCGGCGTCACACAAATCGACGATCCACGCGTTTTTCAGCTGGCGAGCTATCTGCCGACAGAGTTTCAGGTCAGTCGCACACTCGCCCGAGCGCTCGCGCACTACGTGGAGCGGCGGCAGTTTTTTTCAGAGACGCGTCGCCGAGAAGTGGCCAGCCATCTAGGGATTCCTTTGTCACGGCAGTTTTCCTTACCGGTCGATACAAGCCATGACTTGCTGCTGTGTTCGCTCTATTACCGGACGTTCATCGCCGATCGCCGGGATGACGAAAAGCACCTCAAGAACGCAGTACAATCACCATTTCAGCAACCGCTGGAGAGTCGCGCAATGACGGCTGAAGCGAGCTCTCCCTAACATCGCAAGTGCACACTGTTTGCAATCCGTATTTTCAGCCATCNATGTGGAACATCGAATGAAAGTCGCCGAACTTCTAGAGCANCGCCGCGAGAACTGGATCCTGTTGGAGCAGATGTGTGATTCCCGGTGGCGCGCCTCTGCCGAAGACATTTCCCGATTTGCCGCGTTGTACCGTGCGGCCTGTGCAGATTTGGCCCTGGCGGATGCGTACCAGTTGCCGCCGAATACAATTCAGTATCTCCACCGACTAGTTGGGCGTGCACATAATCGCCTCTATCGCAGCCATCGATTCGATCTCGCTTCGTGGGGGCAGAAATTGCTGTTCGACGTTCCACAGCGTATTTTCCGAGACGGCTGCGTCCAGCTTATGTTCTGTGTTTTTTGGGGCGCATTCATACTCTCCGCCTGGCTGGCATACTCGAAAGACCTCTTTCCGAGTTTTGCGGAACGAGTGGTTGGAGCAGAAATGCTGAACTCGCTTGAGGAAATGTACGCGCAAGCGCCTCGTCGTAGTGGCGCCGAGACGCTGCAAAGTGGATCTGCGATGACGGCGTTTTACATTGGGCATAACACGGGGATCGGATTGAAGTGTTTCTCGGGTGGCTTGCTAGTGGTACCCGGTCCTTTCATTACGCTCTTTAATGCGTGTAGTCTGGGTACCTGTTTTGGTTANATGGCGAGACCTGAGGTTGTGGCAGGAAAGAATTTTTTTCAGTTTGTAACCGCCCATGGTCCGTTCGAACTGACCGCCATTGTGTTGGCGGCGGGTGCCGGTTTACGACTCGGTGTCGGTTGGTTGTTTACGAACGGTTTAACACGGTCTGCCTCGTTGCGGGAAACGGCACACAACACGTTACCGATGATGGCCGCAGCGGGGATTTTGTTTGCCTTGGCAGCCCTAATCGAAGGTTTCTTGTCTCCATCGGATGTACCCTATTGGGTCAAGGTACTCGTGGCGATTACCTCCAGTGGAATCCTGATGATTTACTTCGTGTTGCTGGGCATACCGCGCAACACGTCCCCGTTCATCCGCAGATAACCACCTCAACGAGTCGCGAGGTTTGACGACTTGCATTTCGACAATCTCCAAATCACGATTCGCGAACGGACCTGCCTCGACTTGATGGACCTGGGACTGCAGGTATTTCGCGCCCATGGGCCACGATTTCTTTTAGCGTTTGCCTGTGGCGCGATTCCCCTGCAGCTGCTCAATCACCTATCGTTCCACCACCTCGCTGAAATCGACTACGAGGAGCGTTCGCTTACCAGCGACGAGGCGTGGCAGCTGGTGGGCTTTGTTCTCTGCACAGCTCAGAGCATCTTTATCCAATCCCAACTCGCGGGCGTTTTCGCCACGCGTTATCTGGGCTCGGTACTTTTTCAAGATGAGCCTCGGATGCGATCGGTGCTGAGCCAAGTGGGGCGCAGCTGGTTCCGACTGCTGTGGTGTCAGGCGTTGATGCGTGGTGTGGTCATTGCGGGATTACTCGCGTGGTGGTCACGAGTCTCGAATTGGGCATTTTCTTACCTGGCGTTGTTGACCTGTCTGATCATGTTTCTGCGTGCGCTGCGCCCTTTTCTGAACGAGGTTGTCCTGCTTGAGGACAATCCGTTGTTGGCGACGCCATCGAATCAACTTACGATTGCCCGCCGCAGTAAGCGGCTTCACGCACCGAGTTCGATGATGTTGGTCGGTAGATGGTTGTGTACCTCTTTGATTGGTTCGGCGCTTGTCGTTTCGGTATTAGGAGTTTTTCTGTTCGTGTCTGGCGTGTTTTTTCACGACTGGATTCCGAGTCCTCAGCTGGTCAAGTTCGCGGTACCTTTGGCAATGTGGGGTGTGGCTGCTTACTTGACGGTGGTGCGTTTTCTGACTTACTTGGACTTGCGTATTCGGGACGAGGGATGGGAGGTTGAGTTGCGTATGCGCGCCGAGGCGTCGCGCCTGTTGGAGGCGACTCGCGCCCTGCCGCACGCTCGTACGGTCCCGGGTTTGCCCGGCCTGAATCGCAGCTCCTGACGCTGCCCTGACAAGCCCCTAACTCCAACTGAGACCGAACGGATGACAGTGACGCGAGGCAAGTCCGTGTGCTTCCAACGAGCCGCGCCAGGTTGCGGGTGGTCGAGCGGACGATGGCGTCGAGAAAGTGTTATGGGACCGTTGACCCTAGCGATCCTGATGTTCGTTCTGTCAACCGGCGTGGGCCAAAAATCGATCAGTGCGGCAGAGGCAGTCGAGGGGGTGCAATCTGCGCGGCGCGCATTTCGCCGCGAACGGTTCCCCTGGTATGACCGCCAACAAGATGCCGTCCAAACCGTTCCGTTCGGTGTTTCAAGCNCCGCCGGCGCGCGACACCGTGCCTCAAACTGGGACCGGGGTGTGCGGGCCCCTTCCGTGAGCTCCAATTTGTCACCAACGAACGCGTGGCCCGGTCTGGGATCCATATTTGACCCCCAGTTCTGGTCTACCGTGGCGATGACGGTCGGAATCTTACTTCTCTTTGGTCTAACGGTTGTGCTCATCTGGACTTTCGTCAAGTTGGTGAATCAAGAACGAGACAGTGACGAGCAGTTGACACATACCGGGACGAAGTCCGATGTCAGGCANAGTCGGGTAGAGAACCTGCCGTTTCAGCTCGATGGCGCACCGCCTGATTTGTTGCTGGCGGCGCAAGAGTCCTATGAGTCCGGTGACTACCGGCAAGCCATTATTTATCTGTTCGGTTATCAACTGACTCGTTTGGACAAAGTCCAGGCGATCCACCTAACGAAGGGGAAGACAAATCGTCAATACCTGAGTGAATTAGCCAGCTTGAACTTGCGGGCGATCGTGGAGCGTACCATGGTTGCCTTTGAAGATGTATTTTTTGGAGACCTCCCTCTTGAACGGACGGTTTTCGAGAACTGTTGGAACGACCTGGAGATGTTCCACCAANACACCAGTTTGTCGCACTGACGCACAACCGGATCGACACGATGGCTTCTAGATTCCGAGCATTGAAACGCATCGCGACGCCGTTGAGGGGTCTTTCGTGGGCCCGTGTGGCNGTTGCAGGTGTGATGCTGACGGCTGTGGTGGGNGTTTTGTATCTACTCTTCGGCCTCGAGCANGAGGTCGAGACAGCCTATGGCCGTCGACGGGAGGGTAAGAGCGTAAACGGCACAGCGGTACTGGCCGACATGTTCGAACAGGTAGGCCACCGAGTTGTCACGTGGCGGTCTTTGAGTCCCGCTATCGATCGAGCGCATACGATTGTCTGGTTTCCGGACGATTATCGTCCGCCGAGTGTCCCGCAGGTGGAGTTTCTAGAAAACTGGCTGACANCCGGGCCGGGACGCACCCTGATTTACGTCGGTCGTGATTTTGATGCAGCGACCGACTACTGGAAACAAGTTGGGTACCGGGTGACGCCGACTCTGTTGGTCGAAACTCGGCGGCGGTGGGCGAAAGCACAGGCGGCGCATGATTACGACCGCGTCGCAGCACCGGACAACGCTCAGAGCCGGTGGTTTACCTCGAGCCGATTGCTGGCTCAACGTCGTGCCGATTCTTTGCAGGGACCTTGGTCGGAGGGAATCGAGGTCGAACGGACTGCGATCATGTTAGGTCAGGCTTTGTTGCCCGCGTTGTCTCAGGACCGACGCACCTCCGACCGTTTGTTGGCGTCGCAGGGTGCGGCGATCGTAACCCGCCTGCGCGATCAAGGGTGGCAGCGTAGCCAGATCATCCTGGTAAACAACGGTTCGTTTCTATTGAACTTGCCCCTGGTCAATCTCCAGCACCGCAAATTGGCTGGGCGATTGATCGCAGGCTGTGAACCGGGTTTGTGTGTCTTTTTGGAGACTGGTGTGGGGGGCCCTCGGATTGAGAACAGCGAACCGCAGACGGCGGAACTCACTGGATTTGAGGTCTTGACGGTCTGGCCGATCAGCCCGATCGCCCTCCATTTGGTCGCGTTGGGTCTGGTTGCCTGCTTTCTAATGTTTCCTATTTTCGGAAAGCCCCGCACTCTCGAGCACGAGCATCCATCTGATTTTGGAATGCACGTCCAAGCGCTGGGCGACTTGTTGTATCGAGTGAAAGACAAGGAGCATGCCTGGCGGCAAATCAACCTCTACCGGCAAACGGTGAGGGGAGAATCCGGACGTCACTCCCACGTCGTGAGAGGGGATCCACAAGGCATCTTGGATGCAGTTGAGCCAGAGCACGCGGTCCCCGAACACGCGTTTCAGCTTTCCTTTCCGGCGACCCCCGAGTTTGTTTTGCGGCACGCGCAGCAGGCCGCCGACGCCGCCCAACAGTCAGGGTATCAACTCGATTATTCGATCGGCAGCCTGACAACCGTAGACGAGATCGTTCACGAACTGCGCGCCGCGAAGAAGACGGTTCCCGAGGTCGGTAGCGAGGTTTTTCAGCTCGGCTGTTACGCCGGAGAGACGATGCGTCGTTTTCATGGGGGCCACTGGCACCACCCCGACGAATCAGAACGCTACCGGATGATCAGTTCGTATATGGTGGTTGAGCTACCGCCGGCACCTGGCGAGCAGATGGCGAAGGCACAAATCCTCAACCCGATCGGAAAGACCTTGAATATGCTGCGAGATGATCTGGAAGGTACCTTGAAAGTCTATCATGAGATGATTCAACGCTCTGGAACATTCGCATCGAACGACCCACAGCCGGAATGACTCACTGCCTCTATGCCTGCCATCTACGATTGAGCGAGGAGTTCTCTCAGACCGATGAGTAATACGCCGTTTGACCCATCCGAACCATCGGGATCTCCGTTGTCTGACCTTGTCTGCAGCACGTGTGGTCACACGACGGTTGTTCGAGCGGACCAGGGTGTACCCCCCACAACATGTCCCCGCTGCAATTCGCTGTTTCCAACCACCGCCGAGGGCCGTCTTTCGCTCACCGGATCGGCGGCCCAAGACGGCTCCTCTGGGACCTTGCCCGACGTTCCTAGAACGACGGTTGCGCCACCACCGAGGCGCGGCGTCTCCACACGGCTGTCCGGTTCTACCGAAACGGCTTTCACGGCGAGCCCCGCTCCTTCGGCACCGAAGCCTCCGACCATGGGACTCCGCGTCACCGACTCTTCTGGCGATCAAAAATCCTCTACCCGAGATCTCTTCGACCGGATCACAGACGAGGTCCGCAAGATCTACGTCGGTCAGGAGGAACTCGTTCTGGGGTCGCTGGTTGCGCTTTTTTCCGGCGGACATGTGCTCGTCGAAAGCGTACCGGGAATGGGGAAAACGCTTTTCGTTCGCACGTTGGGCCGAGTGCTAGGTTGCAACTTCGGGCGCATTCAGTTCAACGCCGACTTGATGCCGTCTGATGTGACCGGAGCTCCNGTTTTCAATATGAAGACCCAGGAATTCTATTTCCGCCCGGGTCCCGTCTTTACGCAGCTTCTATTAGCAGACGAGATCAATCGCGCACCCGCGAAAACACACGCTGCGTTGCTGGAAATCATGGAGGAATGTCGCGTTACGGTAGACGGAACCAGCCATAAAATTGAACGACCTTTCCTCGTGATGGCGACCGAGAACCCAGTGGAGTCGGAAGGGACCTACAACCTGCCCGAAGCGCAACTAGACCGGTTCATGTTGAAATTATTGCTGAATTACCCTGAAGCAGANCAGGAAGCTGACATCCTCAANTTGCATAGTCGACAAACGGATATGAATCGGCGCCTTCAAGACGAGGTTGCTGTGGTGACCTCGCCGGAAGAAATTCTTCAGATCACTCACGCGAATAGCGCCATCCATGTCGACGACAAACTAATCGATTACATCAACAGGATTGTTCGTCTCACAAGAGGGTGGCCGCAATTTCATATGGGCGCGTCTCCTCGCGCGGGGTTGGCACTGATGCAGTCGTCACGAACGTTGGCGGCATTCAGCGGTCGCGATTACGCGGTCCCCGATGATGTCGTCCAACTCGCGTTGCCCGCTTTGCGGCATCGCGTTGTTCTAACCGCTGAAGCTGAGGTGGAGGGGCACGATGTGGACGCTCTACTGACCGAGTTGATTCGCTCGGTGGAGGTTCCACGGACTTGACTGACACCACCTCGTGGATCGTAGAATTTGGCGTCTGGCTACAGGCTTTCCCCTGGTTGCTTCTCGGCGGGTTTGTGTTGCCTTTGGTGATCTTGGCGCGCAAAGGCATCTATCCTCATCTACCCGTCCTGGTGCTCGGTGCGATTCCCGCGCTGTTGACTTTCGGGTTGTTGATTCGACCCGGTTGGATGCTGGTGGTGGCTTGCGCGGATGCCGTTGTGCTGCTGGTGGTAATTCTCGACTTCTTTACGCTTGCGTCGCGCAGCAGCTTGTCGGTGGATCGCAAGGTCGAACGAGCGGCCTCGATCGATGTCCCGCACGAGGTCACGTTACTGGTCAACAATTTGTCGTCACACACCCGGTTCCTTTGGGTTCGCGATAGCCTTCCACAACCATTCAGCGCTCATCCCGACCCACTCGAAGTCCAACTGCGTCCTGGCAGCCGCGGCTCATTGCCGTATCGATTGCGGGCGCAGCGCCGCGGTTCCTTTTCTCTAGACACGGTTCATGTGTGTGTACGCAGCCGGCTCGGGTTCTGGAAGAGAATATTGGTCTATCCTTGTGAATCACGGATTCATGTTTATCCCGATCTCAAGCAACTCTCCAAGTACGCGATTCTCGCGCGGACCAACAAACTTAGCCTAATGGGAGTTCGACGTACACGAAAGGTTGGACAAGACAACGACTACGAACGGCTGCGCGATTTCACCCGGGATGACAACTATCGACATATCGACTGGAGATCAACGGCGCGTCGCAACAAACTCACCGTCAAGGACTTCCAGTCGAGCCAGAGTCAACGAATTGTGTTTTTGCTCGACTGTGGCCGTATGATGACGAATCGAGTTGCCGGTCTGAGTCTGCTCGATCACACGCTGAATTCGATGTTGATGCTCAGTCATGTCGCGTTGCAACAGGGCGACAGCGTGGGACTAATTTGCTTTTCCGATTGTGTGCATACCTATGTTCCACCGCGTGGTGGAAGAAGACAAATGAACCAGTTGATGCACGCGGTGTTCGATCGATTTCCCAGGCTCACCGAGTCACGCTACGACGAGGCATTTCTGTACCTCAACACACACTGTAAGAAACGGTCGCTTGTCGTTTTGGTAACCAACTTGATTGATGAGGTGAATTCCCACCAGATCGAACAGTATCTGGGCAATACCGTCGGTCGTCACCTGGCGCTTGGTGTCCTGCTACGTGACCACCGTCTGTTCGACGCCGCCGACTCGCCCAGTCCAACTGGAAGAGATCTGTACACAGCTGCCGCGGCCGCCGAGATCTTGTCGTGGCGTCACCAGGTACTTACCGATCTGGAACACCGTGGCGTGTTGTCGCTGGACGTCTTTCCGGAAGACATGACTGCCCCGCTGTTGAACCGATACCTTGACATCAAAGCTCGCCATCTGCTGTAGGGTATCGGGCGCAGAACGGTCGTCGGGTCACCCGCCTAGATGGATCGCGCTTGGTCGGCCTCAATGGACAGGCGGACCCAGGGGTGCCGCGAGCGAACAACGTACACAGATTTCAGCAGACACTACAAGTTTCGCTGGTGGCCGGGATTCAGCGGCCTCGAATAATCTGAAAAAGCTGCTCATCCTGCCAGATCGAGTCGTCGTTGTCGGCTTGCTCTTCGGCCACCTCCGCGACAAATGCGGCAATCGCGTCGTCGAGAGGTGAGTTGAAGGCGCTGCGAAGCTGCATCACCTTGCTGCGCAGATTACCGGTGGCGGGCGAAACGTCATCGGTGTCGGTCGGGTTGCTGACGGCCTCACCACCGTCTGCCCGGTCGTCCGCGCGGTCGAGAGGTGTGGTAGTGGTTGCACCGAGTTGGTTGTCATCGATCCAGGCTGCCGCAATCAATCCAGTCGGTTCGGCTTCCCCCGAGGTATTCTGGTTCAGATGAGACAGAATCGTCGCCGCGTCGATCGGCGTACAAAATCCGTCACCGTTGGTATCGAGGTAGGGTGGGGGGCCAAATTCGGGTGTCGGCGCCGGCAACGGTATATTGAACGGGAAGTAGGTCACGTCAAAGTTGAGGAAGTTGACGACTAACAGGACATCGATCGGAGAGACAAAGCCGTCGTTGTTGACGTCCAGCCGATCGCTCGGATTCGTCCAAGGTGGCGGCGGGGGCGGGTTGACCGTCAGCTCGACCGTCACCAGATCACTCGTGGCGGACCCATCGTTTACCACGTAGGTAAAGCTGTCACTCGTTGTCGGGCCGTCGTCGTGGGTATAGGTAAACGTGCCATCATTGGTGAGCTCGAAGTCGTCGGCATGCTGCGGTCCATCGACCAGCACGGCCGTGATGGTGTCTCCTTCCGCGTCGCTATCGTTTGCCAGTACTCCGTCGTCGGCATCATCCTCAGCAGTCAGGGTGCCGTCTGCATCGTCGGCGACAAGCGTCTCCCCGTGATCGAGCGAATAGGCATCATCGCTGCCGATCGGGGCGTCGTTTTGCGGCGTGATGGTAAACGTGACCGTCGCTTCGTCGAAGTTACCCGCCGGGTCAGCGATGCGGTAGGTGAACGTGTCCGTGGCATCCTCGCTACCATCGTGCGCGTAGTCGAAGGTGCCGTCATCGTTCAACGTCAGCGAGCCGTGACCGACGTCGTCGCGGAGTGTGAGCGTCAGCTCATCACCCTCGGGATCGGAATCGTTGGCGAGAACTCCCGCGGCCTCATCGGTGATGCTGACTGCGCCGCCCTCGTCGACATCGTAATTGTCATCCACCGCATCGGGAGATTCGTTGACACCAAACGTCGTTACTGTAACGGTTGCCGAATCTTCTCCACCGTGGCCGTCGGTAATGGTGTAGTCAAAGAACTCTTCGAAGCTCTCACCTTCGG
>PADE01000097.1 GCA_002702965.1 Planctomycetaceae bacterium
CGACTGGACCGACGCTGCCGGTTGTCACGAGTTGGTCGACGCGGACGTGCAGCGGCTCATCGGCCGCCTGAATCGACCCCGAAAACACGGCTAGCAACAGCGTGGGCATTGCCCACCCGGCAGGGACCTTATGGATCATGCGATGGATCATGCGATGGATCATGCGGTTGCTCCTCAACGCGCCAACGGCGATCGATCTTCGCTGGCTTTGACGGTCAAGCGATCGGTAGGTGTATCGCAGGGGGGCAAATGACCGATGTAAACTAGGACAAGAATTTACAATCAGCGCCAAATGGTGTCAATGTAATTCACTGCCAAGTCCTGTCACACTAACCATTTCGGTGTTTCCCGTAAGCTACTGATAGCCCCGGAGCACCAGGTCGTCTGACCCTCTTCTATTTTACTCAAGAACCGGGCTGCCCGTCGCCCCAGTCCAGTCCAGAACGCGTAAGTTCCTGTTGTAGTGTAGCTTATGGAAACGCCCGGGTCGCGGGTCGGTAGATTTCCTGGGGTGACCCTGTCGACATCCCGAGGCCAGATTTCGAGTCTTGCGCCGCTCCGGCGGGTGATCTCGGAGGGCCGCGGGCGTTCCCGCCCGAGTCGCGTTTCCAGCCGAGGGTGTTAGAGGGCCGCTCCGATGACGATGACTTCAGCGGAACTGGAGACTCGGCTTCCCGATCTGGCATTGGCATTTCGGGGCTACAACGTCACCAATTTGGGTCGCAGCCACGAACTGCTACGTCATCCGCAGTACGGCGGCCTGGTCGGCCGGCGATTGCGGGAGGCTTCGCAACTGCTCGCCGACACGCTTGGCGAACCGGTTGATTTGACTGCCCGCGTCGACGCCCAACGCGAGACGTCACTCGCCAACTACACCGATGCGATCGTACTGGTGTCGGCGATGGAATTGGTTCAACTGGAGTTGCTTGGCGAGTTCTTTGGGATCGACTACCGCGGAGCCCGTCTCAGCCTGGGGTACAGTTTGGGCGAAATCGCTGCCAGTGTGGCGGGCGGCGTCGTCGCTTTGGAAGCGGCCCTCGAGGCACCTTTGCGACTGGCGGCCGATTGTGTGGCATTGGCAGACGGTGTCAGTCTGGCGGTGCTGTTTTCACGCGGGGATCCACTGAAGCTCGAAGCCGTTACACGTCTTTGTTTGCAAACGAACCAGGTCGGCCGCGCAACCATGGGCGTCTCGGCGATCCTCTCTCCCAACTCGATGTTGTTGATGGGGCAGGGAGACACGCTGGCGCGCTTTCGTCAGTCGCTGCCCGACGAGATGGGTAGCGGTGTCCATCTGCGGCGGAATCGCGGAGCGTGGCCGCCCCTGCATACACCGATTATGTGGGAAAGGAACATTCCGAACCGCAGCGCCGTGATGATGCACAGGATGCCCGGCGGAATGCGTGTGGGGACCCCCCCCGTACTTTCTCTGGTGACCGGAAAACTCAGTTACACCGACAGCAACTTTCGGGACGTGATGCACCGCTGGGTCGATCATCCGCAGCGTCTATGGGACGCGATCTACGAGGTCTTTGCGTTGGGCATCGAGACGGTACTGCACGTCGGCCCGGCCCCCAATATATTGCCGGCGACGTTCAAGCGGCTGCGCGACAATGTCGAGGCCCAGACGCGCGGCAGTGTGGGCATGCGGGCGCTCTCCGCGGTGGTCCATCGTCCCTGGTTGAAGGCCTTGCTGCCGGAACGGACGGCGCTGCTGCGGGCGACGTCCGTGCAGCAGGTCATTCTGGAAGACTGGTTGCTCGACCAGCAGGTCCCCTGAGGGACGTGCGCCGCGATCCTTTCGCGACCGTCCGCAGAGCCTGCCGAGCGCGGGGACTCGACCGAGTTGAGGTGCGGCATCCGACGAGCGTGATCACTGCCGCCAGAATTGAGACGCGCGGGGCGCCTGGTAGCTGACTTTGAGGTGGGGTGTCTCAAGACGTTGGGCAGTCGCCAGCGAACGTACGCCCGCCTCGACTAGGCCCGATGTCAGCAGTGTCCGCTCGACGGGGTACGGTGCTTGGCGTGTCAGAAACGTCTCCTCGGCCTTCGACATCAGGGCGGCGGAGTAGACCACATTCGGAATCGGTGGCAAATAGAAGAGAGTCGACAGGGGTTCCGGTTGTGCCTTCAATTGCGCCGCGAAGGTGAAGTCGTTCACCAGCCCGTTGAGCAGCAACATGGTGGCTTTCAGCCCGTCGTTGTATTGAAATCGATAGGCGATAGGCTCCTTGACCCAATCGCGGATCTGCGCCGCGGTCGGGTAGCGATGGTTCGTTTTCTCCGGTTGGGTCAATGTCTGACTGCGGCACAGGCAGGCCTGGAACAGATCGGGATTCCAACCGCCGCGGTCCCAGTCGCTACGGNCCATCGCTTTCCACACGGCTGGCCCGCGTAGCGCTTCCAGCCAGGCCACACCGGTCTCACCCCCGCTGCGGCGTTCAGCCATGCACTGAATCGTCTCCAGGGCGTGGAAGTCATAGCTGTCGATGCCACCTATGGCGATGCACATCACTTCGTCGACCGGCGCCCCGTACGGCAGGTCGACGGCCGGCATCCGCCAGGTCACCGGGAGTGATGAACCGGCCAGGAACGGGATCTTAAGCGCGCGGGCCGTGTCGACCATTTCCCGTGCCCACTCCCATTTCCAGGAGAGGTGTTTGTCATTGAAGATCGGCAACACCCGGCCGTCCTTCTCAAAGACATCGACCACCTGCCGGAAGAACTCGTAGCGTGGGTAGAGCGTTTGCCCAAACGCGTTACGGGGATACCGTCCGTGTTCACCGATGATCAACACGGCGTCCACCGCCAGGCGATCGCCACCACAGCGCAGCGTTTCGGCAATGCTCGGATAGATCGGAAAACCGAATTCCTCCGCCCGCTGCCGACTGAGGTCATTGTCCGGTCGCTGATCGACGTAGGCCGAGACGACCTTCAGCGCGGGGTGGTGCCACCGACCGTCGAGCGGGTATCCGGCCAGGAACCGCTCNGCCATATGCCAGGCGTGCGATGGATATCGCCATTCGGTCGTGACGACCGCCAGACGCTGTGGCGTCGCGGGGGCCGCCGCGGCGCGGTGTGCCAGTGGCCCGCAGGCGGTTGCGGCGGTCAACGTGCGGAGAAACGCGCGGCGTTCAATCATCGAAACAANCTCCATGGTGTCGGGCAACGGCCGCTTCTGCAACGCAGCGAAGTCCCAGACCATCAGCGGCCGCGACCGACGATCGGGTAGGCGGTGTCCTGGAACCCCAGCCCGCTGTGCTCTCCGGGGGGCACGAGCGAGTCGACAAATTGTTCGTCTTCTTGGCTGACGGTGACTTCCAGGCATCCCATATTGTTGTCGAACTGCTCCATCGTACGGGGGCCGATAATGATCGAGCTGATGATCGGGTTCGCCAGGCACCAGGCGAGCGCGAACTGCGCCATGTCGAAGTCGCGTTGACTCACGTGGTTCGACAAGGCGTGTGCGACCTGCAAGCTCGCTTCACGCCATTCGGCTTGCATCATGCGGGGATCGTTGCGGGCCGCCCGGGTCCCCTCCGGAGGGGATTGGCCGGGGGCGTATTTGCCGGTCAAGATTCCCCGCGCCAGAGGGCTGTAACTGACTACGCCCAGGCGCTGCTGGCGGCACAGCGGGAGCAACTCGACCTCNATGTTCCGGTTGACCAGATTGTACAGCGGCTGCACACAGCAGAACGCGTCGAGNTGCAATCGATCGCTGGTCCACAGCGACTCCACGACTTGCCAGGTCCAGAAGTTGGAACAGGCCAGGTAGCGGACTTTTCCGGAGCGCACCATGTCGTCCATCGCCCGTAGCGTCTCCTCGATCGGAGTCTGGTTGTCCGGAGCATGCGTGTAGTAGAGATCGATGAAATCGGTATCCAGACGTTTCAGACTTTGGTCCAGTTCCCGCAGCAGGTGCAGGCGACTGGCGCCACTTTGGTTGGGACCATCTCCCATTGGCTGACGTCCTTTGGTCGCCAACACGACGGCGTCTCGCCGGTCCGCGATCGCCTTGCCGACGACGCGTTCCGATTCTCCCCGGTTGTACATGTTCGCGGTGTCGATGAAGTTGACCCCCAGCGCATGGGCCTTGTGGATGATCTCGATCGACGTCGCCTCGTCGGTCGGACCCCCAAACATCATCGTGCCGAGGCAGATCGGTGAAACTTTGACTCCGGTATGTCCGAGATAGCGGTATTCCATGCTCTGATCCAATGACGCTCTGAAGGAAACAGCCGTGATCGCTCGGCGACTCGCGGTGTGAGACGGCTCCAGCGAGTACCACGCCCCGGCATTTTCGCGGAGTTTTGGCAAGTTGCAAGGGAGTCGGTGGGGCGCGTGACGCGGCTGTCGGCCGCGATCGACTAGACTGCGGGGTCGCCCCGCAGATCCCGCCNGCCGCCTGCTCGATGCACGCTTGGACCGTCCGCTGGTCATCGCACGCCGGAATCCGGCCAGCGCTGTGGATCCTCTCGATGACGAGGGTCTCTCACCGCGTCGTCGTGTTCGGTCGCGGCGCGGCGCTCCTGGCGCCGGTGGACAATTGTCCGTGACGGAGGTTACGGACTCGGCTAGAATCCAGACTCGCGGGCTCGTTTGGATGGGAGTCCGCAGCTCCCACCCTTTTGGGGACCGAGACCAATGCCGTTGCGACTTCGGATTCTGTTTCTATTCGCGCTGACCAGCGCGGTGGCGTTTGCCGAACAACCCCCTCAGCCACAGGTGAATCGGGGGGTACCGGCGGATGGTACCCTGACCGTTCCGCAATTGGTGGCTCGGGTACGGAATTCGGTGGTTGTGATTACCGTGCCCGACCGCGATGGGCGCGAGGAGATGCTGGGCACCGGTTTCGCGGTCTCCGACGATGGGCTGATCGCCACCAACTTGCACGTGGTCGGCCAGGGCCGACCGATATCGGTGCGGACCGCTGACAAGACCCTGCTGCCGGTTGTCTCGGTTCACGCTTCGGATCAAATGCTCGATCTGGCGGTTTTGCGGGTCGATCTGGGTAAGCGATCGCTGGTACCGCTGCCGCTGGGAAACTCCGCGCGGATAGAGGATGGCGCTCGGGTCGTGGTGATGGGCAATCCCCTTGGATTGAAGCACAGTGTCGTCAGCGGTGTGATTTCCGGACGCCGCGAGATCGACGGGCGACGCATGCTCCAACTGGCGGTGCCGATCGAGCCGGGCAACAGCGGGGGTCCGGTGCTCGATATGCGGGGGCGTGTGCAAGGGGTCGTGACCGCTAAGTCACTGGTCAAACAGAATCTCGGGTTTGCGGTTCAGAGCGATGACTTGAAACCGCTGCTGGAGCGTCCCAACCCGGTCCCCCTGGGACGCTGGCTGACGATCGGGCAGATCGATCGGAGCCTCTGGACACCGTTGTTCGGCGCCCGCTGGCATCAACGGGGCGGCCGCTTGTTGGTCGACGGGAAAGGGCGGGGCTTCGGCGGTCGGTCTCTCTGTTTGACGAACGGCGAGCCCCCTGCGATTCCCTTTGAAGTGGCCGTGTTTGTCAAGNTGGATGATGAACAGGGTGCCGCCGGACTGGTGTTCCACGCCGATGGCGGACAGCGGCATTACGGTTTTTATCCCAGCGCCGGGCAGCTGAGGTTGAGTCGCTTCGATGGCGAAAATGTCTTTTCCTGGAACGTGCTGCGAGAGACCCCCAGTTCGCACTATCGGCCGGGCGATTGGAATCACCTCAAGGTGCGGGTTGAGCAGGAGCGTTTGCTGTGTTACGTCAACGATACGTTGGTGATCGAATCGTCCGACCGCGTGTTTACCACGGGCCGCGTCGGGCTGGCGAAGTTCCGCGATACGCAGGCNGAATTCAAGCAATTCGTTGTCGGGAACGAGTTGTCCCCCTCTCAGGTACCAGTCCAAATCGCCGCCGAGTTGCGCGAACTGGTGGAGCAACTACCGGGAATCGAATCGCTGCGCATGGCGGATCTGGTCCCTCTCACGAAACGCGCCGACGCCAGNGTGGCAGTGTTGCGGGACAAGGCCAAGGCGCTCGAGCAGCAGGCGGCCGAGCTGCGCCGCGTGGCCGGCGATGTCCACGTTCAACAGGTCGTGACGGAACTGGCGGCGCTGACGCGCCCCAAAGAGGGCGCGGTCGATTTGTTGCGGGCGGGGTTGTTGATCGCGAGGCTCGATGAAGAGGAAGTGGATGTCGATGCCTATGTGGCCAATGTCGAACGTTTGGCCAAGGGGATCCAGCAGACCCTGACGGCCGAGTCCACCCCTGCCGACCGCCACCAAGCGCTGGACCGATGCCTGTTTAAGGAGAATGGATTCCACGGCGCGCGGTTTGATTACTACCACCGCGCGAACAGTTATCTCAACCGCGTGCTCGATGACCGAACCGGACTGCCGATTACGCTGTCGGTGTTGTACATCGAGTTGGGCCGCAGGATCGGCCTGAACATTCAGGGCGTGGGACTGCCCGGCCACTTTATCGTCAAGGTGGTGGCCGAGGGTGCGGANCCGCAGTACGTNGACGTCTTTAACGAAGCCCGCCGATTGAAACCGGCAGATCTCCATCAGCTCGTGAAGCAGTATGCCGGCCGCGATCTGCGCGATTCCGATCTGCAGACGTCCACACCGAAGTCGATTGTACTGAGGATGCTGGCGAACCTACGTGGCCTCGCCGAACGCAGTCAAGACAACGAGGCGGTGCTACGTTATCTGGAGGCCATGGTCGCGATCGAACCGGCAGCCGTCGCCGAACGGGGAGCCCGTTCGATCATCCGATTCAATACGGGGCGCCGAGACGCTGCCGTGGCCGACCTCGACTGGTTCCTGGAGCACCGACCGAATGGTCTGGACCTCGATCGGATCCGCGAAATGCGCGAGCTGTTCTTGCGACGTGGAGCGGGTAGGTAGGCGGGCTTTGTCCGCTTACTGATAACCGATGTTTCCGTCACCCTCGTAGATGAACGGGCGGTGCCAATTGGCGAGCGGGTGGTCGGGAAAGGCAGCTTCGTTCAATTCGATGCCCAAGCCGGGAGTTTCCGGTATTAGGACATGGCCCTCCACGAGTTCGAGCGGTTGGCGGATGAGTTGGCGCGCCGGGCCGCGGCTGTCGATCCGGTACTCGAGGATCAGGAAATTTGGCGTGGAAGCCGCGAATTGAACCGCCACCGCAGTCGACACGGGCCCCAGCGGGTTGTGCGGTGCGACGGTGAGGTAGTTGGCTTCGGCGAGCGCCGCGATCTTCTTGCCCTCCATCAACCCACCGCAGAGTACCAGGTCCGGCTGCAAAATATCGACCGCGCCGGCCGCGATTAAGTCGCGGAATTCGTACTTGGTATAGAGCATCTCCCCGGTGGCGATCGGGATCCCCGCTTTGGCGCGGAGTTGGGCCATGGCGTCCATGTTTTCCGGGCGCAGAGGCTCCTCGAAGAACATGGGGCGGTACGGTCTCACCACCTCGGACAGTTCCCAGGCCCGTACCGGTTCAAAAATCTGGGCGTGGGGATCGAGGCCAATCTCGACGTCGTCGCCGACGGCGCGGCGGACCGCTTGCAGACGCTCGGCGGCCCCCTTGAGCACGCTTCCCCAGGGCATCGTTGCCCGCCCCGGTGGCATCGGTTGCATCTTGATCGCCGTAAAACCCTGACGGACCGCGTTGAGTGCCGACTCGGCACAGGCCTCGGGGGTCGCGCCTCCGGCGCCGAGGTACGCCCGAATCCGATCGCGGCAGCGCCCTCCGAGCAGTTGATAGACTGGCGTGTTGTGGATCTTTCCCTTCAGGTCCCAGAGCGCGGTTTCGATGCCGCTGATGGCGGCGTTGAGCATCGAGCCGCCGGGGAAACGCGAACCGTTGTACATCAGTCGCCAGAGGTGCTCGATGCGTGTCGGATCCTGTCCGATGACCCATTCCTTGAGGTAATGAACCGTTTGTTCCACGGCCTGGTCAGGTCCGACGCGATAGGCTTCTCCAATCCCGTAGAGATGTTCGTCGGTGAGCACCTTTACGAAGATNTGATTGCCGTCGCCCACGTTCACGCCGTAGGTCAGGACGTCGGTGATCTTCATCATCCATTCCCGGTCGAAAAAAAGTCCGAAACGTTTGCTAACAACATATCGCCTGCCGCAGTGATTCCCAAGCAGCACCTCGGTCGACTTGGTCACCGCTGCGCGGCGCGCGGCGCGGCGATCGCGATTTCCCCACCACCGAACAGATCCTGACGGAGAGACGGTTGCGACGTGGAGTGTGGCGGCGCAATCCGCGGCGGTCTAGAAATCGGCGTGACCGGGAGTGCGCGGGAAAGGGATTACGTCGCGGATGTTCTTCATGCCGGTGATAAACTGTAATGCTCGTTCGAGTCCCAGACCGAACCCCGAATGGGGAACCGTGCCGTAACGNCGCAGATCGACGTACCACCAGTAGTCATCGGGCTGCAGTTTCTGGTGACGCATGCGGGATTCCAGGATGTCGAGGCGTTCCTCGCGTTGGCTGCCGCCAATAATCTCGCCCACATTGGGAACCAACACATCCATCGCCCGAACCGTTTTCTCGTCATCGTTGACCCGCATATAGAACGGTTTGATCGAGGCCGGAAAGTCCGAGACGATCACCGGACCACCGATTTCCTGTTCGGTGAGAAAACGCTCGTGCTCGGACTGTAGATCGGTTCCCCATTCGACTGGAAATTCAAAGTCCGCGTTCTTTTTCTTGAGCAGTTCGATGGCCTCGGTGTAGGTCAGATGGACGAAGGCTTTGTCGACGATTGCATGCAGAGTCTCCAGCACCGAGTTGTCGATGCGTTGATTAAAGAACTCCATGTCTTCGCCGGTGTCTTCGAGTACCGCACAGACGACGTGTTTGAGGAACCGTTCGGCCAACTCCATATTGTCGTGGAGGTCGAAAAAAGCCATCTCCGGTTCGATCATCCAAAATTCGGCCAGGTGACGGGAGGTGTTCGAGTTCTCAGCCCGAAAAGTGGGTCCGAACGTATAGACTTTGCCGAGCGCGGTGGCGAAGATCTCCGCTTCGAGTTGACCGCTCACAGTGAGAAAGCTCGGTCGATCAAAAAAGTCGCGTGAAAAATCGACTTTGCCATTGCGGCGCGGGGGATTCTCGAGGTCGAGCGTCGTGACTTCGAACAACTCTCCAGCGCCTTCGCAGTCGCTGGCGGTGATGATCGGCGTATGAACGTATAAAAAGCCCTCCTGCTGGAAGAAATTGTGGATCGCCCGGCAGACGCAATTACGAACCCGCGCCATGGCGCCGAATGTGTTCGTGCGGGGCCGCAAGTGAGCCCATTCGCGCAACTTCTCGAACGAGTGGCGTTTCTTCTGCAGCGGGTAGGAATCTGGGTCCGACCACCCGTGAACACGAAGCGAGGTGGCGTGCAGTTCGGTCGATTGTCCGCGTCCATTGGAGGCCTTAATCTCACCGGAGACGGTTACGCTGCAACCCGCCGAGAGCTGTTTGACCTCGCGGTCGTAATTCGGCAGTTCGCTGTCAGCGACGACCTGCAGGTTGGCGANACACGAGCCGTCGTTGAGTTCGAGGAAACTGAAACCNGCTTTGGAGTCCCGGCGGGTTCGGATCCAACCCTGGAGGGCGACCTGCTGTCCGATCGTTGCCTGGTGGCGGGCAGTACTTACCGAGATCTTGGTCATGGGGATCCGTCCTCGTCGCTGGTCGTAGGGCGAGCATAATGTATACGNGCGCGGGGTACTTGGGCAAATCTCCCGGNAGCNGCGGTCGTCTGGGGATCGACCGGTCGCAGTACGACGCTCACAAACGGGTCGTGATCGTTGTGTTAACAGGCGCTCACTGATCTCCTCGCACAGCGTGGCCGGGTCGCGGTGGCTCGATTGGGTCGCAGGGGGGTGTCGCACGCCCCTTTCGTCAAACCACAGGACCTCCCGCAAGCTGCCCGACGCCTAGGAGATTTCGACCAGCGGCTTGCCCAACACCTCGTCATAGGGTTGGACCCCAAGCCCGGGCGCGGTGGTCGCCGCCAATCGCCCGGCGTTGCGTTGTGGCGCCCCACGGGCCAGGTCGACCGTCACATAGCTGTTGAAATCGGTCGCGGTGAACAGAAACTCCGGCCGCGTACTGTGCGCCAAGTGGGCGATCGCCGCGGTCACGATGTCTCCGCCCCAACTGTCTTCGAGGGTCATGGCGATGCCCATTTGCTGGCAGATGTCGCGTGCCAGGGCCGTTTTGGTCAGTCCTCCCAGTTTGCTGATCTTGAGATTGACGATGTCCATGGCGCAATCGGCATGACCACGCAGCAGCATGTCGATTCCGTCGATCGACTCATCCAGCACGAACGGGTGGTCGGTGCGACGCCGAATCGACAGGCATTCGTCGTAGGAGAGGCAGGGCTGTTCGATATAAACATCGATATCGCGCACCGCGCGGACCACGCGGGCTGCTTCGTGGGGCAGCCATCCGGTGTTGGCGTCGGCGATCAGTTTATCACCCGGTTGGAGTAATGCGGCGACCGCGCCAATCCGCTCGATATCGATCTCTGGATCGCCTCCGACTTTCAATTGAAACCGCCGATACCCCTCCTCGCGGTAGGTCGCGACCCGACTCGCCATGGCGTCAGGCGCCTCCTGCGAGATCGCTCGGTAGAGCGTGAAATCCTCTCCGTACCGACCTCCCAACAGGTGGCACACGGGTTGCCCACAGTGTTGGCCCAATAGGTCCCAACAGGCGATATCGATGGCCGACTTAACGTAGGGGTGGCCTTTCAGGGCGCGGTCCATGGTGTCATTCAGACAGGCCAATTGAGTGGGGTCCGCTCCCAGCAGATGGGGCGCCAGTTCGCCGATCCCGGTCCGCGCTCCCGATCCGTAGGCGGGCAGGTAGCTGGGGCCCAGTGGGCAGACTTCCCCGTGGCCGACCAGACCCTCATCGGTTTCGACGCGGACCACTGTACTGTCGAAGACGTCGACCGATTTGCCCCCCGACCAACAATAACTCCCCTCGCGCAGTGGCAAGTCGACCTGAAAGGCGGAAATCCGTGAGATTTTCATGCGCGCTATCTGGTCCTAGTTTGGAGTCTGCCCGGCGGAGACACCATCCTAGGTGACGGCCGCGGGGTCGGCCAGCAGAGCGCATTTTGGAATCTACGAGGGGGCCAGCCGGCGGCGCAGGACCCGGCGACCGAGTATCGTTTGCGGCGGCCTGCAGGCACGGGTTGAACGGGTGCTCAGTCGACCGCCACCCCCCACTCTTGAAAGCTGTGCGACAGCTGCTCCCACGTTTTCTCGTCCAGCGGAATGCCCTCCGCGCTGCGCTGTTGTCGAGTCCGGCGCTCGGGTTCTCCGGGGGTCAATACTTCGCCATCGGGAGTGAGTGTACGCGAGCCCTTGACCCACTCTACGAAGCGATTGACCTCTGCGGTGAAAGTGTCCACCGGTTGAAACCGAGCCGGATCGACAACGATCGAAAGCATCCCTTGTTCCAGGCGGCTTCGCCCCGGTTGCGTGCACCCGCCCCCCGTCAGTGCACCCGCCAGCAGTTCGACGACCATTCCTAGCCCGTACCCCTTGTGTCCGCCGAACGAGAGAATGGCTCCCGGGGGATCGCCGTAAAACACGGCCGGGCTGTTGGTCGGTTTGCCATCGTGATCAATGATACAGTCGTCGGGTACGTCGACTCCTTTGTTGAGGGCGACTTTGAGTTTTCCCTCCGCCACGGCGCTACAGGAAATGTCGAGTAGGATCGGATTGCCATCGGCCGTTGGAATGCCAGCGGCAAACGGGTTGGCGGACAACCGACGGTCGATCCCACCGAACGGAGCGGTTAACATCCCCAGGCCGGTCGTGTTCACCAGGCAGAAGCTGATCAGGCCGGCTGCGGCGGCCATTTCTGGCCAGTCGCCCACCCGGCCGACGTGTCCCGAGTTGCGTAGGCCGACCACCGCGACGCCACATGTCTCGGCTTTTTCGATCGCCATCCGCATCGCGTGTTCGCCCATCACCTGGCCAAAGCCGAGTTGTCCATCGAGCAGGCCGAGCGGGCCGCTGTCGAGAACAACTTTCGGTGACTGGTTGGCACGTACCATCTCCTGTTGGAGCCAACGGATGTAAATCGGCGCGCGGATCACGCCGTGCGAATCGTGACCGACGAGATTGGCCTGGACGAGACGGCGGGCGATCGTCTCGGCTTCGGATGCCTGGCACCCGGCGGCGGTGAACAGCCGTTCGATCAATGCGGCTAAGTGGGGGGCTTGTATTTCCATGGGGGACCGATGTTCCGTGAGAGCAGGAGGCTAGTGACGTGATCCGACAACCCACAGAATTGGCGAAACGGGCTGGATTTGCAACACGCCTGGCCCGTCGCTCCGGGTGGTCGACCTGGCGCGGAGGGGATACGATCGTAGCCACGCGTCTCAGATGGTGGTGGGAATCGAACGCAGAGGAAGCAATCAGAGTCCATGTACGTGCTCTTGTTCGATATCGATGGGACCCTGATTTCGACCGACGGGGCAGGCGGCGCCGCCCTGATGAACGCGTTTCGCGATGCTTTTGGAATCGCTCACCCGTCCTCGGTGCGGTTCAGTGGTCGCACCGACCGAGCGATTGCCGCGGATTTGTTCGACTTGCACCAGATCGACAACAGCCATGAAAACTGGCTTCGGCTGAGGGCGGGTTATCTGGCACGACTGCCCGAGGAGTTGGCTCAACGGAGTGGGGCCGCGCTGCCCGGTGTCAGGTCTTTGCTGGAGGCGTTGGAGGTTCGCGACGACGTGGCGCTGGGCCTACTGACCGGAAATTTGGCCGACGGGGCCCGTCTCAAACTTGGACATTTCGGGATTTACTCGTTCTTTCCGTTTGGGGCGTTTGGGGACCGACACGAGGATCGCGATGACGTTGCCCGTGACGCGTTGCAGCTGGTACGGCAGCGTTTCGGCGAGCGGGTGGCGGAGGATCGCATCTGGGTGATTGGCGATACACCGCTCGACGTTCGCTGTGCGCGGGCCATTGGTTGTCGCGCCCTGGCGGTGGCGACCGGCATTCACCCGCGCGACGAACTCGTGTCGTCGACTCCGGACCTGTTGCTGGACGATCTCAGTGCGCCGGGCGAGTGGTTGGCGCAATTGCCCACATCGCGGTGTTCAGGTGGCGGCATCGAGGCGTCGTCAGACTAAGCCACCGGAGTCACTCGCAGAGATCCCGANGCAACGGTCGCGGTGTCGCCGCTGCCCGTTGCAAGCCGGTCTGGCCGAACCGCCTTGGTACCGCGAAACCACAGGCCAATCGCCACACAGACCAGCGTTGCCGTCACCACCAGCAGGGGGTGATAACGCGGCGCGCCGTGCGACTCGGCAAAGGCAAGGCGCAGCAGAGGAAGATGCGCCAGATAGAGGGGTAGCTGCAGGCTCAGTAGCAGCGTCAGGCCATTGTAGGTGAAGTGGAACAGCATGCCCGGAAGGATGCTCCAGGTCTTCCAAGCCAGGCCCCCGATCACGATTCCGACCAGAAAAGCGGACAGCGACTGTTGGAGCACACCGTGGATGACGCCGAAGAACAGGCTGCTGGTCAGGATGGTGAAACCGGCGCTCCCGGAGCGTCGTAGGCCGGAGAAGATCAAACCACGAAAAGCCAGCTCTTCACAAATCGCAGGCAGCGCCGCCATCGTCAACAACAGCGATCCCAAGGACGCCGGTCCCATTACGCCCTCGAGTTGACGAAGCTGCTGTCCGACCGCGTCGCTGAGAGGGTACAGCGCGTGCACCCATTGGGTCAGTTCCATCCCCAGCGGATGAAAAAACAGTGCCAGCAAGCCACCCGCGAGCAGCGGCTTGAACCCCGGCCAGAGCAACAGCAAGCTGCGGCCAACACGACGGCCCAGTAGACGCGCCAGCAGGATCGCCGGTAACGCGAGTAAACCGACTTGAACGATCGTTTGAGTGGTCATGAATTCGTTCCACGTCGTGGGCATCGTGGTCCGACTACCCGCGATGAAACGCACGAACAGCAACAGTAGTCCACAGCACAGTGCGCCGGCGACACCCGGTGTATCCTGGCGTATCCGCCACCAGTGTTGTAGGCCGATCCGCAGGCCCACCCGTTCGCTCTCGCGAAACAGGACCGATTCGCGATTGAACTGGTGCACTGCCCAGCGGATCGAGAGCCAGCAACCGAGTCCAGTGACCCCCAGGACGGGCAGACAGTAACGGGCTGCGACCAGGTAATCGCCATCGATCAGGGTACGCAGCAGCAACAGAATTCCGCTGACCGGAATGAGACTGGTACCGGCGTCCAGTTCGCAAGCGGGTAACATGGGAAAGATCATCAGCGGCAAACAGATCAGCAACAGCGGCATCAAGTAGTACTGTCCCTCCTTGGTGCTGCGAGCGAACGCAGCGATCCCCAGCGAGAGGGCGCTGAACAGCGCCGAGATCGGGAGGAGTATCACCAGCAGCCAGGCCAGTGCGATCGGCGGTGGAACGCCCAGGCGGAATGTCTGGGCGCCTTCGACAAAGTTCATCTGACGGAAGAACAGGATCCCAGTGAGCACCAAGCTGCACAGATTCAGTACGGCGGTCGCCGTACTAAACGCCGTCACGGTGAGAAGTTTGCCGCACACGATCTCGCGGCGGTCGGCCGGACTGGTTAAGAGGGTTTCCAGTGTGCCCCGTTCTTTTTCACCCGCACACAGGTCGATGGCAGGGTAGAAGGCACCGGTCAGCGCCCAGATCATCACCACGAATGGCAGCAGTCGCGACCAGAAGGCGAGCTGTCGGCGCTGGGCCCCGGCCAGATCGATCTGGGCGACCTGAAAGGGGCGTGTGGCCGTCTCGGGAATCTGCTGGGATCGAAGCGCGGCACGCACGATCTCTTCGCGCCAGCTCTGCAGCACCTGTCGCGAGCGTTGGGCCGCGAGTCGTGATTTGTCGTTGGTGGTGTTCAAGAACAGAGTCGGTTCGGACAACCTCAAGGCATCGGGCAACGTCGCGGCTGGGGGGGGCAGAGTGCCTGCCATTTGTCGGTGCAAGTTCTCGAGTTGCCGAGTGAAGTCGCGCGGGAAAAAGAGTACCGCGTCGACGTTGCCGCGCTGGATCTCATTTTCCACCAAACGTTTCAGCTGCTGGCGCCCCAACGGCGCCCAGTCTGGCGGCGAGGCACCCACGTTGATCAGCTCTCGACTGGCATCGTCCACCAGCCCGCTGCGGAAACGGTCGCCGTCGAGCAGGATCGGTTGAGCGGGCAACTTATCGGCCCCGATCACCCACACGCGGCTGGGGTGTTCCTGGCGAAATTGGGCCATCTGAAAGACGCTGATGGCCAGCAGTGGGTACAGCACCAGCGGCAGCACGGCGATCGTGAACAGCGTCCGGCGATCGCGGAGTTGATCGCGAAATTCCCGCCAGAAGATGAGCCGAACGTTGGACCATCGCATAACAGCAACCGTAGTCAGTGAGGCGTCGCGGTCTATAGGTCTCAGCCGGGTGTCCGACAAACTGCTCGCTCGGATGGGGTCGTCAAGCGAGGCCGTCGACCGCCGTTGTCGACCGCCGCCGCCGAGGTGCGACCGACGCTTGCAAAGCGTCAGATCGATCTTGCCGAATCAGTGAAAAAAACAACTCTTCGAGGTCGCTGTCGCCGAACTGATCCGCCAGTTCTGGCAAGCTCCCTTCAGCCAAAAAGCGGCCGCGGTGCAGGATTGCGATCTGGTCACAAAGCCGCTCTGCTTCGCGCATGATATGGGTCGAAAAAATAATACACTTTCCGTGCTCGCGCAATGCGGAAACGGTATCCAGCAGGCTTCGTCCGACCAGCACATCGAGACCGACGGTGGCTTCATCAAAAATCAACACGGGTGGGTCGTGAACCAGAGCTCGGGCGATAGATGCTTTTTGTTTCATGCCACTCGACATCTTGGCTCCCAGCACGTTGCGGAAATCCTGCATTTCCAGACGCGTAAACAGGGTTTCCATCCGCTCCCTGAGCAGTTCGCGGTCCAAGCCGTGCAGCCGTCCAAAGTAAGTGACCAATTCCCAGGCCGTCATGCGGTCGTAAATTGCTGTGTTGCTCGATACGAAACCAATCTTTGTTCGTACCAGCGCAGGCTCGTCGACGACGTCACAGCCGTCGATGGTGGCGCTGCCGCTGCTCGGGGAGAGTACCGTTGCCAGGATCCGCAGGGCGGTGGTCTTACCGGCGCCGTTGGTTCCCAGTAATCCGTAGATTTGGCCCCGTTTCGCTTCGAACGAAATCGCATCCAGAGCGACCGAGTCTCCCTGCTGCCAATCGGAATAGACTTTGCTCAATTGGCGTACACAGATCATGGTCGGTGACCACTTTACGACGGAGGTGAGGAGCGAGGCCCGTTGGCGCCGGTGGGCAATGGCGGNGTAGTGAGGCNCGATCAGAACACCGGATGGAGCGTGATTTCCTTATAACACGCCGGTTCTGGTGGCGCGAAGCGTCTTTCGCTGCCGATCGGCGAAGCCGACCTGGGAATCGATTGGGCGTGTTGCGTAGTAACGGAAGTGCGGCTTAGACACCTGTCACCTCCGCGGTTTACATCGTCGCGGGCATCCCGCATACTACGCCGCACATCGAGCGTGACAAACATATCGAGCGTGACAAACATATCGAGCGTGGCAAACATATCGAGCGTGACAAACACAGTAGCCGCCTTGCACGGGAATGCCCGATGCCAACACTGGCTATGAACGAGATGACCACGTACCGCTGGTCTTTCGAGCAGGACGTGGAGCGGTATCTGGCCGCTGGCATCGCTAAGATCGGCGTCTGGAGGCCGAAGCTCTCCGATTATGGAGAAGTTGCAGGAATCGATCTGCTGTCCGGAGTGGAACTCGGTGTTTCCAGCCTGCATTGGGCGGGTGGGTTCACCGGCAGCGACGGGCGCAACTACGCGGAGAGTCTGAACGACGCGTGCGACGCGATCCGGATCGCGGCGGAACTTCAGGCGGACTGCCTGTTGGTCCACAGCGGAGCCCGCGGCGGCCATACACGCAATCATGCGCGCCGCCTCTTGCAAACGGCACTCAGCGAATTATTGGACGTCGCCCGCGATGCGCAGGTGCCGTTGGTGCTCGAGCCGATGCCCCGGGAATCAGCGGCGCAGTGGACCTTTCTGCACACACTCGGCGAGACGCTGGAACTGGTTGAGGAGATGGGATCTCCCTGGCTGAAGATCGCTTTTGATACCTACCATCTGGGGCATGACTGGGAAGCGTTGGAAATGACTCCCGCATTGGCNTCCCAGATTGCCTTGGTGCAACTTGCCGATGCGGTTGGTCCACCGACGGACGAACAGGACCGGTTTCCGCTTGGGCGGGGGCGTTTGCCTCTGGAGGACATCATCAACCGATTGCGGTCGGCCGGTTACGCTGGCGCCTTCGAGGTCGAGTTAATGGGTCCGGAGATCGAGGCCAGCGAGTACCACTCGTTACTGATCCAAACGCGCGCTGCGTTTGCGGACCTGACGGCGCTCACCGCGACCTCCTGAACGGCGCAGCGGGACGCGTGGGAGGGTTTACGCTGCCCGTAGCCTTGCCGACGCTTGCGGGCGCGGGTCGACATTGTAGGATAGGTCACGGCATGGCCGAACCTGCTCTGAAAACCGAACCTGCGTTGAAACTCAGTTATCTAACGGCGGGTGCGGGGGGCATGTACTGCGGCAGTTGTCTGCACGACAACACCCTGGCGAAGGGGCTCCACCAATTGGGCGTCGATGTCCAGCTGATCCCGACCTACACGCCGATTCGAACCGACGAAGAAGATCGCAGCATCGATCGTGTTTTTCTGGGTGGCCTGAATGTCTACCTCCAGCAGAAAGTGGCCCTCTTCCGCTATCTGCCGGATTTTCTCGACCGCTGGCTTGATCGCCCGGGACTGATTCGCTGGGTGACGGCCCGGGGCATGGAGACCAGCGCTAGCCAACTGGGGGCGCTGGCGGTTTCGATGTTGCAGGGCAGCGAGGGTTGCCAGCGCAAGGAGGTGCGCAGGTTGTGTCGTTGGATGCAGGGTCAGCCGAAGCCCGACCTGGTGAACCTCAGTAATATCTTGATCGGAGGGTGTGTCCACAGTCTCAAGAAGTCGTTGCAGGTCCCGATCGTCGTGACGCTTCAAGGAGACGACATTTTTCTCGAGAATCTGGTTGAGCCGTACCGCGGGCGCGCCCGGAAGTTGATTCAGGGGCTGGCGGAACACATCGACGGTTTTCTGGTGCACAGCGATTATTACGCCGGTGTGATGGCGGACTACCTCGGCGTATCGCGAGACCGGTTTTATCAGATTCCTCTGGGAGTTGACACGACCGATTTTCGAGAGGCGGACGAGGATCAGCCGGCGGCCCCCCGATCGGATCCACCGACGGTGGGATACCTCGCTCGGTTAGCTGAGGAAAAGGGACTCCACGTACTCGTTGACGCATTCCTGAGATTGCGAAAGCAACCCGGACTAGAGCGGGCGCGGCTACGGATTGCCGGTTGGTTGGGGCGGGGCCAGCGCGCGTATGCCGAGACGCAGTTTGAGAAGTTGCGCGCGGCGGGGGCCGGCGCACAGTTCGAATACGTCGGTGCGGTCGATCGCCGTGAGAAAATCGCTTTCCTGCGATCGCTGGACATCCTTTCGGTGCCGACGACGTACCGCGAGCCCAAAGGCTTGTTTGTACTCGAGGCGCTGGCGGCGGGAGTACCCGTGGTGGTGCCTGATCACGGGGCTTTTCCCGAGTTGTTAACGCGTCTCGGCGGCGGTCGATTGGTGACTCCTGACGAGCCGCAGTCACTGGCGGAGGCGCTCGCTGACTTGTTGCAGGCGCCCCAGCGATCCGCTCCGCTGGGAGCGGAGGGGCGGGCGCGCGTGTGGCAGGACTACAACGCCCAGGCCATGGCTCGGCAGACGCTCGCGGTGTTGCGCCAGTTCATCTCCTGAGTGCCGGGGCGGGGCTGCTGTCGGGCACCGTACAACTGTCGGACACCGTACAAAAAGACCTGGCCACGCAGCGCTACCCGACCACAAGATCACGCGCCGGCGGGGCAGGTGGGTGCTCGTACAGCCACTCCGATCGGCGAGCTTGAGCCTATCTCGGCACCAATCCAGTCTCGATCGCGGCCGCCATTGCCCAATCGTCGCTGCGCGTCAAAGGGATTTACCTTCGGCTGACTTGTTGACCACCTACCTGATTGCTTCAGCGCATCGCACGGTTCCCCGGGCGCGCGCGCCCACGTTGTGCAGCAACCGGTCCCACAGCTCGTCGTTGAACCAGTCCATCGCAAAATTCAGGTGTGGGCAGGCCATCAAGTTGGGGAAGTCAAGTTGGGGAAGTGCTGTTCAAACTTCTTGACATCGAGGGCTTGACGTCGTGGAGAGGGCTTGACGTCGTGGACACTGTGCTGGTGGTCGAGCAAGCGCGCGGCCGGCAGCACAACGGGCAGCACAACGGGCAGCACAACGGGCAGCACAACGGGCAGCACAACGGGCAGCACAACGGG
>PADE01000098.1 GCA_002702965.1 Planctomycetaceae bacterium
CGTGATCATCACGTTGCTCGGTTTGATATCACGGTGGATCACACCCGCCTGATGGGCCGCCGCAAGCCCGCTCGCCATGCCGGCGGCGATCTGCATCGCTTCGTCGCGCGACAGCGGTTGTGTAGTCATCCGGTCATCGAGCGTCGTTCCTTTGGCATACTCCATCACGGCAAAGTACGTGCCGTCTTCATCGGTAAAGTCATACAACCCAATCACATTTGGGTGCGACAGGCTGGCGATCGCTTTGACTTCTCGTTTGAATCGCTCGACATTCATCGAATCAACGACCGCGGAATCGTTGAGGACTTTGATGGCAACATCCCGCTGAAGCGTTGTATCCCGGGTCAGATAAACGGTTCCCATGCCCCCGGAACCCAGTTCCGAGACGATCTGATAACGCCCTAGGAGTTCGCGCTTATTCGTGTGCATCGCACCCCCCCCCACACTGTGAAAAGTCAAAATCCCGCAGTCGTCGTTATAGTACACCGCCGTCGGTTTCGCGAGAGTTGCCAATGCAGCCGGGTTGGGAAGGGATGGTTTTTGATTCTTCTCAGTTGAAATTCGCTGGCAACGTGAAGGAAGATTCCGCGTTTTGCTCAGCGAGATTCGCCCACCGGCAGGATATTTTCGACCGGTGTGAACTCTTCGGAACCAATGCCAAGTATGTGGTGACGGAATCGCGATTTAGAAGCCCTACGATGATTGGAGAGGTTCACTACAAACACGTTGATGGATTTGTTGAGGTTGATCTTGATAACTGTGTTGGCGTGAATTGGGACGATGTGCGCAACTGCTCAATGATATTGCGATTGATTGGTGTCAACGGTTCCCACAGAGGAGAAGGGGCTCTTCAATAGGACGCAGCAGAACATGCTCGAAACATGACTTTCAGCCAACCTCGACAGCGGTTTTCTGACGGCATTTGGCGAGCAAAACGTTGTACTACTTTTGTTCCGCTCAACTTGCGTCCTACTACCGGGTTTCTAGTTGGATCGGTGAATCGGGTGCTGACTTTGGTTCACTTTCGGTTTTGAGCCATTGCAGCTGCTCCGATTTGGGCCGCCGAAGGCAGCTGAAACAAGCCGCGATAGTTGACCTGAGAACCGCCTGCTATAGTAGTGTCGCGGGACACTGCGGAGATCAAACCATGGCAATCTTCCGAGCGAGAATTTCACGCCGGCGGTTCCTAGGTCGCCACCTAGCGCTCGGCGTCGCCGGGGTCGCGAACAGCGGCCTCCCGGGTGGCGCTGACGGGCGGCCACAAATCACGCGGCCTGCGGCACCGGCCAAGTCGGTGATCGTATTGCTTCAGGAAGGAGGCATGAGCCAGTTGGAAAGCTGGGATCCTAAACCGCATGCACCCGCAGAAATCCGCGGCAGCTTTTCAGCGATTCCCACGACTCTACCTGCTTTTCATATTGGCGAACACATGCCTCGTTTGGCCAGACAGACTGGTCTGTTCAACGTGGTTCGCAGTGTTTACATGGACAATATACGTCGCGACCACAGTCCTGGTTTACACTGGGTGCTCACCGGTTTCGACAATCAAGCGGCTGGTGTGGGTCTGGAAAAGGTGAATCGGTTCCCCTCGGTGGGTTCCGTTGTGGCACACCAGCTGGGAACTACCACGCCCGCCGGCATTCCCAATTTCGTCGCCATTCCCAACGCCAAACAACTCGGCAACCGCGTCCGCTACACCGGTCCCGTCCACCTGGGCGCCGCCTGCGCCGCTTTTGATTCCGGTGCGATACCAACGACGGCCGTAGGACGTTACCACATTCCTGCCGGCCTCACCCTGCCCGTCGACGTCTCCACCGCGCGGCTCCGCGGCCGACGGCAACTCCTATCGACCTTCGCCACCAGCAGGGCAGGCTCCTCACAACTGACCGCAACCGATGATTTCAAAGCATTCCGTGAAAAATCGTTCGCCTTGTTGGCTGGCCAGCGTGGCCAACAGGCGTTTGATCTCAATCGCGAGCCGCGGTCCGTGCGCGAAATGTACGGCGCGAGTGCGATGGGGCAGGGAACTTTGCTAGCGCGACGACTGGTCGAAGCCGGCGTGACATACGTCCTGGTCAATTATTCTAAGAACAACTCCTGGGACACGCACACCAATAATTTCGCAAAGCTCAAGGATACACTGCTGCCCCCCATGGACCAGGCCGCATCGGCACTGCTTGTCGATCTGGAACAACGGGGAATGTTGGATGAGGTCCTGGTGCTGATGATGGGTGAGATGGGACGCACTCCCACCATCAACAAAGAGAGTGGCCGCGACCATTGGCCTGACGTGTTTTCCCTAATGATCGCTGGCGGTGGTTTGACGCGGGGTCAGGTCCTGGGATCGTCGACAGGCCATTCAAAGACACCCCGCGACCGACCAGTTCATTACCACGAGCTCCTGGCGACCTTGTATTACCAATTGGGGATCGATCCTCAGCAGATGATTGCCGACGGCCAAGACCGACCGGTCCGAATCATGCCGGAGGCAGAACCCGTACGTGAATTGTTAGCCTGAGCTACCACTTCCCGCCGGACACCTCGGCCCTCCCGAGGCCCCGCGCTTTATTGCTGCAGTACTTTGGCGTGGTTAAAGGGCATGTTCGAAGCGCAGTAACACCCCACACCCAGACGGATTGAAACAGGGCGACCACTTGGTCGTCCTGTTTTTTTGAAATGCAACGAGCGCGACGGAAGTGGAGTTACTGCGCATCTAGTTATAAAACGCCAAGAGCGGTTGATTGACGGCATTTGGCGAGCAAAAAGTTGTAATACTTTTGTTCCGCCCAACTTGCGACCTAACACCGGATTTCTAGTTGGATCGACGTGGCACGCTCCAATGGATTTAGGATCTAGTGCCCAATGGGCGTGGAGGTGCGAGTCCTCTCGCTTGCACTCGCTGAGGAGCCCCGGTTGTTCGTACGACCTGGTTACTCGCTACGATACGCGGCCGTCGCACCTGCTTCAGCGAAACCGAAACGAGAACAGATCGGCGTCCTCGACCACAAAGTGTAGCCGCACAGTCTTGCCGGCCCATGGGGACAGATCGGCACCACGCTTCCAGGCCACGCGCTGCTCGATGTGGTCGCCCACCAACGGCCGACAATCGGCCGCGGTGAGACCCTCGATTGCCCGACCGTCCGCATCTTGCACTGCGACCCGGATCCGGCCCCGATCGGTGCGAGTCTGATAGTTGAGTACCAGCTCCTTGCCGCCAAAGGTGATCGTTCGTGTCGTGGCGGTTCCCCGCGCGGCGCGGAGCGACACCAGTCCGTCTTTCCGATAGACAAATCGCCGGACACGGCTATCGGGACCTTCGTAGTAGCCCTCGGTCGCGTAGACCGAGAACTCGTGCGGGCGCCCGGGGAGTTCAACCATCCCCCAGGTCATGTAGTTGCTGCGGTTGCCGCCTCGGTCCTTGGGGGCCGTTTCCGGGACCACCGCCTTCGCCCAGCGACGAAAGTGGATCCCATCGCGACTGGTCATCAACACCGGCTCCACACGGCTCTTCTCGTTGGGCAGATAACGGGTCGGAAATCCAAGTAGAATGTGCTCGGCTCCCGGGTAGTTGGTTACCGCGTTGGTATAGAGGTGTTCGCGAGGCGTGCCCGCTGGATACTTCAGCAGCATCGACCTGCTCCAATTGCGGTAGTTCGGTGACGTCTGCGTCATGATCGCCCGCACACCGTCGACGAACGTCCGATGGTAGGCGCGGTAAATACGGGCATGCGGATCCCAAAACGCAAGATTCTGTGAATCAAAATAACCCTCGGTGATCACCGGGTTGTCGGCCATCAATTTCCAGTGCAAGCCATCAGGCGATTGAAAAATATACAAACCCTTCTTGCCGACCGGACGGCCACGCGAGATGGCTTTGTAACGGGCCGCAGGAGGGCAGTCGGGATTGCGGTCCTTGAAAACCGTGAAACAGTGCGTGCCGATTCCGTCCCAGACAATATTGTTTTTCTTCGAACCCTCAAACTCAAACAAACCGAGCTCGGGTTTGGTCCAGTGAATCCCGTCGCGGCTCTCGGCGTAACAGGTCACCTCGCGATGGGTGGACTTCATGTTTGAATCCGCGTGCGAACCGCGGTAGTACATCCGAAACAAATCCCCGTCACGAAAGATGGTGTAATACGCCGACGTATTCCCCTCGCAAGACGCTCCCGTCACCAACACCACTTCGGCGGGTACCGGACGGTGCAGGACCTGTTGCGCATCGCCGGCCACGTTTTCGAGCAAGAACTCGTCGATCAACGGTTCGATCCGTGTACCGATGGCGATCGGATCGGCCGCCAGCAGAACAGACTCCAGACAGAGAACCAGTGACGCGGTGTACAACGCACGATCCATTGACTCGCCTCCTTAATTAGATGTCACATCCGACATTGTGCCAGCCTCTGGTCGGCCCCGCCACCGGACAATCGTGCAGATTGCCACGCGTGCCGCGGCGATATAACATCGTGGCACCAGCGGCGGCACAGTCGCTTTCCGCAATCGCAATCTGCCGTAGCCGCTTGACCCGAGACCTGCTGCCCACACCCTCTGAGGATCGCTAACGATGTACCCCCGAGAACCTATCGGTCGTCGAGAAATGCTGCAGCGCGCCGGCGGCAGCCTCGTGTTCGCTTCTACCGCAGCCACACTGAACCTAGCGGATGAACCGAGAAAACGACCCAAGGTCGCCGCGGTGATCACCGAATTCACTTTCCGCAGTCACGCACACGTGATTCTCGAGAACTTCCTGGAGCCGTACTACTTCAACGGTCGCCTCACCGACCCGGGTGTCGACGTGGTCAGTTTCTACATCGATCAGTTCCCCGGTGATCGCGATATGGCCAGGGCCGTGGCACAGCAATACGGCATCAAGATCTACCCCACGATCAACGGTGCACTCTGCCTCGGCGGCTCTAAACTGGCCGTAGATGGAGTGCTGTCGATTGCGGAACACGGAAATTATCCAGTCAATGAGAAGGGCCAGCGCCAGTATCCCCGCAAACGGTTCTTCGATGAAATCGTGGCCGTGATGAAGCGCAGCCGCCGCTCGGTACCACTCTTCAACGACAAGCACCTGTCGTACCGTACCGACTGGGCGCACGAGATGTACGACACAACCCAGCAGCTGAAAATCCCCTTCATGGCGGGCAGTTCGGTCCCACTCGCGCAGCGGCGGCCTCCACTAGAACTTTCCAACGGTGTGGAAATCGAAGAGGCGATCTCGGTACACGGCGGGCCACTGGAAGTTTACGACTTTCACAGTATGGAGCTGCTTCAATCGATGATTGAAGCGCGCAAGGGGGGTGAAACGGGCGTCGCCAAAGTCCAGTTTCTGGAAGGCGCAGACGTCTGGAAGGCGGCCGACGCAGGCCTCTGGTCGGCAGACCTCGCGGAGGCCTGCATGGCTGCGGAACTGGGCGCCAATCGACCGCCGTTGCGGAAGTTCATCGAACCGGGTCGGAAGGACGTGATTCCCTCTCATGCAATCCTGCTCACCTATCGAGACGGGCTGCGGGCGGTGATCCTGAGAGTCGGCAGCAATGATTTTCGCTGGAACTTCGGCTGCCGATTAAAAGGGGACCGCACACCGCAAGCCACTAGTCTGTACGTGGGACCCTGGAGAAATCGTAATCTCTTCAAGGCCCTCTCGCGCAGCATCCAGTCTCACATGATCCACGGCCGGGCCCCTTACCCGGTCGAGCGGACCCTGCTGGTCACGGGGATGCTCGATGCCGCCATGCAATCACGATTCCAGAAGGGTCAGCCGCTCGAAACCCCCCAGCTGCTCACGTCCTACGCGGCCCGCGACTTCCGGGCTATGCGCGAGATGGGGGCTTCCTGGAAAATTATCACCGAAGAGATGCCCGAGCCCAAGGGAATCGATCCCGGGGGGCCCCGCAACTGACGCTTGGCGAGACGCTCTCCGCGCTCGGTTGGCCGGCGGCTGGTTGCCGTGCTTTGGTGCGCACTCAGCCGTCCGCTGACGTGTCGACAGTCGCACCAGGACGTTTGAACAACGAGTAACCGGCGATCGCGATCCAGATCACGTTGACAAAGGCCGACGGATAAGCTCCCAGATAAACGGTGTTGGTGATCAACAGCGCCGCACCCACGATGTTCAGCATCTGGTAGAGCACCGAATCGCCCTCGACGCGACGCGTCGACACCAGCGCATACGCCAACAACACCACCACAGCACCACACCAGCCCAGCGCGTCGATCGACCATTCCATCATGCCGCCGCGTTCCCCAGTGACATCGTGACCTGCCGCAAACCGTAACCGCAACGTACCGCTCGAATCGTTTTGCGACAACCGGCCGACAGGGCAGGGGATCCGTACCGGGGGCCTTGTGAGGCATACGAAAACCGGTTCCGCCGACCGACGTTGGGCCCGGACGCGGGCGGATGTACGACCGCCGCCTCGACTTTTGCGTGGTCGCCACAACACGTCGCCCGGCTCGGTTATAATGCGCCAACTCGCGGCCCAGGCGCCCACTCGGGCGACCCCTACCACCGCGCGGAACATCGGGCAAAAGGCGACAAACATGCAATCCAAACAGCTCCTGGCCGGACTGGCGTTGGCGACAAACCTCGTCTTTCTCTGGCACGCCTGCGCCGATGAGCGAGGCGACGCACCGGTCAACTTCGCGCGCGAGATTCTCCCGCTGCTGTCCAACAAATGCTTCGTCTGTCACGGTCCCGACGCCAAGGACAAGGACCTGGTCCGGCTCGACGCGTTCGAGACCGCGACCAGTGACCGCGGCGGCTACCGCGCCATCGATCCCGATGCGCCTTCCAAAAGCGAGATCCTGGTCCGGATCAATTCGACCGACGAACCCATGCCTCCCGCTGAAGCCGAGAAGAAACTCACCGCGCACGAACGCGAACTGATCAAACGCTGGGTACTTCAAGGCGGAACCTACTCCCAACACTGGGCATTCGTCGCGCCTCAAAAACTGGCCCCGAATGGTAACCACCCCGCGGCGCAGGGCACCTCGATCGATGATTATGTGGTGGCGAGGCTGAACCAAGACGATCTCACCTTGGCACCCACCGCAGATCGCGCCACGCTGGCCCGTCGGGCGTCGCTGGTATTGACCGGCCTGCCACCCGAACCGGCACGGCTATCCGAGTTTCTCTCCTCGCAAGACCCCCAGGCCTATGCACAGCTTGTCGACGAGTTACTCGATCATCCCCGTTATGGCGAACACCAGGCACGTTACTGGTTGGATGCGGTGCGCTATGGGGATACCCACGGGCTTCATTTGGACAATCGCCGCGGGATCTATCCGTACCGCGATTGGGTCGTCAACGCGCTGAATGACAATCTGCCTGTGGATGACTTTATTACATGGCAACTCGCGGGAGACTTACTACCCAATCCGACGTTAGCCCAGCGTGTGGCAACGGGCTTCGTGCGGATGAACCCCAGCACCGCTGAGGGTGGGGCCATTCCGGCAGAATTCCAGGCCAAGAACAATTTTGATCGGACTGAAACGCTGGGCACGGTGTTCTTGGGCATGTCATTAACCTGCGCTCGGTGCCATACCCATAAGTACGATCCGATTCCGCAGCAGGAGTACTACCGACTGTTGGCTTTCTTCAACAGTACCGCGGAACACTCGATGGACGGCAACAAGTACGAATACGGCCCCGTGGTCAAGGCACCGGCCGACGTCGCCTCCTGGAAAGTCTGGAACGCGCTGGAATCCGCACAGCGCCAGCTGCTGTCCAAGGCCNCGCAACAGTTCAAGNAACTCGCTGGGGTCGATCCGGCGGTCNGANAAAANTGGGAGCAAGCCAGNGGNGAAGATCGCCTGGGGATCGTNGCTGACCCGCAAGGGCCTTTCGCCGCCTTGGAGATCCACAAGCCGGCGATCAACCTCGCGACCCGGACCCTCGAAGCTAAAAAGACGTTCACGATCACACTCGTGGCTCAGGACCTGCCCACACCGCGCACAACCCAGATATTGACACGTGGCGAGTACAATCTGCCGACCGGTGAGCCTCTCCAGCCCGGCATCGTGACCGTGATGGGCGCTTTCCCTGAAAACGTGCCGCGCAACCGACTCGGGTTGGCGCGGTGGCTTACCGCGCGCGACCATCCGTTGGTGGCTCGTGTGTTGGTCAATCAAATCTGGCAGCGCATCTTTGGCAACGGTCTGGTGCGCACACCCGAAGACTTCGGACTACAGGGCCAGCAGCCGACCCATCCGAGACTCTTGGACTGGCTTGCGGTGGAACTCCACGACAGTGGGTGGGACTTGAAACATCTGCTGCGGCTGATGGTGACCAGCCAAACCTTTCGGCAAGGTTCGTCCTGGCGAAACAACGTCGACGATCCGGAAAACCGACTCCTCGCGCGAGGTCCCAGCCACCGTCTGGACGCCGAGGTAATTCGTGACATCGGGTTGTGGGCGAGCGGTCTACTGGCGCCGCAGATGGGCGGCGAAGGGGTCAAACCCTATCAACCCGGCGGGCTATGGACCGCCCTCATGCACCCCGCCAGCAACACCAAGCTCTATGTACCAGACAAGGATCAGAAGGCGTTTCGCCGCAGCCTGTATGTCTACTGGAAGCGAACCAGTCCCCATCCGATGATGACTTTGTTCGACGCGCCGAACCGCGAATCAAGTTGTGTCAAGCGCTCTCGAACCAACACCCCGCTGCAGTCGCTGGGACTATTGAATGAAACACAGCGTCTCGAAATGGCCCGCGCACTCGCCGCGCGTTTGCTGCGGCAGGGTGCCAACGAGACCGAGCGTCTCGATCTACTATTCACCCTGTTGGCTTCACGGAAGCCAACCGACGTCGAGCGCGCAGCGTGTGCCGGTTTGGTGCGGACGTTACAAGAGCGCTACGGTGCCTCCGAAGACGACGCGTTGGCTCTGCTCACAACGGGCGATTCCCCACGCGACGAAAAACTGCAGGCGGCGGAACTCGCAGCCTGGTCACAATTGTCGATCACGGTGTTGGCGAGCGACGTGGCAATCCTACTCTATTGAATCTGGTAATCGAACCCGAGAGCTCTGATTAGCATGAACGATTCAAACCCGTTACGCGAATACGAATTGGCTATCACGCGCCGGCAATTATTCGGCCGCAGCGCCCTGGGATTGGGTACCGCCGCGATGGCCAATCTGATGGGGCGCGATCTGCGGGCCGAAGGCAGTGATGCGGCAACGGCATTACACCACACCGCCAAAGCGCGGCGTGTGATCTACCTGTTTATGAGTGGCGGCCCGAGCCATCACGATCTGTGGGATTACAAACCCAAAATGCAGAAGATGTTTGGTGAGCAGCTACCCGACCATATCCGTGACGGTCAGCGAATCACCGGGATGACCGCCCGCCAGAAAACGCTACCGATCTGTCCCAGTAAGTACAAATTCACCAAACATGACAACAACGACCGCGGTGTGTGGGTCAGCGAACTTCTCTCGCACACAGCAACCGTCGCTAAAGAACTCTGTGTGGTGCACAGCACGTTCACCGAGGCCATCAATCATGACCCGGCGATTACTTACATCCAAACCGGCAGCCAGATTCCTGGACGACCAAGCCTCGGAGCGTGGTTGAGTTACGGACTGGGAAGCATGAACGAGGACCTACCGGGCTACGTGGTCATGCATGCCAAGACGAGTTTTGCTGAACAGAGCTTGTTCGGCCGTCTGTGGGGTACCGGGTTCCTCTCCGCCAACCACCAGGGGATCCTGTTGCGCAGCCAGGGCGATCCGGTGCTCTACCTAAGCAATCCCGCCGGCGTGCGGAGGCAAGATCGCCGCGCCCAGCTCGACGTACTCGCCGCGCTCAACCGCGAACAGCACAAGCGGTTCACCGACCCCGAGGTCCTGGCACGCATCCAACAGCACGAAATGGCGTATCGGATGCAAGTTTCGGTACCCGAGCTGATGGACATTTCACAAGAGAGCGACCGGACTTTTGAGCTTTACGGAGAAGAAGCCCGCCAACCGGGCACTTTTGCCGCTTGCTGCCTGAACGCCCGCCGACTGGCCGAACGTGGAGTACGCAACATCCAGATTTTCCATCGCGGCTGGGATGCCCATGGCAATCTACCCAGGGAACACGAGTCTCAGTGCAAAGACGTCGATCGCGCATGTGCCGGCCTGATCAAGGACCTCAAACAACGCGGGATGCTCGATGAGACGCTGGTGATCTGGGGCGGTGAATTTGGACGCACCTCTTATTGCCAAGGTGGCCTGAAAAAAGACAACTACGGACGTGACCATCATCCACGCTGCTTTACCGTGTGGATGGCAGGAGGGGGTGTGAAACCCGGCATCACCTACGGTCGGACCGACGACTACGCCTACAACATTGCCGATGCGGAAGGGAATCCGATTAAGCCACAACCAACCAAGGACCACTGGACCCCCGGGACGATGCACATCCACGACCTGAACGCGACGATCCTGCACCTCTTGGGGATCGACCACAAGCGGCTGACGTATCGCTACCAGGGGAGAGACTTCCGACTCACCGATGTCCACGGGCACGTGGTTTCCGACCTGCTCGCATGACCGGCTCGCCCCGCCAATACCCACCGATTTCGACCCGCAGCCTCGCTGCGGGTGGCTCTACTTGAACGCTTCGTCAGGTCGCCGAAAAAGCCAACGCACGCTGCGGATTTTCAAGCAAGATCGTGCGGATCTCGGCGGGAGAGACTCCCAACCGTCGAAGCGATGTCACCAGTTCGGTGGTCACGGTGGTGTAGTCCGGCTCGGCAATTTTCCAATCCGCGGCCCGTTTCTCTTCCGCCGCATAATTCGGGCAGTAGTAGGGAACGTGGTCGTGACTGGCCAACACCTGTTTGAGAAACCCCCCTTCAATCAGTTTGGCAATTTGTCGCGCCTGCTTTTCGACCTCGTACTCCTTGTGACCCACTCGGTCGAACTGGACATAGCAGCCGAGTCGGGCAATCAGTCGATGGTATTCGTCTGCCTCTTCGCTCGCGCGATCGTCCAGATGACCCTGATGGCCGATGATCACTTTGCCTGCAGAGGCACCACGCTTGAGGAGCAACTCGGCCTCCTCCAATCCACCGCCGGAAGTGGTGTGCGTGGTGATTGGACAGCCGGTTTCCCGGCTGGCGATCGCAGCCGCAACATGGCACGCACGTTCGCTGGGCCTCAGGTAGGTACTCGTTCCAATCTTGATGATCCCCGCCTTGATCTCGGTAAATTTTTCTCCCCACGCTCCGCTCGGATCTTCCATTCCTTGGGTGATCTCGCGAACGAACAACTTGGCCATCTGGTCGACACCCCCTTTCTGAACACTCATACGCACCGCCCAAGGGTGTTGCGGAGCCAGCGCTTCACACCAGAATCCAGTGGAAGCGATCAGGTGGACTTTGGTACGTCTGGCCAGATCGACAAGCAACTGCGGATACCGGCCAACTCGAATTGGCGTGGTTTCGACCACGGCACCCGGACCTTGTGAGTTGCTCAGCGATCGGTGAAACGCATCCAACAACTTGGCGCTGAGGGTGAGCATCGCCTCCCGTACGGGTGCGATCGGTGCGGGGCGCGTCTCGAACAATTCAGACCAATCGACCAGCGGTGCATGCTCGTGCGTCAAGGTCACACCCAGTCGTTCCGGTGCGACTGGCCCGAGCACTGTTTGCACGCGACGAGGCGCCGCGTCGTCAGACAACGCGAATTGGGGCGATCGCCTCACGGAGAGCAGCCCGACCGCCGCTGCAGACGTGTTGAGCATCGCTCTACGGGACAAGAGATTTGTCGAAACTCTGTTCTCTGCGGTTCGTTGCACGTCCGACATCCTCGATGCTGATTCCACGGGGGTGGGGTACGACGCTGTCGCTCACTGTAACAAAAAGTGAGTCGCCGTGCCGGCTGAAGTCGCCGCGGCCAGGGGCCGATCGGTGGCTGGACAGCTCCTGGAACGCCGCGGGAAATCGACACCGGTCCCGATGGCGGTTAATGCGTCATCACATACGTAATGATGTTGATCCCCATCGGGTAGGACCATTTTTCGGAGTACCGGTGAAAGTACTCGGTGTCTTCCCCTTCGCGTTCCCAACCGTCGCAAAGATCGTTGTTGTGACAAAGCAACACCATCACACGCCCCTGATCGTCGTGAATTCCCCAAAAATGCGGGTCCTCGTCGCCGTATGTTTCACCGTGCCAATACTCAAAATCCCAACCTCGTCGCCAGGCCTGAATGCTGGGTACCTGCGGCTTCTCGTGAAGGTCGTAAACGATGTGAAAAATCTCGTGTCCCAGTGATAATTCACGTGGCGGCCGGTCAGGAAACACCCGTTGCATCTGTTCCCGAATGCGCAACCACTCTTCGTGCGCCCAAAAATCGTCGACCATCAAGAAACCGCCGTTGGACAGATAACGTCTCAAGATGGCGACTTCGGTTTCGCTGAAGACCAGGTCTCTGGTTCCAAGGATGAAGATGAAGGGGTAGTGAAACAGCTCCGGATCGGTCAGTTGGAGGACTTTCCCATTCGGGTCGACCTGCAGCGAAGTCAGTTGTTGCAGACGATACGACAAATTCCAGTCGGCATCCGGGAAATCGTTGTCCCAGCGGCTATCCCAGACGGAACCTCGCGAGTTGTACCGAATCCGTACAAAGGTGAAGACATCTGCCGCGAACTCACTTTCGATCTGCCATTGGGGGTACTCGCTACGATCAGGCGGACGCCGGGATCGCCCCCGACCTTGCTGCCATTGGCCCACCGCGATCGACACAAATGCGGCGCCAATGACGATTGTCACCACTAACCTGACACGTCTATCCGTTTCACGCGGACGCGACAATGGTCGATCTCCGCCTTCGCACGCTGTTTAAACTCTCGCGCCAACCCAGCGGTGGCAATTTCCGATAGGAAGCTCTTGGGGTCGGCAAGGACTTGGAGAATTCCACTATAACCGACTTGTCACAGATGAAACACAGCCTTGTCGGATGGCTACTCAGGACAAGCGAGAACCGGCCGGATTGCATTCCGTCACGCGGTCGACGGCGCCCTCCGGGGAACACCCTCGTGTCACCGACTTCGTCGCGCACAGGGCTGCGCGGGCGATATTCACCTCTCGAGCACGCACCCCAGATGCGACTTCGCCGTAGACATCGGTCAGTCGGCAATGACGGCCGGCCTGACTTCGCTCGACGCATAGCACCAGTAGCTCTTTGACCACACACCACACCATGTGTAAGTGAACTGTAAGTGAACTGGACGATTTAGAGAATCGGATCGACTCCCAAATCGTACTGGTGCGCGGTAAGCAGGAAGGGTTGTGGACGATCACCTTCATCGCTGTGTTCATCGGCGTTGTAGGAGATCACCAGGAAAACCTCCGCACCTTCGACCAGGTCGATCTCGAGCCGAGCACCACCCGCTCCAGGCGGACGACTGACCAGGTTGTCGAGCGCGTTTCCATCCGCATCATGGGCGGTGATCATCAACCCGCGCCCGTGTACGACTGCCGACAGGTTCATCGAGCTGGCAGTGAACTGGAACACATCCCGATCGTCACCTCGGTCGAGAATACTGCGCACGCAGGCATGGCCCCGATCATCAAATTCCAGAGGCGTCGCCGCGTCACCGATTTCATCGCTGTGCGTATCGACTCCATGTGGCGAATCGCTTGCCGGTGAACAGGCCGGTTCCGGTCGAGGCGCGGGAAAGACAATCGGATCGATTCCCAAATCNTACTGGTGCGCAGTAAGCAGGAACGGNCGTGGACGATCACCTGCATCGCTGTGCTCACCGGCGCGCGAGGAGATTACTAGGAAATACTCCTCACCTTCGACCAGGTCGATCTCTAAACGGACACCATCTGGCCGCGGCGGCCGATCNACCAGATTGTCGATCACATTTCCATCAGCATCATGGGCGGTGATCATCACCCCGTGCCCGTGTACGACTGCCGACAAGTTCATCGAGATGGCGGTGAACTGAAACACNTCCCGGTCGTCACCCCGGTCGAGAAAACTGCGCACGCAAGCGCGCCCGCGATCATCAAATTCCAGAGTGGTCGTCGCGGCGCCGATTTGATCGCTGTGCTCATCGACTCCGGGTGACGAGTCGCTTGGCGGTGGACAGGCCGGTTCCGGTCGAGGCGCGGGATGCGGGCGGGGTCGTGGAAGCTCGGGAAGCGTCACCTCGGCTGGCCGGGGCGTTTCCGGAGCGGTCTCAATAAACCGGGCGCGCAGAACGTATTGGCCGACTGTGTCCTGTCTAGCACCTACAACAAGGTAATACGTTTCCCCTTCCGCAAGAGAATGCACCCGGCCGCTCCGGAAACCATGTGGATGTGGCGGATCGTTCGGCGTCACCGGTTCGCCCTCTGAATCCACGACCTGTACGCTGACGCGGTGTGGCGCACCAACCGATCCCGCTCCGACCAGGAACCGTTCGGACTGGGCAGTAAAGCGGAATACGTCCACATCATCCGGACGATCCAGGAAGCTGCTCAAACAGGCAGAACCGCCGTCGTCGAATGCGAGACTGGTCGCCGCGTCACCGATTTCATCTACGTGGATGTCATCGCCCAGTTCAGAATCGAGGCGCAAGTGACAGCGAGGCTGATGATGCCGGACGTCGAGCAGGTACTGCCAGGTTCGCCCGGTAGCTTCTCCTTCGGCGCTAACTGCGGATGTTTGCGGCAAACCCTGCACGCTAACAAAGTAATCCCCAGCGGGTACGGATCGTTTTAGATGATCGGCCCGTTCGGTAGCCGCTCCCGCCAGCAAACTGCCATCTTCAGCGTAAAATTGGACGGTGATTGGAGCTTGATTTCCCAGTGGTTTCACCGAGACATCCAAAACGCCGGCAGGTACCGCGACGCGAAATGTATCGACATCGCCCGGGCGATCGAGAAAACTACTCACCGAAACAACCCCCGTCGCCAACGCGAGCTCCGTCGCGTTCTCTCCTGGAACCTCCGCGTGAATGTCTTGTCCCGCGGGGGAATCCGCCACCGGTAACCACCACCCGCCGTCGAAGTTGACAACGCTCAACGCATATCTTCCGACCGACATCGGATCTTTGGCCTGCACACGCAGATAATGAAGTTCACCGGTCTCCACTGGCAACGTGATCTCCGCGGTGGCTGACGCCCAATCGGGTTCGCGTGCACCAGCGGCAGCGATCGTCGCCGCGCTATCCCCGATCACCTGCAAATCACGATCCAACACCTGAACGACCAAGCCTCCCGTAACACCATCGGCAAACGCTGTAATCGAAAGCCGTTCTTGGTCCGGAATCAGCCGCAAGAAATCGACGTCACTCGCAAATTCCAACGCACTACGGACGTGGCCATACCCCTGGTCTAGGTCTAGTGACGGAATCGCCACATCGGCGAAATCCGGATAGAAGTCCTCGCGAGCCGGTTCTTCAAAGAAAGGCGAGGCCGGCAAGCCATTGATACGTCGGACGATCTCTAGGGTGTCAATCGCGGAGAGGAAGCCATCGCCGCTGGAATCCGCAAAAATCGCCGGCACGTCCCGAATATGACGGTGGAGCGTGGGAGGTGCCGACCACGCGTTCAATTTTCCGGCACCATAGCGATTGGTCAGATTGAGTACTTCGATCGCGTCATTTGGGGCGAGCGCGCCGTCATTGTTCACATCGTGAGGGTCCACTGGATTCTGCCAGGGACTTCCAAACGCGGAAACCAGTCCCGCCGAACCATCCAGTACGACGCGCTGTTCCAGTGATTCAATCCCGAGACCACGACCTCGACGGGGCGGCATTCGATCGGTGCCGTGTGGCTTGAACGAGAACATGGGTTCGACCTCCATTCCGGTCCGTAGTGAACTGCCTGAAACTCGACTTCCCAGCAGAACCTATCCCAGTGGTTCAGCAGGTTCCGGCCAAATAGTGACCCGAACTACCGCAACTAACGCGATTCAAAATGAAATGTTTCGCTCGAGAAGAGAATAATCCGCAACTTGTTCACATTGCACGTACCGGCACGGTTGCCGCGATCCCAAAACAGAAAGAACAAGAGTCGAAAATCGCAAGCAGATCCTTGCGTCTGGAGCGCCGCGTAACCAACATCCTACAGGCCGGAGCCCGAACCGCCTTCGCCAACCGTACACAGCCCACCGGTTCGACAGTCGACCGAGCTAGCATTGGTAGCCGGGCACCTCGGTCCAGCATAGCCGTTTCCCCTAATCATCAAAAGAGAATTGTCGCAAATCACCCTGGGGCGGTCGATCGAGACCAGCCCAAAGACGCGCCAGGCCTGAACATCGACGGTTTCGCATCCATTCGAGTACGATTCTGCTAGCCTGGCAACGTATTCACAACGTCCGATCTTGGCGGTACCCCGCCGGCACATGTACCTTACGCTGCGCACCGCCGCGTTGCTCAGAACCCGTCCGATCAAGGATGACGGCGCTGGACTCACACCGCGGCATCCACAAATCTCCCTCCATCACACGCCTTCAGATCGACGAATCGCGGCTGGTAAACCGACCCTCAAAGCACGTCATCCAGAGAACCCAAACTGCAATCAATAGATAGGGGCACCGATGCTACCCTCCTCGCGTTCGACGAGACATCGCAAGACATGGATCCTGGTCTGGTTCATCGTCGCAGTCTGTCGTCCGATCGCAGCCCAGCAGCCACCCGATTCCCATCCATTCCTGATCGTACTGGGTACCGCGCAGGACGGCGGATTCCCGCAGGCGGGTTGCCGTCGTCCGTGCTGCCAGCTCGCGATTCGCGAGCCCGCTAGGCGACGCATGGTGACCTCGTTGGCGGTCGTCGATCCACGGTCGCGTCAACGTTGGTTGATCGACTGCACGCCACACTTTCCCGCACAGTTACGTTTACTCGACACGGCACTGGATCCCGCACCTGACGGCGTACTGTTAAACGGCATTTTCCTCACACACGCTCACTTCGGACATTACACGGGTCTCTTACACCTCGGACGAGAAGTCATGGGGGCGCGTAACGTCGCAGTCTATGCGATGCCGAGAATGACTGAATTTCTACGAACTCAGGGACCATGGAGCCTCCTGGTAACACTCCATAACATTCAATTGAAACCGCTGCGTGCGGAGCAACCCGTACGACTCGGCGAGCGCATCAAGATGACCCCACTCTTGGTCCCCCACCGAGACGAATTCTCGGAAACCGTCGGGTTCCTGATCGAGGGCCCCACCAGATCAGTCGTCTTCGTACCCGACATCGACAAATGGGAACGCTGGAATCGCCGGATCGAAAAGTTCATCGTGGAATCGGACCGCGCCTATCTGGACGGAACCTTCTACGACGGCAACGAATTGCCGAACCGGGACCTTTCTCAGATACCACACCCACTGATCGTAGAGAGCATCCAACGGTTCGCTCGACTGGCCGACGAACAGCGTGACAAGATTCACATGATCCATTTGAATCACACCAATCCGGCGATGTCGGTCACTTCCCAGGCAGCCCGGACGATTCGCGCAGCCGGTATGCACTTAGCTCAGCAGGGATCTCGCTATCGTCTGTAGTTCGCAGGGACGAGTTTGACCCGCTGGAAAGGCAACCAAACGGACCNGTAAACCACGGCCGACTCGATTACAATCACGACNGCCCGCCGACAGTGCGTCGCTGCCACCGATCGCGCAAATAACCTGCCATGAGACTGTCGATGCCCGTGTTGAGAAGGCGCAGCTGCAGTTCGTTTTCCATCAATACGCGTCCCGATTCCTAACCTCGATCGCTCTCCCGCACACCGCATCCGGTCATGTACGACTCCGCCGACCACCGCATCCATCGCCGCTACTTTTTCCGTGAGTGCCGACTTGGTATCGCCCGCATCGCATTGGCCTCTCTGCTCGGCGCCCAGACACCGGGCCGTGTCGGCGCGGCCCCACAGCATCCGCAAACAACACGAGCTCCTCACTTCCGGCCGCGCGCCAAACGCGTCATTTTCCTGTTCATGGCCGGTGGCCCCAGTCAACTCGATTTGTTCGATGAAAAACCCACGTTGCGCGAGCACGATGGAAATCCCGTGCCCGCAAGCGTTCTAAAAGGCCAAGACCTGCCGTTTATCGAGTCCGACGCCGCGTTGATGGCGTCCCCCCTGAAATTCAAAGGCCATGGAGAGTGCGGTACACGGCTCTCGGAGTTGCTACCGCACCTGGGNACGATTGTCGATGACGTCGCCGTCGTTCGGTCGATGCAAACCGAAGCATTCAACCATGCTCCGGCGCAGATCTTTCTGAGCACCGGCCACCTCCAACTCGGTCGACCCAGCATGGGAGCCTGGATCACGTATGGGCTCGGCAGCGAAGCCGAGGCACTACCCGCATTCGTGGTCATGAATTCCGCCGGTAGCCTGAGCGGCGGGGCAGCCTGTTTCGGGCACGGTTTTCTGCCCTCGGATCATCAAGGAGTTCCGTTCCATTCGCGCGGAGCCCCTATCTTGTACACAAAAAATCCGCCCGGCTATGACCCTCAATTGCAACGCGAGTCGTTGGGATTGGTAAATCGGTTGAACCGACGTCGCTTACAGCGNGTCGGCGATCCGGAAATTGCCACGCGCATCAAGGCGTATGAAATGGCTTTCCGACTCCAAGCCAGCGCACCGGAACTCGTCGACATCGGCAACGAACCAAGACACACACTGGAAATGTACGGAATCGAACCGAACAAGCCGTCGTTCGGAAGAAATTGCCTGCTGGCTAGGCGTCTGGTGGAACGGGGAGTCCGCTTTGTCTGCCTTTTCCACCAGGGGTGGGACCATCACTCGAACGTCGTCGGAGGTCACCGCNGAGCCTGCGCAGTGACCGATCAGCCAGCAGCCGCGCTGGTGCGAGATCTCAAACAACGCGGGTTGCTCGACGAGACACTGGTCGTCTGGGGCGGTGAGTTCGGCAGGACCCCGATGGCCGAGCGCAACCCTGCGNTGGGACGTAATCGCGGCCGCGATCATCACCCCAACGCGTTTACCATGTGGCTGTCCGGCGGTGGCATTCGATCCGGCCAGGCGATCGGGACCACCGACGATCTGGGATACCATGTCACGGAAGATCCGGTACCAGTGCACGACCTGCAAGCCACCATCCTGCACCTGTTGGGCATCGATCACACGCGGCTAACGTTCCGACACCAGGGTCGCCCATTCCGGTTGACCGACGTCGGTGGGAACCCGGTGACGAAGTTACTCGCATGACCCATCCAACCGTATTCGACCCGACCTGCCGTGCGCCGCGAACGCTGCTTCTGATCCTGCTCTGGATCGCCGCCATCGCACATGACCCAATCCTCTGCCTGGGGAGTGACCACTGGGCATTTCGCGCTCCACGAACNCCGGCGTTGCCCNAGGTNGCAGACCCCTTCTGGTCGCGCAATCCGATCGACCGATTTGTACTCGCTCGACTTGCTCCGCTTCATCGTCGACCCGCATCAGCAGCCAGTCGGTCCACTCTCATCCGTCGGCTCAGCCTCGACCTCGTCGGACTGCCACCGACCATCGCTGAGATCGACTTGCGAGCAAACGACCGTTCACCAGACGCGCACGATCGTCTCGTCGACCATCTATTGGCTTCTCCTCACTTCGGCGAACGCTGGGCGCTGTGGTGGCTCGATGCCGTCCGTTATGCCGATTCCAACGGTTATGAAATCGACCGACCACGCTCGATCTGGCCGTATCGCGACTGGGTGATCGGCGCGTTCAACGCCGGGCTACCTTTTGACCAATTCGCAATCGAGCAACTCGCGGGAGACATGCTCCCTGAGTCGAGTCCGGAACAACAAATTGCCACCGGCTTTCATCGGCACAGCTACCTCAACGAAGAGGGCGGCCACGACTGGGAACAATTCCGTTGGGAGGCGATCGTCGATCGTGTCCACACGACGGCCACCGTGTTTCTGGGACTTACTGTTGCATGTGCCCAATGTCATGACCATAAATTCGATCCGTTGACTCAGGATGAATACTGGCGGTTCTTCGCCTTCTTCAACAACGTCGACGAGCCGTTCCTGGAAGTACCTGTTGAGACCACAAACCGCCGCCGCAATCAGATTCTGTCGCAAATTCGCGATTTGGAAGCCACGCGTCCGCAAGCATTTCCGCTGCCGGACCGCGGGCCCGCGGAAAACCGCCCGGAGGCGCAGCGCCGCAACGCGTTGATCGATCAGAAATTTCGGCAGTGGCATCAACGGGAGTCGGCTGATGCCGCCGTTTGGAAAACACTGGAGCCCCTGGAGTACCGCTCGCAAATGAACGCCACGCTGTCCGCGCTGGTAGACGGCTCACTGCTGGCTACGGGAGACCGGCCCGAAGTCGATTCGTACCGGGTGGTCTACCGCGTCCCACCCGGGAAAATCTACGGATTACTACTCGAAGCGCTGCCCCATCCTGCGCTTCCCCGGAAAGGCCCCGGCCGTGGAAGCGTGCTGGGAGATGGTTCTTTTGCACTGAGTGAGTTCCAGGTGGATCTGCTGGCGACATCCCAGGGCGCACCGCTGGCACTCACATTCGAGCGCCCAACTGCCACCCACCACAAGGGGGACCGCACCGTTGAACTGAGTCTCGACGGAGACAAGCTGACAAGCTGGCACATCCAGGGAGGCGAGGGCAGGGCCCAGTGGGCGCTCTTTCCGTCCGCACAACCGGTCACCGTCAGCCGACCNGCCAGGTTGGTTGTCACCTACTTGATGAACTTCGTCCATCAGCAGACNCTGGGCCGATTCAGACTCTCCGTCACCAGCGATCCGAGGCCGCTGCGTCTGCCGGAGCATCCCCGTGCAATCCTCTCGCTGTTGGCCAAGGAGGCGCGCATTCGGTCGGCCAAAGAAGATGCCCGATTGCGCGGCTACTTTCTTTCGGTGACTCCCGAACTCGCCACGCTCAACAAGCAAATCGGCGNCTTGCGGGCCTCGCTTCCCACGCTACCGACAACACTGATCGTCGCAGAACGCCAAGATCGCCGACCCACGTTTGTGCATGCACGCGGNGAGTTTCACCGGCGCGAAGATCAAGTCGCACCCGGTGTGCCGCGCGCGTTGCACCCGCTGCCCGCAAGTGCACCGCGCAATCGCCTGGCGATGGCACGCTGGATCGCCAGTCGCGAGAACCCGCTGATCGGGCGTGTGGCGATGAACCAAGTTTGGCAACAGGTCTTTGGACGTGGGCTCGTCAGCACGCCCGAAGATTTTGGCGTCCAGGGCTCCCCGCCGACGCATCCCGCACTGTTGGATTGGTTGGCGACCGAATTCGTCCGTCGCGACTGGGATCTTAAGTCGCTGATACGGCGAGTCGTAAGCTCCGCCACCTACCAACAGTCGTCGTGGATCTCCCCCGAGGACTTCGCCTGGGATCCGCTGAATCAATGGCTCGCCCGCGGGCCGCGGTTTCGGGTTCATGCAGAGACGATACGCGACATTGCATTGACGACGAGCGGGCTGTTGACGCGACGTGTGGGCGGCCCGAGTTTTTTCCCCCCACGCCCCGACCTCGGAAAGACGATTGCCTACGGCAACGCGGAATGGAAAGTCAGCCAAGGGACCGATCGCTATCGCCGCGGACTCTACATCCACCGTAAACGTACGGCACCGCACCCCGGACTCGCCAGTTTCGATGCACCCCCGCGCCATACATGCAACGTGCGCCGGCGGCGCTCGAATACTCCCCTGCAGGCTCTGGCGCTGTTGAACGACCAGANCATTATCGAGTCGGCGCGGGCCATCGCGTGGCGGGTGATCAACGAAGGACCGGACACGCAATCCGAACGGGTACGGTTCGTGTTTCGGCTCTGTACAANCCGCGCACCGGATGAACTCGAACACAAGTGGATTCGAGAACATCTCGATCGTCAACGCAAACGTATCCGCGCGGGCTCTCTGAAAGCGGCGACTCTCGTGGGGTCGGAAACCCCGGTCCTCGGCGGTTCTGTTGAAGAACTTGCCGCCTGGACGGTCATCGCCAGAGTGCTCCTGAACCTTGACGAAACCGTGAGCAAAGAGTGACGACGCGCGGACCAGGCGGCAGTTCAGGGAAGTCTGACCTGGTGCTTGATCAGCCGCCCACCAAACGACCCAAACACTCCCTGGCCCCAGGTCACGGAACTGTCCCGCAAATCCGCGCGAAATTCTTCATCCAGTTCGCTGGAAGCGAGTCGGATGTCCCCCTGGTAGATTTGTAGCTGCGTCGAGCGGATGACGAACTCCAAATCCATCGGACCCTCTTTCCAGGGGACTTGCGCCGTCAGATTTCCCGGCATCGTCAACCGCAAGACGGACCCGTACTCCCGCCGCTGCATTTCGTCGAGAAAATCGTACCGCGGATCCCAGCGGTAGGTCCCTTTCGCCGACGTCGAGACGTAGAGAGCATCGCCCACTGGAACCAAGCCGGTCACCCTCTGTCCCCAGTGATTCGTGACGAGCCCGTGCTTCTCTGCCTCCATTTCATAGGGATGGACTCGCTCGCGAGTGAGTTGTGGGTGCGAGAACATGCGGCCAAGTGAATTCCATTTCCGGGCATCGCGATCGTATCGCCAGAGTTCGGCCCAGGGCCATACACCCGCGAAAAGATCGCCCCGGTAAATCCCTAGTGTCTGGCACTCCCGGGCGTGCGAGGAAACTCCCGGCAGTCGCGGTGGCCAATCGTTCAAACGTGTCAAGTCGCGACCACGGTACTCAAAAATATTCCCCGTCGGGTACTGCGCCAGCAACAGACGATCATGCCACGGGAGCATCGAATAGACTTGGTAACTTACTTGATCGTTCGGCTCCAGAAGCGTTCTCCATTGAGCGCCCTCAAAAACATAGACGCCGCCTTGGTTGGAGACCGTGAGCACCTGACCCCTGAACTGGCCCCAGGCAAACGGTGTCTCCTGATCGTACGGGGTCTCCAGCACGATCGCTTTGTCGATCGCAATTTGCCCGACATCATCGGGCTCCCACGCGCAGGCGTAGATTCTTGTAAAGCTCTCTGACTCAGCGCGGTGCCGGTGGTAAAAAAACAGCCGACCCTCGGCATAGTAGAAGTTATAGAAGCCACCGACATCGGGCGCCGGCAATATTGACTTCCCTTCGTAGTAAGCGCTGTTTCCGGAAAAGAAAAGGGTGCCGCGACCGACCCGAATGACCCCGTCTCCCGAACGCACCGGGCGCGGCGGGAGCGGCCCCCTGGCGCGCCACATGTGGCCGGAGTGATCCCAGCCTCGCAGGCCATTGTTCTTAACCGTACTCCAGGCAAAAAGGTGCTGGTTCCAATCGAAGAGATAGACACCACAGTCAAGATCCGGGTGGGGTAAACGCTCGAGTTGGAAACGGTCGCCGTAAGATCTCGGGCGAACGAAGAACTGCAGAGTATGTCGATCGCTGCGGAAACGTGTGTTGTAGACATCCTGAAACCCGGCACCGGCAATCACCCGCCCGGTCGCGTCACGCATTTCAAACAGAGAACCGTAGCTCTGCCCGCGGTCTGGCACAAGGTTGACGGTCACGTGAAACCTCGCGGCGACAGGTCCACTCTCGGGCTCCCCGCAGAGGGCGAGACGTCCTGACAGAACGCACACGACAACCCAGCACAAACGTAGACCCATCTTCAAAGCTCCGAAGACACGCGCAGAAGGCACACAGCTCAATCCCTATTCGCCAACGGGTTGGAGGACACCGCGTGACGACCGCGTCCACCAGAGGGCATATTACACAATGTAGCGACGCGTCGCCGACTCGCGGCCGACCAGATCAGCTGAGCGCCAGCCCAAGTGAATCCCAACCCACATCTGCACGCCTGCCAAACACCGAACCGGCGGGCGGATTCTTCGTTGAAAAATGGCGTCAGAGCCGTCCCCTTTGTTCCACCGCACTCGTTTTCAGCTATCCTACGGTTCGTGCACGGCGGTGGGGTTATCGAGTTGGCGGTGTAAGCACCGCCTTCAGAAAACCCGCCAACCGAGATGTGGCTGCCGTGGATTCAGGTCACCGCCGACGGCCAGTCGACCGACGACCAGCGGTTTGACGTGCCCGGCTCGAATCTGGCAAACTGGCTGCCGACCGAACACTCTTTCTCCCAACCGATCTCGACTACCGCCCACACCCGTTTGCGAAAGGTCCTCTGGATGTCAATGCAACGACGTGCTTTTCTGCAAAACCTCGGCACCACCCTTCCCGCCGGTCTGATCAGCGGCACAGCCGTCGCGACCGCGGCGGCAAGCGAGACAACCGGAAACAATGCGATCGAGCCACGCGTGTTCATGTTCGATGATGGACGCCACGCAGCGTGCCTGTACCAATTCGAAGCCCCACTATCGCCAGCGGATCTCGAGTTTAACGTCGACCAGTTGGTCGACAGTGGGATCGACACATTGGTTTATTTCGCCGGTGTCGAAGGGGGTGTCGTCCTGTACGACAGCGAGGTCGCCCAAACCTGGGGTGACAATGTTGAGACTTGGACCCATCCCGTCTGGTACCGCGCGGGGCGCAATATTCAACAACTCATCAAAGACGGCCACGATCCGCTCGAAGTCCTGGTCAAACGATGCAACAAGAAAGGGATCTTCTTTCTGGCCAGCAACTGGGTCAACCTCGTTGGGGGTGATAGAAAAACGCACGGTGGGTTGGGAAGAAAGTGCGATTTCGTCTACGAACATCCCGAATATCAGGTCGGCCCCGAAGACGATCCGCGCGCCGAGTACGTCTCACCGGAACGGTTCAGCTTCCTTCACGCNCCTGTCCGTGAGTATCGTTTTCGCATGTTTGCGGAGCTCTTGAGTCGGTACACCACCGATGGTATCGAGCTGAACCTACTGAACGATATTCCATTCTGCCCATTTCGTGATGCCCAAGCGCTGACACCCCTGATGACCGATTGGCTTCGCGGATTGCGCGCGGTGGCAGAAGATGCGGAAAAATCGCAACAGCGCCGCAAGCGAATTTATGTTCGTATTCCATCACAACCGGACGCATGGAAGATACTCGGATACGACGTAGCGACATGGGTCCGTGAAAAACTCGTTGACGGCCTGATTGTCTTTCCCGCAGCGATGGAGGGTGCTCTCGACCAGCATGCAGACTGTTCCGCGGCCATCGAACTGGCCCATGAGCATGGCTGCCGGGTGCTGGCAGCGCTGACTGGACTAGTCGGCAGGCAGTTTGAGCAGTACGCAACACAACCCATGATCTGGTCAGCAGCGGCGAATGCGTATGCTCAAGGCGCCGACGGTTTTGGGCTTGCCCAACACCACTGGACACCCAACGGTTGGCCCTGGACCGCGGAAGACTATCAGACTTTGCGCCTGGTCGGACATCCCGAGCTACTGCAAACCGCGGACAAACTGTATCGCGCTAACGCGGCCGCTTCCCAAAACCCGCCCGAGAGATGGCTTCCGGGAGCCGAGCCAGCGCTTCCACAACCACTCGTCGAAGGTCAGCGTGTCGATATCCCGTTGCGCGTCGCCGATCGACTCGCTGACTGGCACGCCGAGGGAAAAGTCGCGGCAGTCCATTTGCGCATCCGGATCACTAGTATCGAACCGGCTCTCAACGACGTCGAAATTGCCCTCAATGGAAACCGCCTGCCCGAGGCAGCATTGCAGCTGTCCGACCTGATCTATCGGCTTCATTCGGGCGGCGCTATCGGGCCTTATGGATATGTCTACGATTACNCGCTCGATCCTGCGAACTACCCGCGTCCGGGTGAAAACGTCGTCTCCATCACACTTGCCAGAAAAGACCCGGCCGTCAACCTCGACTTTTCGCTCTATGACGTCGACCTGGAAATCAACTACCTTCCGCACCGCCATTTCAAAGCCAAACCGATCCGCTACTAATACGCGGACCTCGTATCGTGTGAAATGGTCGGGTTACGCACGACCGCGCGTTGCGATTGGAACCGGTGTCAGCCAGCGCTGGNGAGGATTCCGACTGCTGGTACNACCGGTTCGCAGCCAACGGCGAGCGNCCGTCGCTCGGGCGCCTNCGGACAAACCCGCAAAAAAGAGATTGGCTCAACGGCTGTGATGCGGGATAATAAACAACCTTGGCAATAGAAAATGGCTGCTCGGAGTCCCATACATGTTCACGATCAGNGATCCGCGGGTGCAGGGCGCAAAACAGCCTTGGTCGAGGCGNGACTTTTTGCGCATCGGTAGTTTGGCAGCCGGTGGCATGACGCTGGCATCGCTGTTGGAGTACAAAGCGTCGGCAGCGCAACGACGTTTTCTGCGAGATAAATCGGTGGTCCTGCTGTTCGTACAAGGGGGTCCGCCTCAAGTCGAGACGTTCGACCCTCACATGGACGCCCCGCTTAACATCCGCAGCGGTACTGGTGAGGTACCGACAACGCTGCCCGGTGTTACGTTTGGAGGCACGTTTCCGCAACTGGGTGAGCGGGCGGATAAGCTAGCGATCGTCCGCTCTTTTCACTCGGGCGATGGCAGCCATAACCAACTCCCAATCCTCTCCGGTAATTGCCCAACCGGGGCCTCGATGGGAGCTCAATTTGCCCGTCTAGCTGGGACCAACCATCCGGAAACGGCGATCCCCACCCATACCGTTATCCTGCCGGAACAGATCCAGCCGAACCTGAAGTTGGGGGAACCGACCGGGCCGTTTACCCACAACTACATTCGCCAGCATTACCCGACTGCAGGTAAACTGGGTGGAGCTTACGAAGGCCTGTTTCTATCAGGCGGCAAAGGACTTACAGCGAACTTAACGTTATCGCTGCCGCGTGATCGTTTTGAAGATCGACGGAGCCTGCTGGAACAACTNGATCAACTAAAACGCCGTGTCGACCGAACCGGCGAACTAGACAGCGCTACCGGATCAGAACAGCAGGCGATCGATGTGTTGATGCGCGGCATCGCCGATGCCTTCGACCTCTCGAAGGAAAATCCGGCCACGATCGCCAAATACGATACCAGCAGACTGTTCCGTATGGAGGACTGGCATCAGGGGGGTATCCACTATCACGGAAAACGAAATCAATCGCGAATCACCAACCTGCTCGGCAAGCAGCTGTTGTTGGCGCGCCGCCTGTGTGAAGCCGGTTGTGGNTTCGTCACGGTGTCGGAAGCCTGCTGGGATTTCCATAACGANGGGAACAACCCCTNCCATNCNAAGAAGCNATGNNGGTNCTGGGAGCACNAGTTNGACCATGCGGTCGCNGCNTTNCTNGANGANCTCCAAGAACGCGGTTTGAGCGACAAAATCCTGCTGATCGTCACCGGCGAGATGGGACGAACTCCAAAGAAAAAAGAGAACGGGGGCACTGACCATTGGGCGCGCCTAACCCCACTGTTAGTCGCCGGCGGGGGTTTGCGCATGGGACAGGTGATTGGCAAGACCGATCGACTTGGTGGTGAAGCGACGACACCACTCTTCGGTCCATCGCACTTGCGAGCGACCGTCATGCAAACGCTCTTCGATCCTGCCGAGACACGCCTGGTCGATGGCCTTCCGCGCGAATTGGCCACCTCGATCACCACGACCTCACCGATTCCCGAGTTGTTCTAGAACCGTTGGCGCAGCCACTGTTACGCTGAACGACCAACCATCACAGCATCGCTGTTTCCCACGGCAACCTGCTGTGATCCGACACCCGAAAGGGTGTGGCTAATCCGCCACTGGTTCCGAATAACGATGGGTGGGTACCGGCCGCCCAGGCCGAAAACTCTGCGTCTGTCGCCATGCAACGTCAACCTGCCGCGTAGCGCAAACAGCTGACACCGTGTCTTGAACCATACTCTGGAGCACCTCGGGATCGATCGCCACGCGCGCATTCACGATCACGTTGGCGCGTGAAGGGCGACAATCCGACCGCAACGACAGTTCGGGTGTAAGTTCATTGCTGATCGCGTTCGCGACACCATGACTACCGTCCGCCAATCCAATCACCTTCAGGTGCGCCACTTCGGCCGACCGCGACCGCAACGACTCGAGCAAGTGCGAGACCATTTCCAGCAACAGCTCATCGAGCGAGAAGGGGTTTGGGGACGTCAATTCCATACTGCTGTTGAGCCAACCCAATTCGGCTTCACCAGCAGCGTAGATGTCGTAATCTAACTGTAGGATCCGCCGCCCGAACGAACCACGCTGTTGAAGCTGGTCGAGGAGTCCGTCGAATCCCTCGCCTGTGCGCGCCGACATTTGGACAACGGGAACGCCCGGACACGTGGCTTCCAACAACGCCACCAACTCGTCGACCTCGGCCTCAACCAGTTCATCGATGCGATTGACGATTACAAAATCCGCCTCCTCGAGTTGTTTGCGAAATATATACGCCGCCTGCGGCGAGAATCCGCTACCCGATTCGTTGCGCAGAATGCGGCGCCCGTGGCTCGGTTTGAGAATCACCCCGTAGGGTGCCACATCGATTTCATCGGCATGCAGCCCCCGTAATGGTTGAATCACGGTGGCCACCAAATCGGTGCAACTACCAACGGGTTCGGCAATCACGATGTCGGGGCGCTGGTCCTGTCCGAGCGCCTCGATCGTCGCGGTCAATTCGTCGAAATGACAGCAGAAACACGCGCCCGCCACTTCACCCACTTGGAGCCCCTGCGACCTCAGAGTATGCGTGTCAACCAAGTCGCTCGCCTGGTCGTTCGTGACGATGCCAACCCGCAAACCACGGTCCTGATAGGCGCGCGCCAAACGGGCAATGGTGGTCGTCTTGCCGGCGCCCAAGAATCCGCCGATCATGATGAAGCGCATCTCGGTCATTGGGGTGCTCCTCGGACCGCCAAGTTCAACACGCCACTATGGTCCACCCTACCGTGCAAGTTCGACGGCACCTAGAATCTAACCACTGTGGATGGTTGGTCGCTAGTGTGCGGAGTTGATTTCCAGGCGATCCACTTGGCCGAGTCCACCGGCGACCCCGGGCATGGGCGCAATGCGCATTGATATTCGGGCGCCCATTGGTGGGTGAACGCACCAGATTAGCAGAGAGCCATGTCTGAATTCACGACCGTGGCCAAGACCACCGATATTCNGCCTGAACAGGGAGNCGCATTCCCGATTCATGGGAGGATGGTTGCNGTGTTCAATCACGCCGGAAAGTTCTTTGCGATCGATGATTTCTGTCCGCACATGGGAGCATCCCTGGCGGGCGGCCATCTCGAAGACGAAACCGTCCGCTGCCCCTGGCACGCCTGGCGATTCTGTATTCGCGACGGCACCTGGTGCGATAATCCGAAGATCTCGATCGATCACTTCGAGCTGCGCGTTGTCGGCNACGAAATCCAGGTCCTGGTTCCCGATGCAGACTCCCGGCCGGAAACAAATCAGACCGAAAAAACCTGATACGTCGGTTTATCGAGACTCGAGTGACTTCCCACCACCNGGAAATTNCCATTTCACTTTCTCAAGGCACGACGACCTCTAACGCCGTCGAGCTTTGATCGACCGTCTCGATCCGCTGACCGCGATACAACTTCTCGGTCGTCCTCTCCTGGCGAATCTGTGAAGACACCAGATATCCTGCCTCGACATCAAAGTAGATGACGCCGCTCTGGCGATGCTTGGTGATCCGCGCGACATTACGTCTCGCCGGCTGGCTTGATTCTTGTACCTCCAAACGGGTCGTCAGGTCGATCCGGCTCAGTTTCCGCATTCCCTGTAGCTGAGGTCCACCGAATGTGTAGACGGTAGTCAGCCGCGTTCTCCCCAACGGAGACGGCTGGTCCGAATTCGTCTCCCAAGAGTCGCCGACGGCGACGGGCGACTCCGGAAGAATCAGGTTGGATTGTCGCAAAATTTCACCGAGTCGCTCCTTGGAAACAAAATGCTTCAGCCGAGATGACTCGGCGCTTGGCCCCAGATCCGAGCCGAAACGAACCCGCTCAATCTGCCCGCGATTCCCGACGGTCACATGGAACGGGGATCCGATCAGAGGTTGTAACCGTTCGGCAAGCCGCTTGACCTGACCGGTGGGATTTTTGTCCTGCAGCGAATCGTACTGGACGGGTTCCGCTCCAGGCGCCTGAAACTTGATCGCCATCCTTGAAAAACGCTGAGTCATGGTCGCCGCGCCCTCTCGATCGACGCGCTCGACACTCCAGTCAACTGTCATCTCCATATTACTGGAGATCGCCAACGGCCGTTTATTTACCGACGTCGTGGTTGTCGCCTGCTGGCGTATCTTTAGCTGCAGCCGCTGCCCGTCGTGAAACTTCCAGCGCAAAGTCGTCTGGGCCCGAAGCTGGGCAATCGACGAATTCAGCAGCACCACAAGCAGGAGGAANTGTGGCAGCCGAAGTTGTTGGGCTCGTGAACACATCAAACGGTGTCTCTCGTGTTAAGAGGTCGACGTCGTTGCGGATGGCACTCGAAGCTCGGTTCAGAGTGAGATCGTCCCCCCAGGATCGATCACCACTGGCTCGGCATCGGTCTCCGAACGAACCCGGTCAGCCCACGCCTGTGCATCCTGAACGATGGGTGGGAATGTATTGTAGTGCGCCGGGGCGACACGGTGCGGCTGGATCAGTTTGATCGCCGCAATCGAATCGTCCGGCCCCATCGTAAAATGGTCTCCAATCGGTAGCACCGCCAGTTCGATGCCAGCGTCGCCGATCAGTCTCATGTCCGAAAATAGAGCCGTATCGCAGGCGAAATAAACATTGCTCTCGGCAAACGTCAGCAAGAAACCAGCCGGAACTCCGCCATCACTGCCGTCGGGCAACTGCGAGCTGTGAAGCGCTGGGGTCATTTTCACTTTGCCAAAAGGCAACGCAACGGTCCCCCCCAGATTCATGCCGATCGTCTCTTTGACACCGTGGTTCTTCTGGAACCACTCGGCGATCTCGTACATCGCAACGACCGTGGCTCCCGTCCGATTGGCAATCGGTGCCACATCGGCGACATGGTCAAAATGTCCATGGGACACCAGGATGACATCCGCTTCAATCTCGGAAGCCTTGATCGGAGCAACCGGGGAGTCATCGAGAAATGGATCCAGCAGAATCCGCTGTCCTTCGCACTGTATTGACCAGGACCCGTGTCCCAACCAGGTAAGTTCTGTCGCCATCGCCGTACTCCTCTGCTGAAACGCTCGTCCGAGACTCGACAAATCACTTGATACGCACGGCATCGCGGTCGCTGAGGATCGCGACAACGTGGTACCTACGGTCGCGAGAGTATCCGTACCATGTTCCGTTTGTATGCTTCCACGCCTGGCTGGCCGAACGGATTGACTCCCCGTAAACGGCCCTCGACCACCGTCGTCAACATCCACATCTGGAACAACTGTCCCAGCGAATAGGCATCGATCGCTGGCAGTTTCACATCGATCGTGGGTCGTCGGTCTCCCGCGTACGCCTGTCGGGTCCCCGCGATCGCCGCCGCCATGATATCGGGAAACGCCTGGCCGACAAGGTCGGCCAAACCATCCTGCTCGAATTCGCTCGGTTCGATACGAATCGGCGCAGTCCTAGTTTGCTGAATCACCAGATTGACATGAATCTTGTCCCGCCGACCTTGTTGATGCTGCTGTGCCCGAGAATGCAAATCTCGCGTATTGACTACGGTCAACGGCGTCGCCCCCTGTTCCCGCTTACCGAGACTCTCGGCGAGCAACTGGTCGTGCCACAAACCGAGCGATTCCAAGGCATCCGACCAGACATTGAGCACGCGAATGTCGAGCGATCCCGTGTTTTCCAGCCAATAAAGGCTACCGACATAATCGAGCACGCGATTCTCTCCCGGGTCCGCGTCACGAAAATGCGAGTTCATCGCAACGGCACCCTCGAGAAGTTGGACGACATCGATGTTGAGGATCGCGGCGGGCAGTAGACCGACCGCGGAGAAAAGCGAAAACCGACCACCCACTCCCGTCGGAATCTCAAATACATCCGGACACCCCATGGCTTCAGAAATCGCTCGCAATGGGCCTTGCGGTCCGGTCACCACGCGCAGACGGTCAAGCACCCGCTGGGAGTCCTGGCCGCAATTCTCCCGCAATGCCTCCAGGAACACGCGCAAAGCGCACGCCGTCTCAATCGTGCCGCCGCTCTTACTGACCACAACGATTCCCCAGTCGCAATCGGAAGGCGATTCCCCGGTCCCCGCCAGCAGCCGCAACAGGGCATCCGTCGCGTCGTTGTCGACATTATTGCCCGCGAAGTACATCCGCGGGATCCCACCGCGCGCTGCACGCGAGAGTTCGTTGTGATAGGGGTGGCAAAGCGCATCTAGCAATGCGCGGGGACCCATATACGATCCACCAATTCCCAACAGGACTACGCGGTCAACCCGTTCACGCAGCCGTTCAGCGGACTGCAAAAGACGCCCCAACTCGCTGGTCGCGCCGTGGTTGCGGTAGCCGAGTAACAGTCGTTCGGGCAACTCCAGAAATGCGGCGTCGAGCGGCTGTTTTTCCGCAGGAGTCGGTATTTCACCGCGCAACATGCGCAGATCTTCGACCACCACTTCGGCGCGAACGCGGGCCAGAGCGTCGTGTAAGCGCTGCTGTTCTTGGGGCGGACATTGAGTAAACGCTTCTTCACAATCCAGCTCGATCAAAGTCGGGGACTGATTGGGATGCATAGCGAATCGGCTTTCTTGACAGATGCAGATCGGTTGACGACTTCTACCGAATCGTGACCGAGACGCTTAGAATGGCGATCGTGAACATAGAAAATTAGACCACAGCACTCGGTATGCGCACAGGCGCCGAAGCGTGACCCGAGACTTTTCGCAGCGGCTCCTGAGAACTCCCACGAACGCCACGCAACCCCGCTGAACGCTGTCTGCGTCGGTGCGTCACCTCAACCCGATTACGAATCAAAACGAGCTATGGACCTGCACACACTGACCCGAAGTCTTCATTCCAAGAACGACTCCAAGATCGTCATGCTGGTCGCCGACGGATTGGGGGGATTGCCAAACGTTCCCGGTGGGGGAAGCGAGCTGGAAACGGCAAACACGCCTCACCTGGACGCTCTTGCGGCGCGGGGCGTCCAGGGCGCGAGTATCCCGGTCGCGCCGGGAATCAGTCCCGGTAGCGGACCCGGGCATCTAGGATTATTCGGATACGATCCTCTGAAGTATGTGATCGGCCGTGGCGCATTGGAGGCGACCGGTATCGGTTTCGAGCTTCAGCCCGGCGACGTGGCGATCCGCTGCAACTTCTGCACCTTGGACGACACCGGGTGCATCACCGATCGACGCGCGGGGAGAATTCCCACCGAACAGAGCGTTCCCCTCGTCCACCGACTGCGTGATATTACCATTCCCAATTTGGAGATCTACGTCGAGCCGGTCAAAGAACATCGTTTTGTCGTTGTCTTGCGCGGTACCGGAATGGGCGGTGACGTGCGCGACACCGATCCGCAGGCCACAGGCGTGCCACCGCTGGAACCGGTCGGAGCCGATGAGCCGTCGCAGAAGACGGCCGGGATCTGCAAGGAGTTCCTGGAGCAGGCCCGCGGCCTGCTGGCTGACGAATCACCAGCCAACCTGCTGACGATGCGGGGCATCGCAATGTTGCCCGAGATTCCCCGCTTCCAGGAGGTCTACGGCCTGAACCCTGGCGCGATCGCCGTGTACCCCATGTACCGCGGCCTGGCCCGGTTGGTCCAGATGGACGTACTCGACGCCGGCACGACGCTCGAATCGCAGATGGACCGGCTTGAAGCCACGTGGAACGACTACGACTTCTTCTTCATCCACTTCAAGTACACCGACTCGACCGGTGAAGACGGAGACTTCGACGGGAAGGTCGCACGGATCGAACAGCTCGACGCAGCAGTGCCCCGGATCACCGCCCTGAATCCCGATGTGAT
>PADE01000099.1 GCA_002702965.1 Planctomycetaceae bacterium
GAGACCGGCCGGTCATCTCGCGTTTGCAGGAGTTCGGCCTGCTTCACGCGATCGAGGCTGCCCAGGTTCTCCCGCAACGTGGATAGAATCGCCAGTCCCGTCTGTCGCGCCGAGTCGTACCCAGCCTGTTGGTCGACTTCCGATCCGACCCGGCCGGTATACATCGACCCGTCCGCTCGAACCGGACCGTGTCCAGACACATAGGCCGTGTGGCCCGAAATCACGATCGGCTTATAGACCCCGCCCGGCTTGGGAGCCGGCGGAAGTTCAAGTCCCAATTCCTCAACTCTGGCATCAGCGCTCATGGTCTCCCTCTAGCGACTAAGGACTCGGTTGCTGGTCATCCCACAACTTCCCACCCGGACCCTGCTGATTATGGCTCTTGATGCGAGGCTTACAATACGGCGCACCGCATGTCTATCAACCGCCGTGCATCGCGCAAGAGTCTCTTCTCAGGCCGCCAAAACGGGGTACACTATCGATCAGTCTGAGATCGATCAGTCTGAGGTGGTGCGCAGACACCGCGACCGCCTCCCGAGCACCAGATGGCTTTCATTCGGAGAGACCCGCGTGTTGTTCACCTCCTGCTGGCGCGGCTCTTTGACAGCGTTTTCACCCGGTCTGGTACTGATCGCTGCGACTTCCCTCGGCGCCGCGGACCCAGCACCGACCGAGGCGATCAAACGGGTTGCCGGCAAGACATTGGCCGAGTGGACCAGCGATCTGGCGCAGGGCGATCTGCGCACCCGACTCTGCGCCGTGCGGACGTTACCGGTCTTCGCTGCGCAAGCCGAAGCGGCCCTGTTCGACGCGTGCGGAGACAAGCAGGCGGCCGTGCGATTCTGGGCCCTGGCGGCCCTGGGAGATATGGCGGTGGGAGACGCTGACCGGTTCCAGCGCCTGCTAAACGACCGCTCCCATCCCGTTCGTGTCGCTGCCGCCTACGCCACCTGCCGTCGGTCGGTACAGCCCCAGGCGATCCGTGTTTTGCAGGATGCGCTCGCGTACCCCAGCCGGGGGCTTCCCATCTTTGCGGCCGATTGGCTCGGGAAGATCGGTTCGCCGCTGGCAACGCAGGCCTTGGAAACGGCAGCGAAGCACAAGGACTACCATATTCGCAACGCGTGCCGGCGCGCCCTCAGGGCGATTCGCCGCCCCTGAACGGCCCCCTAAACGGCACCGTGCTCTGCGGGCCGCCATCGGCCGGGCTACCGCTGGTTGGGCAATACCCAGTCCTGGTCGTGCGCCCGCCGCGCCGCGGCGTCCCGCGCGCCGTAATACGGCAACGGTATCCCCAATTCGTGCGCGCCGAGATCGGGAGCTCTGCCAAAGTACCTACCGGCGTGAATATTGGGGAGCAACTGACCGGCGTCAANCGCCGGACCCTGTTCCTGAAGAACCAGAAGCTGCGGTTCTAGCTCGACAAACTCGCCCCCCGGTGCATTGCGATGCAGGTTGTCGGGAATCGACCAGTGCTGGAACACGGTCGCCGGATCGGAAAACGCGACCGCGTTCGATTCGATGTCGAGAAAGTCGCGGACCGCCTCGACCGTCCTAAAGGCCCGCTGCTGTTTCTGTCGGCTGTCATACCAGCCAAACAGCGTCCCCGNGAATTGGCCCGGCGGATTCTTCTTCTTGCCGAACGCGTCGTAATCCAAATCGGTGCCCCAACCAGAACGAAATCCCGACACGTCGTGCGGGTAATTCACATACTGGCGGTGTCGGGCCAGCGCTGCCGGGTCATCGATGACATGCGCGATCCAGAGGTAATCGGAATGCGTCAGTCCGTACCAAATGTTGTTCCGGGAAAACGCCTTCAACAGGTTGTAGGCATCTCCCACCCCGCTCTTGCCGACGATGAACGTGTTATTGATCATCACCAGCCGATCGCAGACGCGCATCTTGATCATCGTCGTGTCGGAGACAATCTGATTAAAGAGGATGTACCAGGGTGAACACAACATGGGCTGAATGCTGATTCCCGACTTGTGCGTCCCCTGAATCCGGTTCCCCCAGATGCGCACGTTGGCGTACCCTGAATCTGGCTCGACGCCGTCATCGGAGACCGAGAAAATATCATTGCCGAAGATGTCGCAGTTCCTGCCCGGGTACGAAACTCCATCGGCGGTCTTCGAGATCGTGTTGTAACAGACCACGTGATGCGACGANTGATTCAACTCGACNCCCTCACCCGATGAATGCTCTTTGCCATAGCCGTTTCCGGTCGCCATGTCCTTGTCGCCGATGATCACGTTGTCGGTAATGACCCAGTTGGTCGCCCGGTACCGACCGACCAGGATGCCGTAGTGGAACCCCTCGATGTGATTCCCGCGAATAACGATGTCCGTGGCGTTGATGCGGTCCTGAATTCCATTGCGGGCCGGGGAAACACCGGGGGTCATCCGGAACCCTTCAAACCACAGGTGATGGGCGCCGATGTTCAAATGGTGTAAGTCGACGATGCCGTCTCCGGCCGCCTGGTAGACGATGCGGTGACCGGGCGTCCCCGACGTGTGGGGAAAAAACTCCCCGTAGTCGCCCGCGTGGAGCAGAAATCGGTCCCCCGGTTGGGCCAGCTGATCCGCGCGGATCAGCCCGCGAATGGGATCGTCGCGGGTACCCACCCCGCCCCCGTCTCCCGGAGAGACGTGGTAACTGCGGGCCCCCGGAACGATCGTCCGAGGCGCCCAGGTATCGACCGCGAATTGGCGCTCGGCTCCGCCGCCATCCGCATCTTGCAATCGCAACCGCACCTCGTAGCGGGTACCCGGCTTGAGGAAGAAAATACTACCCGCCAGCATGTTGTAGGCGCGGTCTGCCCGTGTCTGAGCGTAGTAGCCGTGGTAGTCAATCCGCAACAGATCGAGCGCCTTGTGCCAGCGGCCTTGGCCCGCTTTGCGGAAAGCGACCTGACAGGATGCGGTGTGATTACTATCCCCTTGGATATCCCATTCGACGCCGATCGAGTGGAGCGTCGCGTAGTGCCGGATTTTGCCGGCCACCGTCGGCTCGTCGGCAGCTGCCCGAGGCGTTATCTGGGTCAGAGCGAACAGCAACACGGCAGCACGCAGCGGCGCCCACAGGGTCCTGGGTCTCGATCGACTGGTTCGCATGGTCTTTCGCTTTCGGAGCTGATATTTTCAACGCAACCGACCGTGGCAGCGCCGCGCGTCTCCCAGCGCGCACCGAACATCACGGTGACGATCGGCCACCCAAACAGGCGCTCGCGCCCCGACACCTGCGGTCTGGTTGGCAGCGATCTCCCTCAGTCGCTGCGCGGTTCCCGAGCGAGCAACTGCCGCACAAAAAAATCCCGCTGCCTGCGTCTCCCGTAAGCCGTTCCTGCAGCACCGTGGCCGGCCCCCGGAATCACAAGCAGGTCGAAATCCTTGTCAGCCTTGACCAGAGCGTCGACCACCTGCATCGTCGACGCCGGGTCGACATTTCGATCCAGTTCTCCCACGATCAGTAGGAGTTTGCCCTGCAGCTGATGCGCCTGATGAACGTTGGATTGCTGCTCGTAATGCGGGCCAATCGGCCATCCCATCCAGAGTTCGTTCCACCAGATCTTGTCCATGCGGTTGTCATGACAACCGCAGTCGGCGACCCCCACCTTGTAGAAGTCCCCGTGCCGAAGCAATCCTCCCAAGGCGTTCTGGCCACCAGCCGAACCCCCATAAATACCGACTCGCGACAGGTCCATCTGAGGATAGGCGGCAGCGGCTGCCCGTAACCACAGGATGCGGTCTGGAAACCCTGCGTCCGCCAGGTTCTGCCAGCAGACATCATGAAATGNCTTCGACCGCTGGGAGGTCCCCATACCGTCGATCTGAACGACGATGAATCCCAGTTCGGCCATCGCTTGGGCCGAATGATATGCCGAAAACCGCTTGGGAACGTGTGCCCCGTGCGGACCCGCATAGATCTTCTCGATCACCGGGTACTCTCGGTCGGGGACAAAATTCGTGGGGCGGAAGATCACACCGAAGATCTTCGTTTCCCCGTCGCGGCCGTTCGCCGAAAAACGTTCGGGAACCCGCCACCCGGATTCCGATAAGCTCGTCGAGTCGGCCCGTTCGAGCTCACAGATCGGCGGTCCTCCCGCGGCGCTGCGAAGCTGGCTGATGGGCGGCCGATCGACGCGAGAAAAGGTGTCGACAAAGAAACGTCGATCGGGCGAGTACTCAACCGCGTGCGTCCCATCGCCATCGGTCAACTTGACCAACTCGCTGCCGTCGAAGTTCACACGGCAAAAATGGATATGGTAGGGATCTTGATCGGGGTAGATGCCCCCCGCTCGGAACCAGATTTGCCGCTTCTCGTCGTCTACCCGGTCGACTCCCCGCACCACCCAGTTTCCGTGGGTAACCTGGTTTTTGACCTGGCCGGTTTGGGAGTCGTAGAGGTAGAGATGATTCCAGCCATCCCGTTCGGACATCCAGAGTATCTCACCGGCCGCGTCGAGATGGTGGGTAAACTGCTTNTACGCGTAGTCGACGAACGTCTCACTCTGTTCGCAAATCAGTGACCGAACCTGACCGGTCTGCGCTTCGACCGCGATCACACGGAGTATCTGATGTCCGCGTTGGTTGTAGAGGAACGTAAAGCGCTGCGCATCGGGCGACCACCGCAGTTGGCTGATACTCCACGGATTCGAAAACAGGGCCTCGTCGACNGGCACCTGTCGGCGGCCCTCGATGTCAAACAAACGGGGGCGGGCGGCAGGCATCCGATCGCCCGGCTTCGCGTATCGAAAGGAATGCAACCGCGGCTGTAGCTGATCCCGCGGCGCACTCTCGATCAAATGTACCTCGCGTTGATCGCCCTGGCGTTCCTGGACAGCCACGAGGTAACGTGAATCCGGAGACCAAACAAAACGCGACACAAAGGGATCCTCGGCCGTCCCGCTCTGACTCAGGTGAATCATCTCATCACTCTTCCGGTCGCGCAGCACGAGATTGTGCTGCTCTAACAGTACCTGCCAGCGACCATCGGGTGAGTGACCCCCTGTTGAACGACGCGGTGCGGAAGGCTTTTCGATCACCGGCTTAAGCGTCCCGTCGATGACCGCTGTGGCCGCTTCGTCCACGGCCGCAAAGAGGCCCCGTGCGCGGCCCTCTTTGTTGATCACCAGCCAGATATGCCCCGCGTAGGTATGCTGGTCCCGCTTCCCCCCCGCCTCGATCACTCCGTACGGGCGCCGACGTCCCTCGGTATCGATCCAAAACAGGTTCAACGTCTCCTCGGTCTGATTGACGAATTGTACGGCCGTTTCACCACCGCCATTCTGGGAGGGACGCAGCTGCTGGAGAACCTTGACGGTCGATGCATTCTCGGCCGCCGCCTCTTTCTGCTCGACCAGCTGATACGTTCGCAAGTCGCACCGCCAACGCCGTCCAAAAGCCGCGAAATCGATCGACTCGAGAGAGCTCTGGTACTCGATCGACTGGAATGGCAAGCGCTGTTCGGCAACCTCCTTCGACGCCGCGGCCGAGAGCGCTGCAGCCAATTTCTCATGATCAAACGCGTCCCGGCGTAGACCCTTCACCGCATCCACGAAGATAAATCGATGGGCATCGGCTGCGGTCCTGACGCGGTACCAAAACTGAGAACCTCCGGCAAGCCAATGAGGCGTCACGCGCGTACGGAAAACGAGATCTCGTGTTTCTTGCGACAGCGTACGAGCCCGCGCGTAATCGGCTTTCGTTCCCTGCGCAGCGACGTCGCTCGGGACAACACCGCTCCCTAAGACAGCAAGTAAGCCGGCCGTCAGCAACAGCGCCGCCGAACGGTCACGACCAAACCCGCAGTCCCAATGTATAGACACGGCCAAATCCTGGAAAAAATGAAAGACGACACCACAACCGCACGATCCGAACAGCGCCTTGCGACACGGACCGGGAACGAACATTCCACACGCAATCATAATTCCACACGCAATCATAACGGTGCGATCCGGACGGGAAAACATCCCACCGCAGTCGCTCGAGACGGGCCAACGGCGCATCGATTGTCACCGGCAACCGCGATAAGATGTTCTCTCCCGATCGCTTGGGATACACATTGTGGTTTGCCGAGAACGTCTGGCGGATCGCGCCGAGCCGAGCCGAGCCGAGCCGATGGTAGAGCAGGCGACCCGCGGCGACAGCGGCGGTAGACTCCTGCCACCGAGCGGTCCCCAAGGCCAGGGTTTCATGTGGTTCAGCGCGGCGGTGGCTGATATATTCATGTTATGTGACCTTCCGGACCGGTCCCATCGCGGCAGCCTGCAGGTCGCTGCCGTGTTTCCAGCCTCCCCGCGAAAGGGCACCGTGGTGGCAAATAGAGAGCCGTGCGGACAATCCGAGCATCGTGCCAAACCGCAGCGAAGCCCCGTTGGCCCCGGCACCATCCGGATTGGGTCACGGCGCTGGTTTCTACAAACCAGCATGGCCGGCGCTAGTGGGATGACGGTCCCGGCGGCGTTCGCCGCCAGCCAACGTTCCCGAGCGCCTGAGCGCAAAGCTGTGATCCTGTTCTGGCTATCGGGCGGTCCCAGCCAACTCGACATGTGGGACCCCAAACCGGATGCACCCCACGAGGTGCGCGGCCCTTTCTCACCGATCGCGACGGCCCTACCCGGGGTGCAGTTTTCCGAGCACCTTCCGCTACAAGCCTCGATCGCCGACCGATTGTCGATCATCCGATCGGTCGATTGCTCCGCCAGCAACCATACCCCGATCACCATGCAGGCGGGAAATCCGCTCGCCCGGCGCACCAACGATGGGCGCGACGGGGGTGGCTATCCATCGATGGGTTCGGTGGTCGCTCGCTTCCGCGGTGCCAACAGCCCCCACATGCCAGCATTCATCGGCCTGGCTCGCTCCTGGACATCCGACGTATACGGCGCCGGGGTCATGGGCTCGGCATATTCCCCAGTGAAGGGGCTCGAACTGGCTGGAAAATTCAACCTGCCCAAGGGACTCGAGGTAGCCCGACTCGGCGACCGCAACACGCTGAGACAGCAATTCGAACAACTGCGACGCGACTTGGATCACGGCCAGGCAACCGATCGATTCACGCAACGGGCATATGAAATGGTCGTCTCCGGCCGCGTCCAAAAGGCTTTCGACCTAAATCGGGAGTCTTCCCAAACACGCGACCAGTACGGCCGTTCGAGCGTCGGCGAAAAAGCGCTGCTGGCGCGACGGCTCGTCGAGTCCGGTGCCAGTTTCGTACTCGTCAGTGGCGCCTGGGGGTACTTTGACCACCACGGCGACGACGTTCGCTGGGGTGGGATTGAGAAAGGCCTCAAACCGTTACTGCCGCGCGTCGATCGAGCGCTTTACGCGCTGATCAATGATCTGCAACAACGCGGCTTGCTCGACCAGACGCTGATCCTCATGATGGGCGAGTTCGGGCGCACCCCAGTCATCAACAACCAGGCCGGCCGACATCACTGGACGAATATCATGTCGATGTTGGTTTCCGGCGGCGGAATGCCAACCGGCCAGGTAATCGGTAGCAGCGACGACCGTGGCGCCGAGATCCGAACTGGTCGGGTACGTCCGCAAGACCTGGCGGCGACGACCTTCGGTCACTTGGGGATCGACCTCAATGCGCATTGGGTCGATCCGCGAGGTCGACCGATTCCGATTGTCACCGAAGGGGGTCGGCCGATCCCAGAGCTGCTCTAGATTCACCCCGTTGGCTGCCACCCGCGCCGCGGCAGAGATGATCGGACTCAGGCGATCAGTTGGTGAATCGGCTCAGCGCCGGCGGGACCGACCAAGCGTTGATCCAGACCACGGTAGAAGTACGAGAGCGCATTGGGGTCAAAACCGAGTTGCCGCAGCACGGTGGCATGAAGTCGCTTGACGTGCAACGGTTCCTCGACCGCCGCACTGCCGAGTTCGTCGGTCGTACCAAGACTGATACCACCCTTGATGCCGCCCCCGGCCAGCCACATCGTAAACCCGTATGAGTTATGGTCACGCCCCGTTCCTTTGGCGTATTCGGCGGTCGGCTGGCGGCCGAACTCTCCACCCCAGACGATTAGCGTCTGGTCGAGTAAACCGCGTTGCTTGAGATCNGCAAGCAGCCCGGCGATCGGCAAATCGGTGTTGCCCGCGTGGTAGTTGTGATTCTTCACCAGATCACCGTGGGCATCCCAGTTGGCATCGTTATGGTTGCCACCCGAGTAGATTTGAATAAANCGCACNCCGCGTTCCACGAGCCGGCGAGCAAGCAGGCATTTACGACCAAAGTCAGCCGTTCGCTTCTGGTCCAGACCGTACAACTTGTGGATGTGATCGGGTTCACTCTCAAACGCAACCGTCTCAGGCACGCTGGATTGCATCCGGAACGCAAGTTCATAACTCGCGATCCGCGCCGCCAGGGCGCTGTTGTCCTGGCGCGTTTCCAGATGCCGATCATTAAAGCCGCGCAGGCGGTCGATGAGTAGGCGCTGCTCGTTGCGACCAGCACCGCGGACGTTCTTGAGGTCCAGGATGGTCGTGCCGCTGGCATTGAAAACGACACCTTGATACGAGGCCGGCATATAACCACTCGTCCAGTTTTTGGCGCCGCTGATCGGCCCCCCCGTCGGGTCGAGCATCACAACGTATCCGGGCAAATCGTCGTTTTCGGTCCCCAAACCGTAATTGACCCACGAGCCCAGCGAGGGCCGCCCGCTGAGCACACTGCCTGAATTCATCATCAACATCGCCGATCCGTGGATCGGTGAATCCGCGATCATCGAATGNACAAAGGCGATTTTGTCGACCTGCTGTCCCAGGTGNGGAAAAAGATCACTCACCCACTTGCCGCACTCGCCGTACTGTTTGAATTTCCACTTCGGACCGACAACGCGTCCTCCGTCTTTGCGGCCACCGCGGCCAAACGTCTTGATCTTGACGGTCTTGCCGTCCAAGTCGTACATCCCGGGCTTGTAGTCAAAGGTATCGACGTGACTGGGCCCNCCATACATAAACAGGAAGATGACGTTCTTGGCTTTAGCCGGCAGCGGGGGCGCCTTAGCCGCCANCGGATTCTGCCATGGCGTCGCGCCATCGGCAGCGACCGCCTGGGATTGCAGGAAACCGTCACCAGACATCAGACCGCTGAGCGCCAACGAAGTGAACCCGCCCCCCACCTGGTGCAGGAACTCGCGTCGCGCGGTGCGACCACAAAACGTGTTTCTCGGTTGCCGAATACGGTCGAGATTCATTCGACTTTGCTCCCAAGTCAGTCCAAATAGACAAATTCATTGAGATTCAATACCAGCAGACAGAATCGCTGCAGCGCCTGCGCGGGTTCCAGCTTGAGCTGTTCACGAAGCTCACTGAGTAGCGCCAACCCTTCATCGACTTCCCGCTGCAGCGGTGCGCGGCTGGTCGCCAGTTCGAGCGCCCGCCGCACCTGAGCGGTCGGGTCGTCGGGCCGTTCGACGCTCAACCGCGACGCGAGTTGACCGGAGGCGTCGTTGAGCAGCTTGCTGTTGAGCATNGTGAGGGTCTGGGTGGGAACCGTCGTCACAAACCGCACATCGCAGGTGTTGTCGGTATCCGCCCAATCAAAAGACTCCAAAAACGGTTCCCGCAGCGAACGCTTGACGAAGATGTAGACGCTACGACGACTGCGTTCTGCCGGCGACGAATTGCCCCAAGCCGCGCCCGGCCGGGAGGCGGTCCGCAAGACGTCGCGGGGGACCTCCGAATAGATACTCGCCCCCCCCATGCGGAAATTGATTTGGCCCGTCAGATTGAGAATCGAATCGCGGATCTCCTCTGCCGTCAATCGCCGCATGTTGAACCGCCAAAACAGGTCGTTAGTGGGATCGACTCGTAGTGCATCGAGATTGGCTCGACTCGACGTCTGGTACAATCGGCTCGTCATCAGTAATCGGTGGATACGTTTCAACTGCCACTCCCCACGCATGAACTCGGCCGCCAACCAATTCAGCAGGTGGGGATGAGTTGGCAACTCACCCAGGAATCCAAAATTGTTCGCGCTGCGAACGATGCCGCGACCGAAATGGTGCTGCCAGAGTCGATTGACCATCACACGGGACGTCAGCCGGTTTTGCTTACTCACAATCCATTCAGCCAAAGCGCGCCGCTTAAATGTGGTGGGCGCCTTTGGGTCCACGCCGGGAACCTCGACTTTTGGCGGATCGAGAATCTGAGGTAGCGCCGGTCCAACTTCCGCCCCTTTCAGTCTCGGATTGCCGCGGTTCAGGACCCACGTCTTGTGCCGCCCCGTTTCACTGACCGCCATGGCAAATTCAGTCTTCCTCTCGAGTTTCTGCTTTTTTAGTTCGGCCAGCTTACGAACGCGGTCNTGATAGCTCTGCAGCCGTTTCGCCCCCAGGATCTCGCGGCCGTACTTCGCCGCGAGGACGGGTGTCGGGACTCGGCCGTCGTCGGCGACCAATCCGGCGTCGATGTACTGCCCACCCCCGGTTTGTCGACAGTGGATGGCGAGTGTGTTGCGCCCCGTTTGCAGCAGATCGAAACACTCGACTGTCACATCGACTTGCTTGTAATCGGTAACGAAACCGACGAACCGCTTGATCGGCTTGCCATTGAGATAGACTTCGGCGTCTTCGTCGTGGTGGATGTGCAGGATCACTCGACCTGGAATTTCCGTCAGTCGAAAATCTCTACGGAGCCAGATCTCCTTCGACTTCCACTCGGTATGGACGCGACTTCCCGGAGTCCCCTTGGTGCCAAATCCGGCGGGCCCCTGTTTCCATGCNCNATCGTCAAAAGCAAGTTCAAACCAATTCTTGGCAGGCGCTGTCAGCGTGAATTTCCAGTCGGTGCCCGATTCGCCGCGGGCAACTGGGAGCAGGTCCTGTTTACGGGGTTTCTGGCGCTCCTTGTCATCCAGTTTCAGTTCCGGCTTGGCGGCTGCGAGTTTCTCCACGAACTCTCGCTCCCAGGTCTCAATGCTCCGCTGCAGCTCCATTTCCTGCGTTTGGCGGACCGCCAAACGCCGCTCGTAATCCGCTTTCGCTTCCAGATCGGTGATCGGCACGTGGTTGCGCTTGCCCGCTCCGTGAGGAGAAATGTCGGCAAAAAAAGCGAGCATCGAGTAGTAGTCGGCTTGTGGAATTGGGTCGATCTTGTGATCGTGGCAGCGCGCGCATCCGAGCGTCATGCCAAGCATCGTCTCGCCTGTTGTACGCAAAATATCGTCCAGGTAGTCGTATCGCGCCAGTTCGCGATCGGCCGGCTCGTCGTCCCAAATGCCAAGCCGATAAAACCCTGTGGCGATCACCGCATCGGGGTCNGCNTCGGTCAACTCATCNCCGGCTAGCTGTTCCAAAACAAAGCGGTCGTAGGGCTTGTCTTCATTCAACGAGCGAATGACGTAGTCGCGAAACTTCCACATCAGGTCCTTGTTGGAATCGCGTTCGTAACCGTTAGTTTCCGCATAGCGCACCAGGTCGAGCCAGTGGCGTCCCCACTTTTCTCCGTACTGGGGCGCCGCCAGCAAACGATCCACGACCCGCGACGTCGCATCGGGTGACCGATCTTCGTCGAAGGACCGCACCTCTATCGGGGTCGGCGGCAGCCCCAACAGATCGTAAGAAGCCCGCCGTAGCCACTGCTGCCGGGTCGCCGGCCCGTTGGCCGCCAAGCCCCGCTGATGCAATTGCGCGTCGACAAACGAGTCGATCGGCTGCGCCGGTAGCGGGCCAGAGCGCCAACGCGGCAGGGGTGGACGTTGGATGGGTTGAAAAGCCCAGTAAGTACGCGTTCGCTCGTTAATCTGGTTGGTAGGTAACCCTTCATTTGGTTCACCGTGCACTTCGCGTTGCGGGTTGTAGGGAGCACCCATCTTCACCCACCGCACGATCAGCGCAATCTGTGCATCGGTGAGCCGACCGTCGGGCGGCATCCTCTGATCGCTGTCGGCGGCCCGAATCATCGACAACAGATGACTCTGATCCGGCTGTTCGAGATTTAACGCAGGACCACTATCGCCGCCCCGCAACAAGCCAGCGCGGCTGGTGACCCGAAAGCTACCTTTCAACGCGCGCTTGCCACCATGACAGGAAAAACAACGTTCTTTGAGAATGCCAAAGATCTGGGAATCAAAAAACTCGAGCTTGGCAGCGTCGGAAAGTTCTTGGGCGACACCGACACCCGATCCCGACCAAGCCATTGCCAGCAAAAGGGTACCTAACAGCAGCAGGTTGCTCCGACATCGCCGCGCAAGTTGGGTGGACATACGCATTCGGCCTCCAAAGCGCCGTATACCGCCAAAACACCGTGTGAAAGGTTACACGGACCCTGACAATAGTACTCTCTGAGATGATTGTCGTTCAACCGACTACGTAACACAAAGCGATTGACTCGTGTCGCTGTTCGGCCGCCCACGGTTCCCGCTCAAACCAGTCGCTACCAGCTGCCATTATCACGGTTGCGCCCCCCTCGGAGGAGATGCCAGTGGGATACCGATGACTAATGCCGCGACTCGATTGCGTTGCTTCACTGGCGAGGCGGGCAGGTGGCATTTGAGACAAGATGTAAACAATGAAATCGCTCCGACGTGCCGCAAATGCCCCTGATTCACTTGAACGAACGTACGTTGCCCACGGGCCAAGGCAGCCGCCGCACGTTTCTCAAAGGCATTTTGAGGCTTGTGCTTGAGACTCATCGCGGGCGTGTTGACGGCCATCCAGCGGACCTCGATCTGGGCGGTACGCCTGAGCCGATAAAAGACATCCTCCAAAGCGCGCGAAGGGACGGGCAATGTCTCGCCATCCTTGAAATAGGAACGGTGGATCGTGCCAAGCGTCGCAGAGATCGTCTGGTGCAACAGTTCCGCCCGAGCGCGGGCCGCGGCGACCGAGAGTCGTTGTCGCGCGGGCGGTTCCGGCGGGACCGTCGTGGTCTGGCCCGCCAAGGGCGGCTCGAAGCCGGACATCCATACCGCCACCCAAACAACGAGGAGCCAGCGGCCCCTCGATCTCGCCACACCAGCGACCATCCATCGCGCCATTCGAACCATGCCGCCATTCCTGTTCACCGCACCGTCAACCTCGATCGGAACGAACGACCCAACTCACGCATCGATGCGCAAGACGCGCCGTCCAACCCCCCACATTCCAACCGCGTTCTCGGTACCTAGCTGCGCATCTCCCAAACCACAATCTTGCCGTGTCCGGCGGCGTAGATTCTCTCGAATTTCTCGTCCACGACCAGGTCGTGAACGTGCATCGGGGCTTTCTCCTGGCGGATGACTTTCTTCGCCTCGAGGTCGATAAACTTGATAAACCCGTTGTGGTCA
>PADE01000100.1 GCA_002702965.1 Planctomycetaceae bacterium
GCGTGAGTTTCAGCCCGGACGGGAGACGGCTGGTCTCCGCGGGTTACGACAAGACGGTGAAAGTCTGGGACGCAGTCACGGGCGGGGAGACGCTCACGCTCAAAGGACACTCCTCTCGCGTCACCAGCGTGAGTTTCAGCCGCGACGGGACACGGCTGGCCACCGCGAGTTATGACAAGACGGTGAAGTTGTGGGACGTGGCCACGGGCCAGGAGGCGCTTACGCTCAAAGGACAGAATGGCAATGTCACCAGCGTGAGTTTCAGCCCAGACGGGAAACGGCTGTTATCCGCGAGCAAGAATGGCACGGTGAACCTGTGTGACGCGTTCACCGGCCAGGAGCTGCTCACGGTCAAAGGACATACCGAGGCTGTCAGGAGTGTTTGTTTCAGCCCGGACGGGACGCGGCTGGTCTGCGCGAGCGCCAAGACGGTGAAGGTCTGGGACGCGGCCACGGGCCAGGAGACGCGCACACTCAAAGGACACACCTTGTATGTCAACAGTGTGAGTTTCAGCCGCGACGGGAGACGGCTGGCCACTGCGAGTGATGACAAGACGGTGAAGGTGTGGGACGTGGCCACGGGCCAGGAGACGCTCACGCTCAAAGGGCACATATGGCCTGTCACCAGCGCGAGTTTCAGCCCGGACGGGAGACGGCTGGCCTCCGCGAGCTGGGACAAGACGGTGAAAGTCTGGGACGCGGCCACGGGCCAGGAGTTGCTCACGCTCAAAGGACACGACGGTCGTGTCATGAGTGTTTGTTTCAGCCCGGACGGGACACGACTGGCATCTGGAGGGTTCGAAGACCAAACGGTGAAGGTCTGGGACGCGGCCACGGGCCAGGAGCTGCTCACGCTCAAAGGACACACTTCATATCTCCGCAGCGTAAGTTTCAACCCGGACGGGACACGGCTGGCCTCCGCGAGCGGTGACAAAACGGTGAAGGTCTGGGACGCGGCCACGGGCCAGGAGCTGCTCACGCTTAAAGGACACACTTCATATGTCTACAGCGTAAGTTTCAGCCCGGACGGGAAACGGTTGGCCTCCGCGAGCTGGGACGGGACGGTGAAGGTGTGGGACGCGCGTCCCTGGACGCCCGAAGAGCGCGCCCAGTTACAGGCGCGTGGCCTGTTGACATTAAGACGCAGTCAAGTGAAGTCGCTGGACGCGCTACAGGAGGTGATTCGCAGCGACCAGACGATCAGCGACCAGGTCCGCCAGCAGGCCCTGGAATGGTCCTCACGCTCTTGGGCTGATCGGGCCAATCCTGTTGCGGTGTTGGAGAAGCTGGGGGCCGAGATCAAACAGCCTGAACAGGGCGATGTTGTTGAAGTCAGCCTCGCCGGCACCAAGATCACCGACGCGGGGCTGGTGCATCTTGTGGGGATGGCCAAGCTGCAGACACTTGACCTCGGCCGCACTAAGATCATCGACGCGGGACTGGTGCATCTTGTGGCGCTGACCAACCTGCAGTCGCTCAGCCTCAACAGCACCAAGATCACCGACGCGGGGCTGGTGCACCTCACAGGTCTGACTAAGCTGCAGCGGCTCCACCTCGGGGGCACCAAGGTCACCGACGCCGGCGTCGCCGAACTAAAGCAGGCACTTCCCAACTGCAAGATCGAGAAGTAGCCCCCTCGGCCCCGTACCCATGTGCCGATCCGGCTGCCGCACCTCCTTGCCGCTGGTGCTGTTCCTGTACCCACCCCGGCCACACGCCGCCCGCTAGCCTCTATATTGGTGGCGTCTGGAACCGCATCGAGAACGGTCCGCAGATTGTCGTCGTTGAGTCCACCCGAGACGATTGAAACCCGTCACCTACGGTTGTGACATTTCAGCTCACGAGCAAACGACCGCTGGATTCTTGCCGGCAACCTGTGTGCAACGCAACGCACCGGTTCCCAATTCTTCATGCCACAAAGGAATACACCTACCATGTTCACTCGCATTTGTATGGTCTCTGCCACGCTCTGTTTGATGTATGTCTGCAACGCTCGCCACACAATGGCACAGGAGTTTTCACAGGACGATTTCAAGACAATGCAAGGACGGTGGATTGGGACATTTAATGGTTCGATGATCGGAGACGGCATTGCTACGGAAAAGGGAGTTCCATACCGCATTGGCTGTACAACGAAATGGGTCATCCCCGGTCGCATGACCAGCTGGACCTGGACGCTCACCAAGAAAGGCGAAGACAAGCCAACGACCACCTATGCCGGTATCGTGTATTGGAAGGAAAGTACCAAGGAAGTCCTTGGTACTTGTGTGACGGATGAAGGAACCACGAATAACGAAAAAATGACGAAGTTTGGAGTGATTGTGGAGAGGAAACGAAAAGGGTCGGGGCCCAAAGGTGACTTCACTGAAACCGAAGTGATTGACTGGTCCAACCCCGACATGCCAGCTGCAGTGCTCACCGTGCATTTCAAAAATGGCGAGAAAGTCGTGACTAAGTCCACTTTGAAGCGTCAAAAAAGAAATTGAATCGGTTGTGTTGTCTGACCGATGCCACCACCGTTGCCGGATCGCAGCGTGTTCGGGTTCTGCTCCTGCCCGCAACCAGGCGGGCCACCGGAATGGACCGCGCGCCAGTAGACGCAACCCGTGGCGTGGATCTATGCGCCGTACTCAAGCCGATCAGACTCGCAGTGGAGTGTGGACGAGTTCGTCATGGACTCTGGCGCCTGTGACGACGGAATCCGTGGCGTCTTCAAAGCGGCCGGCATGCTTGTAATGGACTCGTCGATGATCGAGTCCCAGTTGGTGTGTGATGGTTGCGAACATATCCGGAGCCGTGAATGGGTTTTCAACGATCGTGTACCCCACCTCGTCCGTTTTGCCGTAAATGCAGCCGCCTTTGAACCCGCCGCCAGCGAAGAAACAGGTTGCCGCGCGCTTGTTGTGGTCGCGGCCATCGGAGTTTTGGGCGACCGGCATGCGGCCGAATTCGCCGCCCCACATCACGATCGTGCTCTCCAGCAGGCCGCGTTGTTTCAGGTCGGTGATCAAGGCGGTGGTCGCCTGATCGGTGGCAAAACATTCGTTGGGTAGCCCAGTCGTAATTCCATTGTGATGGTCCCAGGCCTGGCCTTTGCTGGCGAATACCTGGACGAATCGCACTCCGCGTTCAACCAACCGCCGCGCCATCAGACAGCGAGTCCCAAAATTTTCTTTCGGTGCTACATCCAGCCCGTACATCGTCCGCGTGGCCGCGGTTTCCCGCGAAATGTCCAGGACATCCGTAGCTGTCATCTGCATCCGAGCGGCCAGTTCGTAATTTTGGATCCGTGTTTCCAACTCGGATTTTTCGGGGTAGCGGCGACGGTGCTCTTCGTTCAGTTCGCGCAGGAACTCCAAACCGCGGCGTCGAACGTTCGCCCCAACGGGCAACGCAGGGGAAAGGTTTTGAACCGGATCCCCACGTGAGCTGAATTCGGTCCCGCCATAGAGCGCGGGCAGCCAGCCGCTCTTGGACATCAATCCGCCGCTGGTCGAATAGCCATCTGGATCGCGCAGTACAACGAACGACGGCAGGTTCTGGTTTTCCGTCCCCAGCCCGTAACTGATCCACGCTCCGAGCGTTGGACGCCCAATGAACATCTTGCCGCAGGCCAGATTGACGATTCCTTCCGTGTGGTTGTTGTGAACGCTTTCGAACGATCGCACGAAGCAGACATCGTCGACAATCGTGGATAAGTGCGGTAGCAGTTCGGACAAATCCATACCGCATTCGCCGTACCTCTGGAACTGGAACGGGCTACCCAGCAGTATGTTCGGCTCGCTTCCGGGCTGGAACGAATCAATCCGCACTTCGTAGACTTCGCCATTTCGTTTCTGAAGCACTGGTTTCGGGTCGAATAGATCCATCTGACTCGGACCACCTGTCATCATGAGCTGGATGACGGCTTTGGCCGGTCCAGGGAAATGCTGCGCGCGCGGAGTGAGCCCCAAAGGCAGATTCGCATCGTCAGCTGCACGCCCATCGTTTTGCAGCACACCCGCGAGCGCCATTGCCCCAAAACCCATACCAGTCAAGCTGAGCATTCGACGGCGGCTGAGTAGCGAAGATTGAAACGAGTTCATTCGCGGCTCATTTGGCTTTTTGATGAACGCCATGAATACGGCTACTCGATATAGAGAAACTCGTTCGTGTTTAGAATCATGTGGCAGAAACTCTCCAGAGCTTTCTGTCCTGTGTCTTTCTCCGCAGTCCCGGCAGCGCGTTCGTTCTTGATTTGATCGGTCACAAAGTCGCGACTCAATTCGGCCTCGCGATCCGTCGGGGAGCGCGATAGTGCGACCTGGAACGCAAGTTCGATTCTCTTGCCGACCGGAGCCAGCTCAGAGACTCGCGCGGCAAAGAACATCGCCTGACGCTGCACGAATTCGTCGTTCAACATGGTCAGCGCTTGCAGCACGACCGTGGATCGATCACGCGTCGTGCAGTTTGTGGTCATGTGTGGAGTATCGAAAACGCCGAAGATCGGAATGTGGTAGTTCCGACGACTCGTGAGGTAAAGACTGCGTCGCCAGCCCGAGGTTGGCGTGGGGAGTCTGTCTTCGTCGATTCGCATTGTCCCGTCCTCCAGGACTTTGAGCGGCACCGGTTCCCCACCACGCGTGCGATCCAGTTTCCCACTGACGGCGAGCACCGCGTCACGCACGATTTCCGATTCCAGTCGTCGCATCCGCATCCGCCAAAGCAAGTGATTTTCTGGATCGATCCGTTGCGGGTCGCTGTCGGATTTCAAGTGCGTACGACGGGAAGCCTGCTGGTACACAGTCGAACTCATGATGAGTTTGATCAGCGGTTTGATCTTCCAACCGCTTTCGACAAATGCGGCGGCCAGCCAGTCCAGTAGTTCCGGGTGAGTGGGTTTCGCACCGCCAACGCCCAGGTTTCCTGGCGTGGCGACGATGCCGCGGCCAAGCAGATGCCGCCAGACGCGGTTCACCATCACGCGCGCTACGAGTCCACTGGCCGGCGTAGCAGGCTTGGTCAGCCAACGTGCGACGGCCAGTCTCCGACGGCTTGTCTTCGCGCCGGCAGCCGACGGCGGAGTGAGGGCTGTTTCTTCGGAATCACAAAGGACACTCAGGAACCCCGGATTGACAGGTCTTCCCGGTACGTCAACCTGCCCGCGCGATAACATTCTGGTCACCGGCGGCGGACCGGTATCGTAGATCGCCTGAATCGTTCCGTAGCCGGGACGTTTTGACGACTCGATATCTCCAATCTCGGCGGAAAGCCTAGCGACTTCATCGCGTTCTTCTTGTGATCGAACGCCTTGCCTTTCCTCTTCGGTGATCGCGAGTTCTGCCGCGTACTTCGCCAGTGTTGCCTTGTCCCCGTCTGTCTGTCGGGCCGGTGGTTTAAACGCGTTCCGAACTGCTTCGTGATCCCGCTGCGGAATCGCTTTCAGTTTGCTCCCGAGCAATCGATCGTTTGCGGCCCATTCGAGGTCAACCAACCGCCCTCGCAGCGGTTGGATTCGCTTGTCGCATTCCGCGTTGTGAGCATCGATCGATTTAGCGACCGACGGTGGAACGTCGGCCAGTTTGCGCTGGTTCAGCTTGACCCACTCATCCGGATTAAACGCCGGCGTGAAATTGGCAATCAACCGGTAGTAGTCGCGCGCTGGGACAGGATCAAACTTGTGGCTGTGGCACCTTGCACACTGCAAGGTCAGCCCCAAAACGCTGGAGCCGAAGATTTCCATTTGATCGAAGATCACGGCGAATCGATTGCTGCGAATGTTGAGTACGTCCTGATCGGTATCGTCGATGGCCGTACGCAGAAATCCCGTGGCCACCAGTTGCTCGACAATCTCGGGAGTAAACTCGGCCGCTTCACGCCAGTTGGATAGTTCGTCGCCGGCAATCTGTTCAACGAGAAACTGGTCGTACGGTTTGTCGCGATTGAAACTGTCGACCACGTAATCGCGATAGCGCCATCCACCGGGCGGGACGCGGATTTGCGGAGCATTTTCGTCGGAACCGTACACATCGACGTAGCCCGCCGCGTCCAGCCAGTGCCGGCCCCAGCGAACGCCGAACTGCGATGAATCGAGCAGTCGGTCGACCAGGCTTTCGAACGCGTCGTTACTTTCGTCATCCAAATACGAGTTNAACTCGCGCGGCGATGGCGGCAGCCCGGTCAAGTCGAAGTAGGCGCGACGGATCAATGTCAGCCGATCCGCCTGCTGCGAAAAGCCGATTCCTTGCTCCTGTAGCTTGGCGAGAACAAAGCGATCAATCGGTGTGTGAACCTGTCCCTCGGGCGCTGGGGGTAACTCCGGACGTACCAGCTTGCGGAACGAGTAGTGCTGCCGATCTTCTTCGGTGATGTAAGATCTCGGCGGATCTTTCGCCGCTTCGTAGTTCTNTTTCGCCGGAGCGCCGCCCTCGATCCAGCGCCGGATCGTCTCGCGTTCTTCAAGNGACACCCGCGGCCGACCTTTCGGTGGCATNGTCCCGTCGAGGATCAATTCGAACAGCAGACTCCGTTTGATCGATCGGGGTTGCACGGCCGGTCCCGTATCGCCACCGCGGAGAAGGGTCACGGGGGTCCGAACATCAAGCCCCGATTCCTGCTTCACACCGCCGTGACATTCAGCACAATGCTGTTTAAGAATCGGTTGAACATCGAATTCAAAGATCGGAGTGTCGTCGTCATCCGCGCGCGCCACAGCCGCCCCAAATAGCAGGGTCGCGGCGATGTTCGCGCAGAGAAGATGGGATGACCGAAACACTTCGAGCCAACTCCCAGGAGGTGGATGGATGGACTCTTAATTTACGGCAAATGGCGAATGAACGTGAGGAATCTTGGCGAAAATGGCATCCACACCAAGTTTGGTAGCTGCGAATGTCCGATTCCAATTGAAATAAATTTCCGAAAGAAGTTTCGTCGTGTTGTCGGCAGGTTGCTTAGTCTTGCGGAAAGTTGCAGAAGTTTGATTTGAGCTGAAGCTTTCCTTGCCGCTCTGCTTCAGTCGTGATTTCAGAAAGATAGATGCCACGATGTTCTTGCGCAGACAGATAGGCTGCCATTGCATAGCGTGTAATCTCTCTTCCTTCGGCGCCCGAGTAAATGGGACTGCCACCTTCCCGGATGCCTTTCAAGAAGTGTGTCGTTTCCGCGACAAGGGAAGTTGACCAATTGCGTTCGGCGGCTGAAATATCGTGCAGACACGTTTTCACTTTGCCGTCTACGAAGACAGCAATTGGGGGAAACACCGGGCTAGCCGACATTTCGATGCCGCGGAAAAGTGTTCGGTCGCCAGCGGCAGAGCAAAGGTTGATCCACAAGACTCTACGTTCGCCGACAATCTCGACGAAATCTTCGGACCAGAAGTCGAATGGCAACGACATCTTGGGCGATAAAGAAAAATCGATCTGTGCATATCTTGGACCTTCGCCCGGACGCGTCGCGAACTTACATCGAATCAGTGCGGGGGCGCGTAGCGGTGTTTCCTCGTCGATCCAGGCACCGAGTTTTTCGAAGTCTCGTTCCACGAACCAGCGAGTTAATGAGAACTTATGAAAACCGTCGTCGCCAACCAAAATGCCTGTGCCGCTTGTCTCCAGGTCCGCTCGCCAACTGTCGCCATCAAAACACCAGGGCCAGGGAGCGCCATCTGCCAGGCCGGTCATCGTGTGGCTTGAGTGAGCGGCATTTCCCGGCGGGTGTTTGTCACGTACCGATCAACCCATTTCACGAGACCACCGAGCATCAACATTGAAATCGCCCCCGCGGGCGTTCGGATCAGTCGTAGGATTGTAGGTAGTGATTGTGATCAATCCGGGGTTCGAATGAATACAACTTCGCGTTCTTCAGATGAAACCGCAGCTTGATCGGCCGCCCTTGCAGCAAGTGACAGTCCGGTTTGCCCTTCCAGTTCACGACGTGACGGACACTATCGGTCGTGATGCGTGCACAGTCTCCGACGGCGAATCCTTCGATGACATTTCCCTTCGTGTCGAGAGCTTCCACGACGAGCGATCCACCTTGTGCGTTGGCGTTCACGACCAACGTATCGCCCAGGAACACCAGCGGTTTGGTCGTCAGAGTCCCTTCGCGCATCGTTTCTACGGAGACGAATCCGTCCAAGCGCAACGTGGCCAAGCCGACAGCATGGTCCGGATTGTCCTCATGGTACTTGTGCCAATGCCGGCCGCTGATACCCGTGTAGTAGAATCGAATTTCATCGCCGGCGACCAGTGGTGGATGGTGTGGATAGATCTGCCCCCAGTCCCAGTCCTCCTTGAATTTGCCATTGGGAATAAACGCCGCCTGCTCGGCTGCTTGTTTCCAGTCGCGGTCACCCCGCAGTTCCGTTGCGGTAATGGCTCCTTCCTTAAGCACCCTCTGCCAGGTAACTCCGTTGCGGCTGAAGACCAGTTGGACGTCGAGCCGGTCCATCCACGGCTTGTCGTCGGGAATCGGCGCGATCGTCTCGCCGTGGTACGTATTCAGCAAACCGACGTAGACCCCCGCGTACGGCATCGCCGTCATGGTGTAGTGGTTGGTCGCGAACGGTGCATCAAGCTTGCTCCGTTTGACGACCGTTACCTTAGGTGACCAGTGCAGAAAGTCCGCGCTCTCAATCCGGCTGATCTCTCTGATGTTGGGCGGGCCGAAGCGGAGGTAGGCGACATAGCGCGCGAGCCGTGCGTCCCAATAGGGGGTAATTTGCGTGTCGCTGAACGGGATCAGTGGGTTCTGCAACTCTTGCTTCCAGTGGATGCCGTCGCCCGAGTACGCCACACAGCTCGACAGCGACGCCGCCTTCAACGTCGGCTTGGCCAGATACAGCATCTTGAACCGTCGTTGCGGGTCTGACTCGTGTCGGTCGATGATGACACCCGGCGCGCCGACCCACGGTTCTTTCGGATCGAACAGGGTGAGATTGGTGCCGGCCTTCGTGTCCGTGGTCGGTCTATTCCAGACGATACCGTCCTCTGAAGTAGCGTAACCCGCCGTGCTCTCGGCGTCGTTGGAGTCCCCGAAAATCTGATACCACAGCTTGTACAGGCCGGCGCTTTCATCGCGCACAACGGCGCCGTAGGTGATCGCGAATTCGCGCTTCGTGTCCTTCCGCATGATCGGATTGCGCGGGTGTTTGACCGGCCGGTTGAGGACCTTTTTCACGCCTTGAAGATCGGCGATCACGTAGTCATCGATAAAAAGCTGTCTGTCGTGAATGATCAACGCGTGGCCAACGATCACGTCGTCCAGGTCTTTGAACATTCCCGGCGGAGCTTTGCGGTTTTGGGCTTCCGCCGGAGCACAGCACAGACAGATGATGACAGTAGGCAGATAGAACAACCGAACCAACATAAGTGTTCTCCGTTCTTTACGGATGGTGTTTTCTTCAAGTGGTTGCCCGGGTGGCCAACTTTTCGCGACCACTCCGCGGCCCATTACGACACTTACCAGTTCCCATTCAGTCCTGGACGAAACAACGATGACAAGCAAGCCAGGCCGGTTGCATCAGTCCGGGTACTCGATCTTGACCGTATCGAACATGATCAGGCCCTTGGGGAGGTACTGTTGGTCCACGGGGTAATCTTTTACAGCGCGCGGAATGTTAATGTCGTCGATGTCGACGCCAGCGGGTACCACTTTCACCGGGAACAGAATGAAGATGATGTCGAAATTGACATCGGCCAACACCTTATCGATATCATCGCACCCGTATTCGTCCTGCATGTCATGTCGCGCTCCGAGGCACGTCCACTGGGCGGGGTCGGGTGCCAGCGTGACGGTTTGTTCACTCCACTCGCGTGTGATTTTGAAGGGCTGTCCCGTCAGCGCGGTATTGACCGTGGTCTTGTCCGTCTGCGCCTGGACGAGCAATAACAATTCTGCTTCTTTGAAGTCGCCGTGGCCACGCAGCCGTACGGTAAGCTTCGCGTTGGTCAGGTTCGTGCTGTAGCCTTCTTCGGCAAAGCGGCTGTGCCGATACGGCAGGGCGCGATTGTAGGCGCTGTCGACTTGGTAGTGCTTCTTGACGGTATACGCCCACAGAAGCATATGGAGATACCCCGCGCCCGGCGGAGCGTGGTTCGCGTCGGTCCACCAGGGACCGAAGCAGTAAGCGACGCCGTCCCAGACGGGCAACTCGAACTTTCGCCCTCCGTACCATCCGCCCGGCCCGTCGTCAAATGTCTCGATGTACGTTCGACGTGTCGCTGTGAGGGTGTCCGGCGGGGGCTTGGAGTCAAGCTCGGGATTCTGTGCCGCAGAACTGGTGACGGGCGCCTCAGTGGTCGGGCCGCATCCGCCGAGAAGGATTGCCAGCACGCCAACGGAACCGACCAAAATCGACGTTCCTATCCATCGTCCGCTGTTCATCATCGAAATCCCCTCCTTCGCATGACCATTNNTATCCGATGCGTGTGGTCGCGCCCGTCNATNAGGGAGCGTCCATCCAGCCGTCGCCTTGTAACGGCCGATCTCATTTCGTCCGCTTCGCGCTTTTTCAACTCGGCGATGCGGGGATCGCCGAGCGGCATTTTGCGAAGCCAACTCGCACAGCGACGGAAACCCTACTTTGCTGAGCCCGTTGGGTTCAGTNTGTCTATCGTTGAATGTGGACAAGATGAAGATGTGNACCGTGTGCCAAGTGGCGGACATCGGCAAGATACGCCGCAGATTGTCCGTTACCGCGGCGACGNGGATGTCGTTCCAGCCAGTCTATGGTGACAACCAGAANTCAACAAGAATTGTATGNGNCTGACNATGCGAATGACGGCCGTGTTTCAAGAAACACGGGTTTGTCGGAAGCCGCTCCCCTCCTCCACGCCGGGTGCGGGAGTGAAGTCTTCTCCGCGACGCCTCGCCAGTTTCTATATTGGCGGTGTCTGGATACGCCCACCGAAGGGGCCGCACATGAAACGTCTGCTGGATTGTCNGCTGGTGATGGGGATGGTGGGGTGTGGGGATCCGCATCCGTTGGCAGGTTTGGGAGCTACGATTGAGTGGGATGCAGCTGACAAGATTGTCTCGGTTGACTTGCGGGGCATTGAAGTTACCNACTCGCATCTACTGCATCGCAAGGGGCTGACCAATCTGAAGGAGCTCAAGCTCACCAGCCAAGTCACCGACGCGGCCACCGCAAACGAATGAAATCGATGCAACCGCCAGCTCGAATCAGATGACAAAGTCCGCATCGGTCTTCTTCACCGCGGANCTGTCGCCCTCTGCNTTCGAGACGCACAACGGTTCGTCATCAGCGCGCTCAACCGAGATCCGTTGCATCGTCAAGGACGGTCCAACTCATGGGACATGGGGTATATTGATGCANAAGTGGGTAGGCAGCGCGACACAGAAGGGCCAAGACNTTGAAGAAGATCGTCACAGCGTCGCTGTTTGTGTTGGCCGCNATTACCTTCCTTGGCGTCCCCCGCGCGTNGTCCGCAGAACATTTGCACGTTATTCGCAACGGCAAGCTGAACAAAAGCGCACTCGACTGGCCGGAGGGACTTACGCCCGAGCGTCCCTACAACCCCGACCACTCATTTTGGAAAGACTGGGTTCATTGCGCGGGTCGGACGGTCGACGGTCTGTTTGTCGTTGCGAAGAAGGCCGAGAACAAGAATAATCACGCNCGGTTCACGCTTGCGCAATCGTCCCTGGGCGACTGCGAATTCAAGGTCGTGTTCTCCTGTGAACCGGGTGACTCGTCGAACGACAAACCGAACGTCACGATTGCTGACCGGGGTCGCCTGAGATTCGACCGGGGAGGCGGCAACATCTGGATGAGCCTTCGCAAACAGTCGCTCCCGCTGCAGGGGTTTGCGGCGCCGTGCCCCGCCAACCCGTACGATGGCAACCTGCATTCGATGGCGGTGAAACGCGTCGGGGACAAGATCGCGTTCTACTACGACGAGCAGCAGATAAACGAGCAGTCGATCGATCCGGACACCAACCTCTACATCTGGTTCGATTCCCTGGGAGCCGCTCCAAAGATCAAGAGCATGAAGCTGACCGCGGAGCGGCTCTTCGACAAGCTGACAACGAATTTCAAATCCGCCGCGCCCATCGAGGAGATCTTCAAGGGCTCCGGTGTGCGTGAGAAACCGGAATACGGCAAGGCCTGTCGGTTTCGCATTCCCGCCCTGACGGTTTCCACCAAGGGCACGATCCTGGCATTCGCCGAGGCGCGCCGCACGGGCGGCGCTGANATCGGGAATATCGACGCGGTCGTGCGCCGCAGCGCGGACGGCGGCAAGACCTGGGGCCCGGAGATCGTGATCTGGGACGACGGGGAGCGTTCTGTGAACAACCCAAGCGCGGTTGTGGACCCCAAGACCCGCCGGATCTGCGTCTTCATGGGTCGGTGGGATGGCACGACCCCAAGTCAGCATGTTGCCTACAGCGACGACGACGGCAAAACGTGGAGCGCACCGCAGGACATGACAGAGATTCTCCGCGACCAGATCAAGGACGGTCGCAGGCTTGTCATCCCCGGCCCTGGCGCCGGCATCGCGCTTACGCGAGGCAGGCACGCGGGCCGTCTGATCGTGCCGATGAACCACGGCGCAGCATGGGGGCCGAGTGTTGTTTACAGCGACGACGGCGGCCAGACATGGAAGCCCGGCGGAGCGTTGCACTCGAACATTGGCGAATCCAAGTGCGCGGAGTTGAGCGATGGCTCGGTGCTGTTCGTCGGTAACCCCGGTCCCCCGGAGACGAGACGCCGACTGACCGTCATCGGCGAGGGCGGCACCAAGAACTCCACCGAGTTACAGCACGCGGATGATCTGCGTCATGTCTCCTGCCAGGGGGCCGTGGAGCGTCATTCGTGGCCGTTGGAAGGCAAGCCGGGCCTGCTTCTGTACTCGGGCCCTGCTTCTGTGACGGCACGCGCTCGGGGAACCCTTCGCGGCAGCTACAACGAAGGCAAGACCTGGCCCTGGAAGCTGGAGTACTACCAGGGTCCCTCAGGCTACAGCGACATCGCCATCCTCCCCGACGGCCGCGTGGCCGTCCTCTTTGAAAAGGACGGCAAGAGCAACCTGGGCTTCACGGTTTTGCCCGCGCCGCCGGCAACCCCACCAAAGTAAGCCGAGTGCGACTGGATCCACCACCGTGTCTTCCAACGGTCTCTTCATCTTAACGAAAAATGGATCGCGTATGGCTGCGGCATTGGCGGAGGTGGTCTGGGGTTGGCAGTAGCCGCAATTGCATGGATCGTCTTCTCTACTATAGAACCATCTCGAGTCCGTTTTGTGGACCTTACTCGTAGTGGCAGGGGGCATTTACGTACTGTGGTTGGCGATTCCCAAGCCGCTTCTACCGACACGGGTTGCGATGGAGGCAAAGAGCAACGGCCGCGGCTCAGGCGACTGTGTCCAAGCCCAAGGAGGAGAAGGTTTTGGAAATCGATCTATCTCTGATCCGGCGCGCGGTGATTAGCGGTCTTATGAATGCCCGCGAAGGCAAAACGGCGCTGGAGTCTGAACCCTGGCCCCTGAACAGGATTGCCGGTGCCTTTTCGGATCGGTGTTTTTGGAAATGTATGAACGAGCCGTATACTACACAACCCTACCGTTTGGGACTCGCACGCGTGGCCTTGGTTCAACAAGTGGAGATGCGCTTTGATGCAACGTGCAATCCGTGTGTTTGCGATGCTCCTGATGTGCGTCTTGATGGCCGGCTGTTTCAACAGGGACACAACCAAACGGAGAAGGCGTGATGATGGGTCCTACCGGGACACCGATAGCGGGAGGCGAACGCGCAAACCGAAGAAGAAGATGACCGGGACCAAGCGGTCCAGCTCCAAACGTAGCGCGAGCTCCAAACGTAGCTCGAGCTCCAAACGTAGCTCGAGTTCCAAACGGTCGTCGAGCCGGCGGGGAAGAAAGTAGAACGGCTGCTGTCACGACGGAGAACAGGGGCCACGGGAGAAGTTCCCGTTCACGTCGAAGAGAACAACGAGCTAAACCCGAAAATGCTGATCTTGGTCGGCCACCCGTCACTCCCCTCGTGACGCCTTCGAAATAAGACGCGGCAGGCTGATGGGATTTTAGCGCTTCGGGGCTACCCTAGCCGCTAGGCGTATGGTGCGGGGGTTTCTGGCCGCAGGCAAAGCGCCAAGTGTCGGCAGCACATAAAGGTGGGTCACGCTCGACGGAATTTCGCGGATCCTGTCGGCATCCGTGTGGATGGTATCGCAGAGGGAATACTTCTGTGTGGCGCGGAAGTCCGCATGCCGCATCAGCTGCTGGATCAGGTCGGGCGGTTGTCTGCGATCGTCGGCCCTGCGATCAATCGGACCGTTTCGCCTTGAGGTCTCGGTCGTAGGCGGCAACCACATCTTGGATGCCGCCGTCCACGAACCAAATGATCTCGCGAAAGACGGCTTCCTTGCCGCGTGGGATTGCCACGCCGGCTTGGGCGCTATGGATGCACAGCAGATACGGCTGGCTCTGGTTGTAGAACAGGCCCTGGTAGTCCTCCGAAGCCGTCGCCACGCCGCGGTTGCCCGATCGGGATCGGCACAGGATCAGCGGATGGTCCACCCGATCCGGCATCGTGCGGTTCTCGACGTGGCCTTTCCAGATGTCGAGCCGTTTCGATTCCAGAAATCCCTCGCGGTAAATCACACTGGCCGGGCTTTGGCTCTTCGGGGCACCGGGAGCTGTGCGCAGATCGAGGAACGACCGCCACTGCTTCTGCACACGCACGTAGATACGGCTAAAGTCGCTGCACGCAAACTCGGGCGCCGCGGAAAAATGTAGGCAGTTGGCCGGTGACGCCAGTTTGATGTCGTGATCCGGCGCGGCCTTGACGCGGATTTCCAGAGACACCGAATCGTCCCGCGCGGTCATCGTCGCCACCACCGAGGCCTTGCGTTCGAACTGGCGCGACCAGACGAGCTCGCCTTCATCGCTGATCGTGAAGTCCTGTTTTGCGACGTCGGCGTCCCATTGCGCCCAGACGTTGTCGATTACTTCGGGGAACCAGAGCAGAAACGTCTGCCCTGGCCACTCGACGACTCGCATGTGGACCTGCGTCGTCGGGTTCTTGCGGATTGTCAGCGTGTGCTCGGTGGACAACGCGATGGTTTTGTAGGAACGGCGTTTCTTCTCCGGGAGCAGCGGCTTCCGCTCGCGCCTGTCCGATCCGTCGGCCCGGGCGATGGTGTGGACGCGCTCCAGCGGAACCGTGATGGCAAATCCATCTTTCGTGCGAACACGTACGCGCCGTTTGTCGCGGTGTTCGATCCGCCCCTTGATCTCCGTGTGATTGGTCAGACGAAGCGAATGCGATGGGTCGCTGTCAGCCGGGTCCGCCGAGACCAGCTGCCGGGATCCAAGTGGTAGTGTCACAACCAGAGAGACAAGTGCGGCGGTCCGTCGAAACGTCGAGCGATTCACGAAACATTGTCCTCTCACGGAAATCCTTGTGCCGGGTTACTTGCCGAAATCGGATTTCCACCGATCCATCAATTTCTGAGCCCCGCCGCGCAGGAAATAAAGCTTTCCCGTTTTTGATCGGTCCTCGCCTGACGGGATGTCGGGCCAAATAGGTAGTGTGTGGAGACAGGTGTAGTGGGCATTGCTTTCCAATCGGTTCGCGGTGTCCCAGGCCTGAGCGATCACCCAGTCGCCGTCGCGCGAGCGGACGAACAGGAAGGGAGGACGTAGTTGACGAGAGTCCCTGGCGTCACCCGCGGCGCGAGCCGTCACGGGCCAGCTGCCGTACAGCGTTTCTCCAGGGCTCGAACGCGTGGCAAAGGGGATCTTTAGAAGACTTGTCGATCCGTTGTCGGTTCATCCAAACGACCGCGCGCGTTCCGGGTCGAAGAAGTAGGGCGCTCCGTGGGGATTGAAGCATGTATTGGTAAAGACTTTAGTGAATGGCTTGTCGGTGAGGTTTCGGATTCGGATTGTCAGGTCAACGTGGTCGAAGTTTGGCACCAGCTTGACGTAATACTCGGCTTTCCTGGGTAACACAAATGTGTACTGGCAGGATCCGTCGTCATTTGCCGTCCATTGAGTCGGACCGCCTCGGGTCGATCCGAGTTCGGCGCTGCCGGCCACTTCCGGGACGTTCAACAGAAACGTGGCGTCCGGAAAGTACGGTACCTGAATCACGCCCGTATGTCCGCCTTGATAGAAGCCAACGCGGATCCGTTCCTTGCCGTACAACGCGGTGCGAGGTCCTTCGGCCGCTGGGATCTTGGCTAGCGCGGGGGGCGCGGGAATGTCCTTGACGCAGCGGAAACCCAGATAACTTTGCCCTCGGTACTCATGGGCGGAGAAGTTCCGGGCGGCGCAGCGAAAGTTGTACCGTAGGCTGTTGACCCCGGACGCTCCTTTGATCACCCAGAAACCGGTGTTGCCGATCGTGTCTGGAGGCATGCGCGTGGCCGTCCATTCGGCCACGTTTCCGCACATGTCCAGGACCGCGTAAGGGCTCGCACCGGCCGGGAATGCCCCCACGGGTGTCGTGTTGGCACGCGTGCGGGGCGAATCCAGGTCATCCGCGCGGGTCGCATCATCACGTCAGTCGTTCCCCCAGGGATACACGCGGCCGTCGGTCCCGCGAGCGGCTTTCTCCCACTCCTCTTGGGTCGGCAACCGCAACCCGGCCCAGCGTGCGTAGGCAACCGCGTCAGGCCAGGCGACATTGGTCACGGGGTGGTGGTCCCGGCCTTTGGTGCGCCGATGAGGTTTCCACGATTTGTAACCGGTCGCGCCCAGGAACTCGTGATACTGGGTGTTGGTCACCGGGTGTCGGTCGATCAGGAACGCCTTCAGTTTCACTTTCCGTTGCGGCGACTCGGTCAGAAATAGGCTCGGGTCAACGTCGTAGCGGGTCGCAAGTTGTTTCACCTCATCCGCGCTGGTCCCCATCACGAACTCACCGGCCGGAATCAGCACCATGTCTCGTACAGCCTCGGGCGTGTCTCTCTCCGATTCTGCTTCTGCGGCGTGGGTCGTCTGGACGCACATGGGCCGGTCCACCACGGTGGCCATCAGAACCGCACCGATTGCGAGGACCGTGACGACGCGCTCGGAGTCCAATCGGACTGTCTGCTCTGAAGTCGACACGTTCTTCCTCCCACGGAGCATTCGTTGATAGCGTTACCGAATGCCGGCAACCACTAGTGATGCAGGCTGGCGGGTGAGGATCCAGTCTATCTGATGAACGGTCGCAAGTTCTGCACGGCGCGGTCGCTCCGCGCTGCTCTGGCGAATACCCACCGGGAAATCACACACGCTCCAGCCGTACGAACGGGGGCACCTCGGGCCACGCTGAGCCTCCAGGGGTTCGCAAGCTCAAGCGGATGGACAGACGTACCTGGAGTCTTTTCAAAGGCCGTAGTGGCGACGCGTGTGCCAGCCTGACGAGATGTGGTGCAAAGGGATGCAGCGGATGTGAAAGAACTGGCGCAGTGGCTTGGATCGCTGGTGCANTGAGCGAGCTCGCTCAATGCGACATCCGATTAGAACAGCTCTGTAATGACTTTCCCGTTGACGACTGCGGGAACGGGTCTTCCCGCCAGGTCGAGCAAGTGGATGTCCGGGTCCACGCCAAGCGCATGGTAAATAGTCGCGTGAAAGTCGCTGGGTGTGACAAGTCGGTCGGTCACGTATTCACCACGGTCGTTTGAGGCGCCGACAATCTGACCGCCACGAACGCCACCTCCGCCAAACAGACAGGAAAAAGTGTTGCCCCAGTGGTCGCGGCCGGGCTTGCCTTTATCGTGGCCGGTATTCATGAATGGCGTGCGGCCGAACTCACCGCCGACCACCACCAGGACCTGATCGAGCAACCCGCGGGTGGCGAGATCCTCGAACAGCGCCGAGACGAGGGAGTCGAGCCGTGGCAGCTGATCTTTCATGGACGCTTCGAGCTCCCAGTGGCTGTCCCAACCGCCGCAGTGCACCGTGACGAACGTCGAACCAGCCTCGACAAGTCGTCGGGCGAGCAGCGCGCTTTGACCCCAACTGTTGCGTCCATAGCGGTCGCGGACGCGGTCGTCCTCGAGGCTGATGTCGAAGGCCTTGCGAGCGGTGGAACCGGCGACGAGCTCGAATGCCTGCTGGTCGAATTTGTCCATGGCTCCAAATGCGTTCGACTTGTCCAGCTCGCGGTGCCAGTTATCAAATTGCTTTCGTAACCCCGCGCGATCCTCGAGGCGTTGAACGCTGATGCCGGTCGGTGGGGTGAGGTTCTTGATCTGAAAATCAGCCTTGTTTGGGTCACCGCCGGTCTGGAAGGGATCATGCTGGATTCCCAGATAACTCGCTCCGAGATAACCGGGAACGTGACCAATCGTCGATGCCACGGGAACCGAAATATAGGGTGGTATTCCCTGGCGGCGTGAGCCGCACACCTTGGTCGCAATCGAACCGATCGAAGGGTACTTGGCCCGCTTGTTGTCAGCGCCGCGGTTATCTCGACCAGTCAACATCTGGCGGGAAGCTGGTTCGTGGTGGGTCTGATTGTTGCAAAGGGATCGCACGATCGAAAACTTGTCAGCGACCTTGGCCTTCTTCGGAAAGCACTCGCTGATCTCGATCCCCCGCGCGTTCGTACTAATGGGCTGCCAGAGACCGCGATACTCAGCCGGTGCATCCGGCTTCATATCCCACAGGTCCATGTGACTGGGGCCGCCGTCCAGCCAGACTAGAATGACGGACGTGTCCTTCTTTGCGTGGCCCAGGCGCTCGGAAGCGCTTTTGGCTCGCAACACATCGGCCAAGGAAACACTGGCTATCCCGGCGACGCCAATCTGCGTAAAGCTGCGCCGACTCATCCCATCACAGTATCTGGACGACGGTCCCGAGGCTTCGATGCGAAACATGATGACATCCGATCTGATTGGCCTGTCCAGGGCGGAAACAGGTGGACAACTACCCATAAAATACGTGATCGAGACCGTTTTATCAACGTCCTTCTCTGCTCGGCAGCAAGCGTGTCTGCTCGGCAGCAAGCGTACTTGTGCTCACCGTGGCATGCAGCGCCCAGCGGAGGAAAGAAGCAGCGGCGGATCGCATACAGGCCACGAAAAAGTTGGCGATAGCCGTGCTAGCCGCGGCGGCAGTGGGCGTCGAGGTGGGGGTATTATGAGGAATTCTGACTGTCCCGACTTGGATCCAGGATGGGAGGATCGAGTCTCACGACGCCTCGCTAAGGGCGAGGTCCTCGGCCACGGGCCCGTGGTGTCGAGCGGTGGGGTCGCAATCCGCAACGAGCCGTCTCACATTGGCGAGCCCCGTGAGATAAGTCGGCCCGTCGTGGGAACTTCCGCTTTGAATTGACCGGCATCTCCAATATGATGGACGGGTCCGGTTTGGCACGAGCCGTCAGTCGTTTGGGTTGGTAAGGGGATCGATTATGCTGTCGCTGTCGGACCACATCTCGCGTTCGCGTCGTCTGGGCCGGCGGGATTTTATGCAAATTGGGGCGCTAGGATTGGGCGGCTATTCACTGGGAATGGNGGGTCCGCAAGCGGCCATTGCCCAGCAGTTGCTGAAGGCGACAACCGGCAAATCGGTGGTGTTCCTGTTTCAGCAAGGGGGTCCCACCCAGCATGAGACCTTCGATCCCAAGCTGGATGCACCGGGCGGGATCGCCACGGTGGGCGGGGATGTCGCGACCAGCGTGCCCGGCACCCGCTTTGGCAGCAGTCTGCGGAAGCTGTCACGACATGCCCATCGAATGGCGGTGATTCGCAACTATCAGACCGGAACGCAGCATGGCGGAGTGCTGCCAATCGTGAGTCCCACGATTCAGAACGCCAGTATCGGCGCGGTCTATTCTCGCGTGGCCGGGACGAATGATCGACGAACCGGGTTACCCAATTCGATGTTCATGATCCCCCAGTCGATTGATTCGGAACAGAAATCGTTGGGTGAGCGTTTCGGCAAATTCGATGCGACGGGCGCTTTGGGCAAGGCGTTTACGCCGTTCATGCCGGGCGGCAAAGGGCCGCTGCAGGAGGCGATGAAGCTGAGTCTGCCGCGAGATCGTTTTCAGGACCGGCAGAATCTGTTGTACACCCTGGATAATGTTCGTCGGCGGCTGGACAATCTGGCAGAGACCGACGGAGTCTACGGTCTGAACCGCCAGGCGATGGAACTGGTCATCAAAGGCGTGGCCGACGCATTTGATCTTTCCAAGGAAGATCCTCGCACGCTGGCGCGGTATGACACCAGCGGATTTTTTAATGCACGGCATTGGACCGACAGCAACGGCAAGGCGAAGAACAATCTTCCCTGGTACACCGCCCATACCAAGACGCTGGGCAAGATGCTATTGCTGGCTCGGCGGCTGTGCGAGGCCGGATGCGGCTTCATCACGATTCACAGCGAGTTTGTGTGGGACTTTCATTCGGACGTGAACAATGTGGCGGTGGAGCAGGGCAAGCCGTTGGTGATCGAGCCGTTTGATCACGCCGTATCGGCCTTCATCGAAGATGTGGAATCCCGAGGGCTGTCGGAGGACATCTTGTTAGTCTGCTGTGGCGAGATGGGCCGGACTCCCAAGATCAACAAGCTCGGCGGGCGTGACCATTGGCCGCGTCTGGCACCGCTGATGCTTTACGGCGGGGGTTTGACCGACGGTCAATTGATCGGCCGTTCCACACGCGACGGCGGTGAGGCGGTGGGTTCTCCGCAAAAACCGGATGATCTGTTGGCCACCATCTTCCACACGCTGATCGACTACGGCCAGGCCCGCCTGATCCCCGACCTGCCGTCTGGCTTGAAGAACAGTCTGGTGCGAATCGAGCAGAATCGGGGCGTGTTGGGCTAGAGTTCGACTCCTCGGCCTGGCTGCCAGTCCTGCGGGCGGTGGTCAGTCGTGCGGAATATCAAGTTCGCATCGGAGGCGGTCCGGTGCCGATGTCCAGCCGATGGTGCGCGTCTGCGGGGCCGGCGTGAGTGCCCGCCAGGCCGTTTGTTGTCCACAGGCGTCTGCTTCGTCGGACGGCGCGTGTACCCTGCGAACGATGAGACCGCATCTTGCCGGACAACCGAACACAGTTTCTTCGCAAGGAAAAGGACGCGGCAATGGAACCCAGAGAGCATCGTATGTTTTCGAGTCTCGTATTCCTGTTAACGATTTTGTGCGCGTGCACGACGGCGCCCTGCCAGCTCAAGGCACCGCCCGGACTTTTCAAAGATTTGAATGACGAGATCGTCGGCGACGCGATCATCCTGCGAGGGACACAGCTTTTTATTGACAACCACATTATTGAATCGCTCGCGCACGCCGAAAAGGTCTTGAATCAACCAGTGAAACATCCGCGCAATCCGGTGCTGGTCCGCGACAAGCCGTGGGAAGAATCAGGGCCAGGTTACGGCACCGTGATCTACGATAAACAGGAGCAGCTCTTCAAGATGTGGTATCAGCTTTGGCGCAAAGTCAAAGAGCCCGCCATGTCAGCGGGTCTTCTGTGCTACGCCACTTCGAAGAACGGCATCGACTGGAACAAAACGATCATTGACGAAAAGGACGGCACCAACATTGTCGAGCATCCAGCGGTTCAGGGATTTCAAGCCGCGGGCATTTTCAAGGATCCGATCGAAGCTAATCCGGCGAAGCGTTACAAGATGCTGTTTAGCTGCAATCCCGACGGCACCGCGAAATCCTGGATGACCAGTGCTGGCTATTCGGCCGACGGCATCCATTGGAAAGCGCACCCGGAGACCGCGCTCATTCCATTCAGCGACACGCAGATTTGTCCGTTTTGGGACCGCCGGCAACAACGCTATGTCGCCATCTTGCGATTTGGTCCGCCGAACACCCGAATTGTCAGTCGCACCGAAAGCGAAGATTTCCTGCACTGGTCGCCCAAAGTGACGGTGTTGCGACGCGCCAAGCTGGATGTGCCGCTGCGGACCCAGTTCTATCAGATGGCGCCAATGACGTATGGCGATGTGTACGTGGGACTGATCGCCGCGTATCACAGCGAAACACTCAAGCCGCTGCCGCCGGATAAACCGTGGACCGACCGCAAGAATTTACAGCTGGTCTTTAGCCGCAACGGCCTCACCTGGTCGCGAGTGGGCAGACACGGAGCGATCTCGCAGAGTGACTTGCAGAAGGACCGGGACTGGCAGCGCATCGCTGTTGAGGCGGTGTTNCTGCCNTATGGAAAGAAGGACAAGGAGTGGGATTGGGGAACGGTGTCACCGTACTTTACACCGGAACCGATCGTGAGGGGCGACGAGATTTGGTTCTACTACATGGCCCAAAACGGACGCAATTGGTGGAACTTCAAGGGCGATCCTCCGAAACGTGACCCGAATGCCACCGAACCTCGCAAGGGTGTCGGCTTGGCGACGTTGCGCATCGACGGCTTTGTCTCGATCAATGCCGACGAACGAGGGACGCTGACCACCAAACCGCTGATGTTCCTTGGCGACACGCTCGAATTGAACGCCAACGCCAAACAGGGATCGATCGTGGTCGAAGCCCTCGATGTCGAGGGGCGGGTCATCGACGGTTTTTCCAAACAGGCCTGCGTACCGCTCACCTCCGATAGCGTGCGACACGTTGTTCGATGGAAGGGCCAAAAAGACTGCCACCTGATCCAAGCCCGACCGCTCAAACTGCGATTCCATTTGGAAAATGCAAAGCTGTATTCTTTTACGCCACGCATCCGGCACAAACACTACGCGCCGTCGTACTGATTCGACGGTTTGGCCTTGAGGAGGTTTGCGGGTTTGGATCCTGCCGGGCGTACGAACTTCAAACGACTTGCGGAATGGCTTTCGCATACGAAACTCTGCGGCCCAAAGCCGGGGGCCTTGTCAGGTCCTGCCGCGAATGCGGCTGAATCGCAAGGGGGAACCAGTTTTCGCGGCCTGGGCGGACCGGTCGCAGCGTCGAACTTTTCGGTGGTCGCGAAGTCCCGGTGCCGCACCCCCTCTCTGCTTCGGCNGCAGTGCATTCGCGCCAGCGCTGTGTAAACTCTGTCCGATGCGACACACGACAAGTGCGCGCGAAGGGCTAATCCGCAGGTGCAAAGACTGCCCACATCAGGCCAACCGACTCCCCTGAGATAACTTGACAATCCACATCGTGCCGGCAATAAAACGGACCGGTGGCGTCAGACAATTTGAGCATTTGTACCGGAGAATACCATGTCGAGACCGACCGTTGTTGCCTTTATGTTTGTGGTTGCCATCTCAAGCAGTTTGGCCCGTGGCGAAGAGCGAACATCCAGCGCTGCCGAATTCAAGGAGTTTGGTTCACTCGTCGCCGGTCGCTGGGTCGTGGACGTTACACTGATCTCTGACTGGCCAGGACAAGCCAAAAANCAGGGGGAGAAGATCACGGGCTACTCCCATTTCAAGTGGATTGCAGACGGCAAGGGAATCCAATGGGATGATGTCGGCGGGACCGGTGTTTCAAGGACCCTGTTCACGTTTGACGCCAGGACCAGGCACATCAAAGGGTTCAGCGTCGGAACGAGTATGGTTTGGCAGGTGATCATCTGGAAAATCAACGATCACGAATGGGGTTGGCAGTTTACCGATGCCGGTACCGTGGACGGCCAAGAGCTAACCGGTGAAGGTTGCTGGTTGTTCAAGAAGGATGGTAAATCTCTCGACATTGTCGGTTCGGTCAAGCGGGATGGCAAAGAGCTGCCCAAACTCCGTGACGTGTATACGCGCGTGGCGAAATAGCCGTCAACGGGCGGCGTGGTGATTTCGCTGATCGTCCTTTCCACGAAAGGCGACGCGCCGCGAACAATGGGCAACAGGGCCGGTCTACCAGCCATCTGGGGCCCGCCTATTTCCGTGGGGTCTCCCGAGACGATCGGTGTAGCGCTTCGCGCGGATTGGGGGGGGATGGACCACAGCGGGCGACCTGAATACCGGGTCAGGAGCAGGATTCAAACCGGACTCTGACACCGTCGCAGTCCCGTCTGCAGCGCCGCGTGCGCGGCCCCAGGTTGTCGAACATGCGGCAAGCACACTCCCGGAACGCCGCGCCGGGGTATGCGCCAGGCGGCGAACGATGCCCCAGGCTGTTATGTTATGGTTCGCCCCGCCGGGAAACCCCTGCTGTTCACGAACCATTTCCAACCGAGGGAACAACTCCATGGCCCGCTACGTTCAGGTTGGATTGGCGCTGGTCTGCTGTCTGGTAACCACCTCACTCGCCGCAGCCGAGCGAGCGGCGGGTGCCTGGCCGCCAAAGCTGCTCTTGAACAGCGATTGTGGAACGCCCGTCTTCTACAAGTTCGACGCGCCGATGAGCGAAGAGCAACTGTGTCACGTGCTGAATGACCTGCCGGGCACGCAAATCGATGCATTTTTGCCTTGCCCGCAATTCAGCGACGAGCAGATGTGGTTCCCAACGCGCGTGGCAGAAGTCTACGACGGCCGGCACGTCAAAGACGGCCAATTCGAAGACATGTACTTCAAACGCGTCGCCAACAATGTCCTCTCCTTGAACCAGCGCGGTATTGATCCACTGGAGGTCTGGCAGCGCCACTCCCACAAGCACGGTTTTCTGTTCATACCCTCACTCCGCATGAATGACATCCACAAGGACTACGTCGACCGTTGGCCCTCGCTGCGGAGCGACTGGGAACGCGAGCGAACCCACTTGTTAATCGGGAAGGCGATTCCACCCTGGTACAGCGCACCCTACAAGTACACCTGGGCGATGGATTACGCACACGCCGAGGTTCGCCAACGCAAGTTGGACATTATCAAGGAGATCTGCACCCGTTATGAAGTCGATGGTTTCGAGATGGACTTTCTGCGTCACGTCTACTACTTCCGCCACGGTGACGAAGCGCAGGGTGCGAAAACGATGAGCCGTTTCGTCTCATCGGTGCGCCAGCAACTGGATGCAATCGGCAAGACCAAAGGTAAACGCCTGCGGTTATTGGTCCGTGTGCCCCCACACCTTGCCGAGTGCCGGCAGATCGGCTTGGACGTGCCAACGTGGATCAGGAATCGCTGGGTGGACATGGTGATTCCGATGGCACCGGGCTATCTCGACATGGATGCGGATGTCGCGGGGTTCGCCCAACTGGCAAAGGGAACCGAATGCGCGGTGGCCGGCGGCCTTGAGTACTACGTTCGCGGCTACAAAAAACCAAACCAACAGGGAATCACCAATGCGTCGCTGGAAATGCTTCGCGCAGGTGCGGCAGCCGTTTGGGCCCAGGGCGCGACGAGCGTTTATCTGTTCAACTACGATTGTCACGGCGCGTTTCCCTTTCGTGGCGACAAACGCCAGGCGCTTCAGGAGATCGGCGACCCGGCAGCGTTGATCGGCAAGNACAAACGTTACCTGGTCACGGTCGACATGAATCATCGGACGAGGGAACAGGGTGGTAACAAACAATTGCCGGTCCANCTCACCGNAAACAACAAACACCGCGCGCTGCAGTTGTTCATCGCCGATGACCTCGGAAAGGCCGCCGCGGACGGGACGCTCGAGTCGACCGAGTTGACGATCTCAGCCAGCGACACTGCCAACTTACAGATCCAACTGAATGACCGTGCCCTCGAAGCGGTGGAACAGACCGTGTCTCAGCTGCGGTTCACGATGCCTCCAGTGAGCATGGGAGCAAACCGACTCGACATTCGGCTCGAAACCGTATCGCCGCAAGCCACTTCACGGATCACGGAAGTGGATTTCAAGGTGCGGTATCGGTAGTTACCTCCGCTGGAAACGGCGTTCATTCGGATAGTTGCAGCCTCGACTCCCTACGCCGGTGGCGGTGTAGGGAGTGGTTACCTGTCGTGTAGCGCGAAGCGATTCGATGTCAATCCACTGGAGGATCTGCTCCTGCCCTCTTGGGCTTGCGAAGTTGCACCGGTACCCGTCTCACCGGCAACGATTCCTTTCAGCGAACGACTGCCGTTTGTCCATGTCACTCTCCGATTCTCCATGTTCGCCCTCCGTCACCGAAGCGACTCGATTCGCTGATCGCGAACTGCGCGGGGCAGCTTACCAATCCACGACCGATCCGTCGTCCGGGTCGAACCTGGCAAGGTACGAGGCGGGTTCACCGACTTGAGCCATGAGTTTGTCCTCATCAATGGTGATGCCGAGGCCAGGCTCGGTCGGGAGGGGACGATGGCCGTTCTTTACCGGTGGCAAGGGTTTGGCGAGCAGATTGCTGTACTCGTTGTCACCCCGCTCTTGAATCAGAAAGTTGGGGATCGATGCGGCGATTTGCAGGCCAGCGGCGAGCGAGCAGGGCCCTTGGGGATTGTGTGGAGCGAGCGGTGTGTAGTACGCCTCGGCCATGCCCGCGATAATCTTCAGTTCTGTAATGCCGCCAGCGTAACATGGGTCGGGTTGCAGGATGACGGCGGCTCGCTTTTCGAGGATTTCTCGGAAACCCCACTTGGTAAAGATGCGTTCGCCGGTGGCGATCGGGATGATGGTTTTCTTCGCGAGTTCGGCCATCACGTCCACGTTGAGGCACTGTACAATCTCTTCGTAGAACCATGGGTGATACGGTTCCAAGGCCTTGATGAGCAGTGCCGCCGTCGGCGGCTGCACGGCTCCGTGAAAGTCGATGCCGATATCGACACCCGAGCCGTGTTTTTCACGCAGGGCCTTGAAGCGTTCGGTGACTTCGTCGACGAACTTTTTGCCTTCCACGTATTTGAAGGGCGTACGCGTGGTGCCGGGCCCGACTTTCATGGCGGTCACGCCGGTTTCCTCGCTGACTCGACCGTAGACTCGAACGCGCTGGCGCGTGGGACCGCCCAGGAGTTTGTAGACGGGGACGCCGTAGCATTTCCCCGTGATATCCCAGAGCGCCTGATCAATGCCNGAGGAGATGGCGGTTTTGATAGGACCGCCGCGGTAGAACGCTCCGCGGTGAATGGCTTGCCAGTGGTGGGCGACCGGGCGCGGATCCTGGCCTACCAAGTAGTCGGCCACTTCAAGCGCTCCGGCTGCGCATGCTTTGGCGTCGTCCTTGAGCATTTCGCCCCAACCAGTGATCCCCGCATCGGTCGAGATTTTTACGAAGACCCAGGAGTTCCGCAGAACGAAAGTCTCGATTTTGGTGACCTTGATCTTTTCGTTCGGACCGATCGCCGCCGCGTCGGTGCGCTTGCTGTCGAAGACGACCGGGCTGAAGAGACCGGCAGATCCATAGAGCATCTGACGGAGACAAGACCGGCGATCGTATTGCATTGGGTGCATCAGGGGGCTCCTTTTCGGGTAACGGATCATCGCTTGCTATCGCAAAGGATGACAGCCAACGTCGGGAAAATCGAGAGCCTGTTCAAATTTGGACCGTGAACAGGACTTGTCCGGAACCGGTGGGTTTCACCGTCCGGTCTAGCATCGGGCATTACGCTGCGTACCGCTCAAACGATTTCACGGCCCGTGCCGAAATGCCTGGAGCCCCGTTGGCCGCGATGTCGATCCCGGCCGGCCAGTGCAGGCCGCCCGCCGCGCCCAGCACCAAGCCAACCAGCAGACATTTCATGTGTGGCTCCTGCGGATCGCGGATCCAACTGCTACCAATAGAGAGCCTGGCGAGGTGGCGTGTGGGTGGTGGCGGATTGACCGACTGAGGGCCTGCGTGGGAAGGCTACTCGATGATCTCGCAGTTCGGCAACGGCTTTTTCAGTTCGGCGACGCCCTCGTCGGTGAGCTGAGTGTCGCGAAGGAGTCACCATGCCATCTTGGCCGGGTCCGATTTGGCTTAGCTGCGAGTTCAGTTTTCGGGATTCCGACTCTGCGCAGGCTTCACACTCGACACGGGCCGCGGGACAATGAACACCACGATGCAATCCTCACCCTTGACAATCATTGGACGATGCCTGGCGGTAGTGCCGATGCTCTTGCCGGCCGGTGCGGCAAGCGCGCAGCAGATCGCCCCCCCAGATCTTCGTCCCAAAGACAGCACGACCATCGAGATCCCTCTCGGGCAGCGTCAGCTGTTTCTGGACAGTCACGGGATTGCCGAGATCGCAACGCTGCAGCGGACGATGCACCCGGCCGCCAAGAAGGGGGCGGTCATTCGGCCTGATCCCGACCAGCCCAAAGGAGGCCTTCAGATCCGCTGCGCGCCCCTCTGGATTCCGCAGCAGAAGATCTACAGGTTCCTAGTCGCCGACACGGCCGGACCCACCTCGCTCTTCCGCTGGTTCAGCAGCAGCGACGGCCTGCACTGGACGCCGGGGCGGCAGCCGGACATGGGGATCTACACGCTGGTCTATGACGAACAGGATCCGGATCCACGGCGCCGCTATAAAGCGGCCTTGCCGCCGCGCGGATTTGCCGTCTCGGCCGACGGGAATCATTGGCAGATGCTGCCAAACGTGGCAGGCGTGCCCAGCGGGGATGAGGCCAACTTCTCGTACGATCCACAGTCGGGGCGGTTCCTGCTGACGGTGAAAATCGGGGGCCCCTACGGGCGATCGGTGGGGCTGGCCACGAGCGAGGATTTCGAGAATTGGACCAACCACGGTCTGGTCTTCCACGCCGACGACAAAGACCAGCAGATCGGCCGCCAGGCGATCGAGGCCCGCCTGACCGATCCCAACTTCCTGCCGCCCTACAACAAACCCGATCCGGCCGTCTTCAATGTCGACGTCTACAATATGGGGATCTTTCGCTACGAGGGGCTCTACATCGGGATGCCGTCGATGTACCACGCTACCAGCCCCGTTCCCAACTATTCCAACACCGAGGGCTTTCACCTGGTACACCTTGCCTCCAGCCGCGATTTGAAGAACTGGACGCGCCACGGCGATCGCAAGCCGTTCATCGGCTCATCGCGGGTCGGCAGCGGCGCCTATGACCTCACCCAGATCCTCGGGCCTTCCGATGCGGTGTTGCGCGGCGATGAGCTGTGGTTCTATTACACCGGCCTCAAATACCGCGGGGGAATGATGCTCAAGGGCGGGAAATGGGTTCCCGCTCCAGGCTTCAAGCCGGATCGCGACAACGGCGCCGTCTGCCTAGCGGTGCTCCGCCGCGACGGGTTCATCTCGCTGGACGCCACCGACACCGCGGGGTTCGTCCGGACCAAACCGTTTACGGTGCCCGGCTCCCAGCTTTTGGTCAACGTCGACGCCCCCCAGGGTGAGCTTAGCGTGGAGATCCTGAACGGAGTTGGCCAGGTGGTGGCCACGTCTGAGCGGCTAACCGGCAATCAACTGCGCGGGCCGGTGAAATGGGCCAACGGTGACCTGGCTGACCTCAAAGGCCAGACCGCAAGTCTGCGTTTCACGCTCCGCAACGCCCAGTTCTATTCCTACTGGTTG